>JAFXGR010000039.1 GCA_017520155.1 Lachnospiraceae bacterium
AAATAGATAGAAATATAATAATCTTGTTTTTTCTTTTGTTGATTTTTTTAACAGGCTGTTTGGGAAATGAGGAAAATATATCCCTTTTAGAGGAAATCAGAAATCTAAAGGGATATATAAGGGTAATTTCCAAGGAAGAATATGAATTTTACACCTATCTTGCAGGAAGAGATTTACCCTCGGATATGGAAGAAAGTGTAAAAGAGGAAAAGATTCTTCAATATGCAAATGAAGTGAATGCAGTATATTATCTGGGAAACTATCTTGGTTTATGTGAGCCCTATTCTTTTTCTGTATTACAAAAGAAAATGGAGGAAGAAAACTTAAACCGAAGAAAGAGGCTGGAGAAGAATGAACCGGTTTATGGACTGAAGCAATTTGAGTTAACAAGCTATTTTCAGTATACCCTGGATAATCTGGAGATAGAGATTATTAATTATCTTACACAACAAGAGGATAATGAACTGAAAAAGAACGCTGAAAAATATTATGATGATAATCAAGAGGCAATGATCTATCGGGCACGGGTGACTTATCAGGTAGAAGCAGAAGGTAAAGTAAGAGAAGAGACAGTCACTAGAGAAGAATTATTAAGAAGAGTAAAGGTGGAAGTACACTATGCAGAATTTTTACTTTCGGCAGAGGTAGGAGAGAAGTACAAAAAAACAGATGATGGTATAACCTCTGTAATTACAATAGTGAAGATAGAGGAAGAGACTTCGCAATATAAGCAGGCACCTGAACTTTATCTTAAACATTATATACTGAATCAGATTTATCCCGAACTGATACAGCAGATTTCAAAAAACAATCCGGTAGAACTGGGGTAAAGGAGGAAAAAATGGGGAAACAAAAAACAAGGAGTAGGATATTGTCCGCAGTATTGGCATGGGTTATAATTGCCACGAATATATTGCCGGGAATAGGAACACTCCAAAAAGTACAGGCAGCGCCTGTAGAGGAAACCAACCTGTTGGTAAACGGTGATTTTGAAAAGGATGAGGCATTTACACAGGTTACTGACAGCAGTGGGACAAGAAACAGCGGCTGGTATTATTACCAAAATGTTGAAAAGGTGGATGGGAGTAATTTGGAAGGGCAGGGATTATCTTCTAATGTAGTTGCCTTTCGTGGGAATAACTCATCCCTTGAGCAGGATGTTGCCGGACTGATAGTAGGGGCAACTTATGTTTATACGGTTAAAGTTAAGCTTGCTGATGAAAATGATTTGGCGAAACATTATATAGGGGTTAAAAATTTTGGTGAAGGTAATACAGAAATTAAACAAAGAATTACCTCTACAGAATGGAAAGAATACAGGATTGAATTTGTTTATGAATCCGGAATCCCCAGAGTATATGGATGGACCGAGGCTCATGAAGGGACAGATTTATACCTGGATGATGCTTGTTTAGTTGTTAAGGCTGATTCCGTAACAGAGACGGAAAACACTGAAGTACCGGAAAATTCAGAGGGAACTGAAGGGGAAGAAATACCTGAAGGGGGTGGAGAATCCACCGGTCTTTTAGCAGATGCAGGTTTTGAAGAAGAAGCAGAATTTATACAGGTTAATAACGAAAACAAGGATAACCGAACTGCCGGCTGGTATTCTTACAAGAGTGTGGAGAAGGTATACGGTACTACCTTGGATGGACAGAATTTAACTTCTACGGTAGCTGCGCTGAAAGAAAAT
>JAFXGR010000040.1 GCA_017520155.1 Lachnospiraceae bacterium
CAGCCGGTTTTAATGGAAATAATTTCAGGAGAAACCTGATTGCATTTGACCGTTTCTGTGCTCAGCAAAATATTGAGGAACCGGTATTCACGAACGGTCATGCGTCCCTATGGCTGGAACAACGTGAGAGTGAAAGCCATACGACTCACTATTCGCGGATTAATGCCAGTAAACATTTTTTAAATTACTTAAGCATAAAGGGATATGATATATATTTAATTCGTGATATCAAATATAAAGGGACTGATTTTCAGCCCCATATTTACACAAACGAAGAAGTTGAAAGGTATTTTTTTGCAGTCGACTGTTATCACAGCGGACATAACCGAAAGGATGCCATACAATATCCTGTATTATTCCGGATTCTATACTGTTACGGAACGAGGATAAATGAAACCCTGGGAATACGCAAAAAAGATGTTGACCTTGAAAAAGGAATCCTGCTTTTAAATGGAACAAAAAACGACAGACAACGCTATGTTGTATTGCCGGACGATCTTCTTGGTTTGATAAAGGAATATGCCAACAAATGTTTTTATCTGCTGGAGGAAGAAGATTATATTTTTACAAATGCAAACGGTGGCAGACTGGATGCCAAAACTGTCTATGAGAAACACCGTGAGTTTCTGTTTCAGGCAAAAATACCATACCTTGGAGACGGTAATGGTAGGCGCATTCATGACTGGCGGCATCATATAGCGGTATATTCCTTTAAACAGCTGACCGATTCCGGAATGGATATGGATGTGGCATTGCCTATACTTTCCACTTATCTTGGACATAAAACGATACTGGCTACCGAGAAATAGGTAAGGCTTACCCTGCAGTTATTCCCATATATAGAGGAAAAATTTCGTGGGCTGGCTGAACAGATATTTGAAGAAGTGAAAGAAGGTGATTTCGATGAAATCAACTGATTTCGGAACATTTCTTGGAAAATATTTTACACGTTACCTGCCGAATGAACGTGGAAGTTCACCCCAAACGATAGATTCCTATAGGAATGCATTTTTACTCTATCTTGAATATATGGAAGCCATAGAAGGTAAAAAAACTGAAAAATTAAAAATAAAGGATTACACATGGGAGTCTGTTCTTGGATTTTTGCATTGGCTTGAAAAAGAGCGTGGAAACAGTCCTGTTACCCGTAACTACAGGCTTGCTGCAATGAAAGGTTTTGTCCATTACCTGAAGTATGAATTTCCGGATTACATGGAAGAATACCAGCGGATTTTAGGAATCCCCTTAAAGAAAACGGAACAAAAAGAAATTTCTTATCTGAAAACAGAAGGTGTTAAACTGTTAGTTGATCAGATTGATATAAATTCAGCCAATGGATTAAGGGATTATGTAATGATTCTTATTTTGTATACCACTGGAGTCCGTGTTTCGGAACTGATCAATATAAAAGTAAAAGATATTTCTCTGACAGAACCTTATACCATAAAAATTCATGGAAAAGGCAATAAAGGAAGATATGTTCCCTTGCTGGAAACATCTGCCAGACATATAAAAAGATATTTATCTAATATGCATTATGATGCAGAAGCCCGGTATGAAGAATATCTGTTTAAAAACCATATGGATGAGCAGTTTACCAGACAGGGAGTAAACTATATCCTGAAAAAATACAGTTTGAAAGCAAGAGCCATAAATCCGGAATTAATACCTTCGGATTTAACAGCACATAAAATGAGGCATACGACAGCCATGGAGCTGCTTACATCAGGAGTTGACCTGATGTATATCAGAGATCTGTTAGGTCATTCCAGCGTAACAACAACGGAAGTTTATGCCAGAACTGATGCGAAACTAAAAAGAAAAGCAATTGAAGCTGCAAGTAAAGAAATACTTCCTCCGGAACCTGCATCCTGGGATACGGATACCAACTTGAAAGAATGGCTGAAAAGCTTCAACAGGCGATAGATTTTATGTAAAGAAATCAGGGCTCAGTTCATAGAAAACACTGGGCTGAGTCCACATTTCTTTACATAAACTAATTCTTTACATAAGCCTTCGAAGCCCCGTCTCTTATTCTCGTGTGGAGAAGGACAGTTCCTGCAGAACCGCAGATGAGGGAAAGCTGTTCGTTAGAGTAAGGTGCCCCATTATCTACGTAAAGTTTATCCGGAATACCGTAGACAGAAATGGCATCCTTGAAAACTTTCTGAAAATTAGCGACATTATCGCTGCAGAAAAGTCCACCGCCAACCAGCATACGTGAGTGGTCATCGATGATCATGACACAGTAGACCCTGCGGGACTTACCATCTTCGGTGATATGGGGAAGATAGCAGGTATCGGCCTGCCACATTTTTCCGAAAGAATCTTCTTCAAAAGCTTTCCGGTCTCTTATGTTAGGATTTCTGGCAGATTTTAAGTCATTCTTTTTAATGAACCGCTGAACGGCATCTGCGGCAACCGTTGCAGGAATAAAGGAATCTTCCGCCAGCTGTTTATGGATCTGAGTGGCATTCAGGCGTGGAAAAGCTTCTTTTAAGCGGTAAATCTCTTCAATGGCGGTGGCAGGAAGGGCTCTGGAAGTTCCCGGATCGGAACGGGATTTAGGCATTAAGGCATCAAAACCTCCAAGGCTGTACTGTGAGACCCATTTTTCCAGGGTTTTATAACCGTATTCTTTTACAGTGCCATCCGGAAGGGTCAGTGGTTTTTCCGTAACCCTTTTGTAATAAGCGGTTCTGGAAGGATCCGGAAAGAGGCCCTGCAGGACAGGGGCGATGAGGGCAAACTTAAACTGTGCAATGGCTACAGCATCTGCGGTTGTTTTGTCTTTTGTCATGGTAAAAACCTCCTTAAAAATAGTGTTGTTACCATGGTAACTGCCGGTAGGAAAAGAAACCATTCCCATGTTATGTAGAGAGGGAAAAAAGAAAGACTGCGAAAATAGTTTCCGAAAGGAATGTGCATTATCCGGGATTTTTGTGGGACTGAAGGAAAGAAACACCGGTCAGTTTATAAAAGGGACAGGAAAAGAAAACGGAGAAATTTCCCGCGAAGCAGAGCTTTTTTAAGAAATCCAGAGGAGATGTTTCCAAATGTTCCAGAAGAGGAAGCCAGTCGTTTTTATGGCATAAGAACAAGTCCTTCCATCGGTAAAGCATGGAAGGAGTGATGCTGTAAACATGGCAGATTTGGGAAATGGTTTTGAACCGTAAGAAATATTCCCCTAAAACCCGTAACAAAAAGAAGAGACTGTACTGTGCATAGGGAACGATAACATCCGGGAGAATGGCATGGGTATGACCACAGCTTTTGCATTTTAATCTTTTGACAGAAATCTTATGGTAAGTGGTTTTGCCATATGTAAAATCAATGATATTACGTTTGTAGAACCCATGGGGAACGAGGTTTCCAGCGGAATGACAGGAAGGACATTCCTGTGAAGTATAGGAATAGGAATCCATAACAGCAGAAAATAAAGAATCTGATGAAGTTTTTATGCGGATAAGCTTGCAAAACAGTGAAAATTTTCTTATCATAAAAAAGCTGGTGCAGCCATTAGTAAAGTACATTAATTATTAGGACATAGATCCTGCATGGTACTTCAGGCTGCATGTGTGTGAGAGAAAGAACGAACTGTAGGAGGGGCTATTCTTTCTCTTTTTTTAGTTACCTAAAAGACTATAAGGAAAGAGGAATGACAGGTCAAGAAGAAAAGAAAAAAACATGCGGTTAAAAACAGCACGTTAAGATAGATATAAGGAAAGGGATGTCGAAATTAATCCGCGGTAAATTTACAGTAGGTGAGAATTATAATTCGACGCACGACACTTTATCTGTACCTAAATTGATTAAATAGGGGATTA
>JAFXGR010000041.1 GCA_017520155.1 Lachnospiraceae bacterium
ACCATTCACATAGAATATTTTTCTGAGAGTGAAGTTCAAAAAACGTAGGCGTAGCGGGCTACGCTGAGGATTTTTGAATCTTTGCTATCAGGAAAATAGGCATGTGATATGGTATAGTTATTTTAAAACCGTTGCACTAGCTAATGAATATCCCATTTAATACACACTTTTTAAAAACATACCAGTCTATCAGTAATTCATAAAGCTTAAGTTCATGTCCACATTTCCGCTGATTCCGGAAATCTTTCCTTTATCAGAATACTGCCACATATCATATCTTCCGCCATAAGTTACCTGTGTATTATACTGAGCCAACCAAATCTTATAGCCACTTAACGCACTGACATTCATTTTTTGTGCCAGCCAGGTCTTATTTGCATAAATTCCTGCTCTGTAGCCTCCGTTTTGTATAGTCTGACAGAAAGCATTAATGATTCTCGTTCTTGTTCCTGCATCTAATCCGTCTGCACGTCCACCACTGCCTTCCACATCAATGAAAACAGGATAGGTGATTTTATACCCCTTAATCTGGCTTAATACCATAGATGCTTCTTCTACTGCCTCCACTTCATTCACTGCCTGAGTAAAGAAGTAAACACCTACCTTTAATCCGGCATTTATGGCTCCCTGAATGTTCTGGCGGAATTTATTATCTTCCACCAGTGCCCCCTGGGTGGAACCACGGAAACCGGTTCTGATAATTACATAGGAAACACCGGAATTTTTCACTTGATTCCAGTTTATATTTCCATTCCAGGTAGAAACATCAATTCCCAGTACACCGGATCCTGTGTTAAGGCTTCCGTCGCTGTTAAAATTATATTTTGCTCCCTGAATTACCTGTTCTCCTGTAACCTTATTACCGTTTTTATCAAAAAAGTAGGATTTGCCGTCTAAATTCTGCCATCCATAATAACGGTAGCTGGAAACATTTTCTTTTTTATAGAAGGTATCATACTTATAATAATCGGCAACCTTTGCCTCTACATAAGCACCATTTACCATTACATAAATCTGATTTCCGCTTTTATCCTTTAACAGTTTTGTGGTATCTGTCTTCGGATCGTAACCGCTGTTTACGGTAATTTTACATTCTGCTTTTTTGCCCTCTGATTCCGCTGTGATCACCGTTTCTCCTGCTGCCACAGCCGTTACTTTTCCTTTATCATCCACAGTTGCCACCTCTGTTTTAGAAGAAGCCCATTTTATGGTTTTTCCTTCCGGAGTAACTGTAGCATTAAGCTGTAAAGTTTCCTTTGGTTTTAAAACTGCTGATGTTTTATCCAGCTTTATGGTTGTTTCCACCTTTGCCACTGCAGTAACGGTACATTCTGCCTTAATTGTTCCATCTGCTGCAGAAGTAACTGTTATTTTTGTTGTTCCTGCCTTTAAAGCCGTTACCTTATTATTCTCTATTTTTGCCACTTGCGGGTCTGCCACTGACCAGGTATAGTTTTTATTTGCCGCATTATCCGGCAGTACAGTAACTTTAAACTCATGACTTTTTTCTACCTCTAACGTAATGGCATGGGAATCCAGCTCAATTTTTGTCACTGGTATTATCACTTCCTTAGGTTTTGCTTTAACGGTAACATTTTTAGATGCTGAAACAGCTCCCGCCTTTACGGTTACGGTTATTGTGGTATCCTGTTCAGGTGCCTTTGTTACAGTAAGAGAAGCAGTCTCTCCTGCTACATTTAAAGAGACCAAATCACTTCCTGCCACACTCCATTCCAGAGTATAAGATGGATTTCCTTCCTTTTCTACTTTAGCAGTAAAGGTAACCATCTTCCCTTCTTCCACATTTTCTTCGCTTGCCGTAAGATCAATGGCTTTTACCTTATCTATTTCTGCAGGAGGTGTTTCGTTCTCCTTAGGAGGAGTTATATTATCTCCCTCCTGCGGTGGTGTTACTTCTTCCGTTGAAGGTGTTTCTTCTCCTGTAGGTGGATTTGTTTCACCTTCCGATGGCGTTCCTTCTGTTACAGACTCTGCTACTGTGGCCAGGAAAATTCCCTGTTTCATCAGCTTTAAAACCGTATGATCAAAGCTTAGGGAAGCACTGAGTGCAGGATCTGCAATAGTGTTTTTCTCTACTTTAGTATAGGTTTCCTGAGAAGATACTGCTTCTTTTCTTGACTCTACCCATTCCACTGTATTTTGAAGTACTGCTTCTGTTTCCTGTTTTTTCGCTGTATCTTCTTTTGCCACATCCACTTCACTTTGATCTTTTATTTCATCACTAACATCTATTTTTTCATAATCAATTTTATCTTTTACTTTAATTTTTTCCTCGGAGGTAGAAAAACTGTATCCATCTGTATTATCCAGCTTTACCATTGTTACCGTATAATTTCCCGGCTCTAAATCCTTCAAATAGATGATTCCATCCTTGTCCTCATCTATTTTATTATATTTCTTTCCGCTTCCATCTGTAATTTCAACCTCAAAAGGGATACTGCTTACCAGTTTTCCTGTCTTCTTATTAACAAACTTTATTTTTAAATCCCTTTGTACAGAGGTCATCTTCATTGCCACCTGTATTTCTTTTGATACTTCTTTTTCTTCATACTGAGGACTTAGTTCTTCCTCTAACTGTATTGCCTGAAACATGGCTTTTTGGGCATCTGCTACAGCCAGCAGCTTGTCCATACCAATAATCCCTACATTTTCCATTTGCAGCCCAATAGGCGCCATTGCCTCTACCTGCTTGTTCTGGCTATGATTTCCTGTATAGGCAAAAATAGTCAACACTGCAACTATAGCCACAATACATCCCATTCCTGCCACAATTTTATCCAGGGTGGAAAAACGAGAAAAAAATTCTCCCAT
>JAFXGR010000042.1 GCA_017520155.1 Lachnospiraceae bacterium
AGCCAAGCTGGGATATACATCTATGCTTGACTATTATCTAGTAGTCTGTGAAAACTAAGGAACCGCCTAGTACCGAACGGTATGCTAGGTGGTGTGAGAGGTCGGCTAATCAATTAATGGTTAGCCTCCTACTCGATTATAGACTTATACTCCGAAGAGAGAAAACCCAAAGGAGTTTCGACTTATCCTGAATGGTTACATTTGCTCCACACTATTCCAAGATACAAAGGTAAACAATACGCTAAATGATAAGCATAGCGAAATTCCGTGGCTACAGGAGTGGCTAACAGTAGGGTTCCTATAATAGCGATAGAAGGAAGCCATAGAGTAACAATTTGAATAGTGGGCAAAGAATTAAAGGAAATATCATAATCTTCAGATGATGCCTTAGATTCTGAAGAAAGATAATACCTTTTGCTTAACTGTAAGTAAAGTAAAATTAGGATTCCCCAAAATAAAGATCCCATGCTCCAGAGTGCGCCGTAAATAGGAAAGATTTCCTGAAGTTTAATTAATATTTCACGTACCTTTACAATTACCTTTCCACGGAGTAGATATTCTCTGCTTAATCCCGTATCATTATCAATAATTCCATCTACCTCTGCAACGGAATAAATAGTAGAAGGAGAATAAAAACCTTTAGTTTGCTCCAAATAGGCCTCCAAATAAGTAGCAGGATAACGAAGTCCCAGACTAATCCATAGCTTTAGATATTCTGCTTTATGTTCTTCTAAATGAGAAGGATTGCCTGCACGAACCAATTCCTTCATAGGATCGGAAATAAATTCCGTATAAAGCTGCCCAACATAGCGAGTGTCCATAATATTATTTAATAATTCCCATTCTTCTTGCGTAAGAACATGGTTTTTAGCAATTACTCTCCCCACTTGTTGAAGGGGAATAGAAAGGGATTCTACAAAATCAGGCTGCTTTACCTGATAATGATCCATAACCGGTCCTTTGATGAACAGTACCAAAAGAAGAATAAATAAATGAAGAGGATACATAAGTTTTTTGCTTTTCCCAAAAGAGAGTAGTAAAAATGGAACAGTGATTAAAAAAGCATACCAGCCATTGGAGCGAAGAAGACAAAAAAGTACTCCGCTGATAAAATACAAGAGATAATAGAGAAAATTTTCTTTTATCATTATCCTCCCATTTAAAATTTTATTTTCTTTTTGTATCATAAGCAGATGAAACAGAGTAGTAGAAAAGAGTAAAACGGTTCCACTAAACATTACATCCTTCCAAATACAGATTGCCATTACACTATGATAAGGAAGAAAAGCATAAGATAAAATCAGTAATAATAGTAAGAGTTTATTTTTTGTATATTTAGATAAGATAAAAATCAAATAGGAGGCTGTTAAGGCTATAAATATAATTTGAAATGCAGTATAAAAGGCAAAAGCAAGGTTTATGTTTTCCGTAAACAGGCTACCCAGGTGATAGAAGAAGGACATAATCATGGTATGAACCCAAGGGTGATGATTACTAAAGGGCTTCATTCCTAGGATTTGTTCAATCTGATTGATACTATCCGGTGTCATGATTCCGGGATAAGAATAAAGGAAAAAGGGAACTCGGACAATAATACAAAGAAAAAAACAGAGGAGGGGTAACTTATTACTATTTTTTTCTAATAGGATATTAAGCGTATTAAACATGGGTAAAGAAGTAGGGTTATATACCCAGCTGTTTTTCTCCTTCTCTATTTTGTAAAATAAAAAGTAAGAAAGGAAAAATAAAATTTGTTCCAATAAAAAATATAGTCCTATCCAAGTTGAAAACAGTAATACAATTTTAAATAAACTATTGTTTACATCATGGATAATCGTATGATAGCTACCGGCTAAATAGGAAGTGGAAAGTAGAAAAGAAAAGAAGCCGGTTAAAAAAGCAGGAGAGTTACTTACAGAAAATATACGACTTTTCAAGGAAACTTGCTTATTATCTAAATAAACTCTTAGTCTGCAATTTGGGGTTTTAATATAAAAATAGAAGATAAGGATAAAAAGAAAAATCCCCATAATGTTCATAGCATGAATATTTCCTATCCTGGTAACAGCCCAAGTAGAAAAATAAGCTTTAAGAAGGATAGAAAATAACGAAAAGTTTTTTATTTGGTTTTGGGAAAAATTCATCGTAGTATTCATGAGAATCAAGAATCTCCTTAGTTCGGATATTATTTTTTGATTACAGAAGTATAACAGATCTTTATACCTTGGGATAAAAGCAGAAGTGGTATAAGATAAGTTAAACAACAGTATTACCCATAGTGTATAAAAAAAGAAGAGAGAAAGCAAGAAAAAGGAGAAAACACCAATAAGGGTTTTCTCCTTTAAAAGCTTTATTAATAATAAAAAAATAGTAAGAATTAATTTTTAAAATCTTCCTTGGGAATCCAGGAATTCTCTTTAAGGCTATATTTTCCACCTTTAAAGATTTTATGCTTTACCACCCACCATGCAGGCACCCAGATATATTTGTGCATAGCCGGAGAAGCACTTCCAATCATCCAGCAGTTACGTGGACAATTACGGGCGCAGACACGAACCTCTTCCGCCTGTTTAGAGGTCCATAACTCATCCCAATCCTGTTCTCTTAAGTTTCCCATAACAGCCTTTTCTTCCATTCCGTTACAAGGAATTACATCACAGAAGGGGTCGATAAAGAAAGCATTCTGTGACATATCACAGGGAAGAAGACGTTTATTACCATAAATATAGTTGATTAATCCATGGTTAAAATAAGCACGGAACCATTTTTTAGGAGATTTACTCTTTAATAATTCATTAATCAGTTTTTCAAAATTTGTGGCAACCTTAAAACGATTATCTATTTTATTATCAAATTTTTTGAAATAAAAAGAGTTGTGAAGGGTTGCAGTGGCAAATTCCATTCCCATATCGTTGGCAATATTGTAAAGAGGAACAAGATCTTCACAGTTCATATCCTGAACAGTCATACCAAAGCCTACATCAGGATGTCCCATGTCAACTAATTTTTTCAGAGTGCCATATCCCCGTTGGAAACCATCCTGAAGACCACGGATAGCATTATTGGTATCTTCTAAACCTTCAATACTGATGCGAATACCAACCTTGGGAAATTCTTTACAAAGGGCAATAATACGATCAGTAAAAAAGCCGTTAGTAGAAATAACCACACGATCAGATTTTTTATATAATTCTCTGACAATATCATGAATATCAGTACGAAGAAAAGGTTCGCCGCCGGTAATATTGGTAAATGCCATTTCGGGTAATTTCTTAATTACATCCAAGGTGATCTCTTCTTGGGGCTTTGTAGGATGTTTAAAACAGTTACACATATTACAACGAGCATTACAACGATAAGTAACAATAACAGTTCCGTATAAAGTTCTTTTAGCCATATTTTTCCTCCTTTAATTTAATTATAATTTATCAATAATGATATAAAATGCTAAAGAATATTATAAGTATATCACCTTTTAGGGGAATTGTATAGCAGAGGGAAAAGTGTCTTAGTTTTAGTACAAATGATATTGGAAAAATACGGATAAGAATTTATAGTTTTCAATATAAAATTACTTAATATTATCTTCTATCATTATTTTGTGATATAATTGTATACATAATTATAAATTGCAGTACAATTTTAAATAAATTCTTTAAACAACCAATAAAAATAAAACCCGAAATATAGGATGTATTTTCCTTAAAAATTCATCTGTTTCAACCCAAAACAAGAGGATAAGTTATGGCAGGACTGGATAGAACAAAACTGAAAATAATCGCAATTATAGCCATGGTATGTGACCATATAGCATGGGGCTTTGTGGAGTTTATGAGTCCTTTGGGGCAGGTAATGCATATCATAGGAAGGTTTACCCTGCCCATTATGTGCTATTTTGTGGCAGAGGGCTTTCGTCATACCGCCTCTAAAAAAAGATATATCATGAGAATGGCATTTTTTAGTGTGGTTTCCATGCTGCCCTTTTATCTTTTCTTTGGAGAGCTGTATGAGTACCGGCAGAATATTATCTTTGACCTGCTGCTGGGGCTGTTGCTGTTGGCTGTGCTGGAGGAACGGAATTTTCGTTTATGGAAAAAAATTGTCATTTCTTCCGCTTTGTTTCTTATTTCCGCAGTAATTGGAGGCTGGGTAATTATGCCCATGCTTTATATTCTTGTGTTTTATTACGTAAAAGGCTTCAAAAAGCAGGCCATCTGGTTTTGCGGACTTACGGTATTTTTGCAGATCTTTTTGATTGTGGGAATGCTGTTAAACCAACAGCTTCATTTTTCTCATTATCAATGGCCCTGGTACGATAAGCTTTATCTTTTGGGCTTTATGCTGCCCTTAATTCCCCTAAAGTATTACAATGGACAAAAGGGAAAGGAAATAGGAGGACGGTACTTCTTTTATTTCTTTTATCCGGCCCATTTTTTAACCCTGGCCATTCTTAAAAAGCTGGCAACATGCTGCAGCATTTATGAAATCTATGTGGGACTTCATGTGATTTCCCTATTGGTTTGTCTGGCCATTTTATTTCTTGTTCTGGCAGCAAAGCCCTCCAGAGGACAAAGTGCTACGGTGTTATTGGTGTCCTCAGGCTGCATTTATACCTTTGGCTTTTTGGTGGAGATTACCTCCGGTAATGTGGGAGGCTTTTATGCCGCAACCTTACTGGAATATTTTGGAGAATGTCTGCTGATGGTGGCCTTTACCATGTTTGTAGCAGAGATGTGTCATCGGGAGATTCCCTTATTTGTTTATGCCTTAGAGGTTTTATCCGGGATTCTAATTTTGTGGCTTCTATTTACTACCAGAGAAAACGGGATTTTTTATACTTCCATTACCAGTAATGAGCAGGGGCCCTTTCCCAGATTGAGTTTGGAATACGGTATAGGCTTTCTTCTTTTTGTACTTTATCTGGCCGTAATTTGTATTTGCTGCATGGTCATTTGTATCATTAGCATTAGAAAATCTACCGGAGTAGAACGAAAACGTATTTTATGTATGCTATTTGCGGTAATCTGTCCCTGGCTTCCCAATGCCATACGGGCTACGGGAATTACCGGCGGCTACGAGGTTCCCTGTCTGGGGATTATGGGAGCAGTGATTTTAGTAGGAATGGCTTTAATAAAATACGGATATTTTGATTCCATTGCCCTGGCAGGGGAGAATGCCCTGCAGCACGGACAGGAAGGAATTATGGTGGTAAATAATCATGGAGTCATTACCTACTTAAATCAAAGAATGAGCCAGGTTTTTGGAAACGTAACGGTAAAACAAAAAATAGAAGAAAATGAGACACTAAAGGCCATTATGGAAGGAAAAATAAACAATCTGGAACTGGAGGATAAAATATATGAGCTGCGGATTGAGCCCCTGAAAGAGGGGGGATATCTTCAGGGAAAGATGTTATGGCTGTTGGATGTTACAAAACACCATGAGATGTTACATAAAATCAGTGATCTGGCTCATAAGGATTCTCTCAGTGGTTTATTTAATCGAAATTATTTTATTTCTCTGTTGGAAGAGCATTTGGAAACAGGGGGAAGCGGTAGCCTTTATATGATGGATCTTCATCATTTTCGTCAGGTAAATGATCGTTTCGGACATCAGGTGGGAGATAAGATAATCCAGCGGTTTGGAGAAATTTTACGAAATAGGAAGGAAGATAGTTTCTCCTGTCGTATGGGAGGAGATGAATTTTGTCTTTTCTATAAGGATGTAATTGAGCTAAAGGAAGTAGAGTATCTGGCAGCAAGCATTGTACAGGAGCTGAAAGAAGCGGTGACAGGAGAAAAATATGAAGAATTAATCAGTGTTTCTTTGGGGATTGCCAGGATCTTAGAGCCTTCAGAGAGAAAATTTGAACGTCTTTACAGTAATGCGGATAAGGCCTTATATGTGGCCAAAAACAGAAGCAACCATAACTGGTATATTTTATAACAGATTAAAAGTCATACTAGGGTGATAAAAGGAGGAGGAAGATGAAGTATTTTAGTAAAAAAATCTGGTTACTTTTAGTATTCCAGTTCTTCTTATTACTATATGTAGTCTTTACCTTTCAGGTTCAGGATGTGACTCTGTCTAAGGGAGAAACCTATGAGTTTAATACTGGATGGAGATTAAAAAGGGAAAAGGGGGAAGAACGAATCCTTGAGAAGCTGCCTTATCTGGGAAAAAGTAAGGCAGAAGAAATTCTCATTATGGACAATTATCTTCCTGAGCGGTACAAAGGAAAGACTATGGCCTTTCTTTCGGCAGATAAAATAGTAAAAATCTATATAGGTCAGGAGCTGATCTATGAGTTTGGAACAAAGGATATTCGAAGCTTTGGAAAAACACCGGGAAGTAATTATCATTTTGTAGATATTCCCGAGGAGACTAAAACTGACCAAATTCGGATAGAAATGAGTTCTCCCTATAAGGATATGGCGGCAAAAATCGGCACCATAACCGTAGGGGACAGGGATATTCTGATTTTACAGCTGCTGAAGGATAATATTTTACATATTATTTTTAATATTCTGATTTTGCTTTGCGGCTTTATTTTCTTTCTCTTGTTTTTAATTCGCACCTTTTCCAAGCAGTCTGCCGGAGGTATGCAGTATTTGGCAGGCTATTGTGTGGTAGCGGCTTTATATTATTTTGTAGAAACTAAGGTACTGCATATTTTTTATGGAAATCAAACCTTTTATTCTATTTTGGTGTTTTTATGCCTAATGATGATGCCCCTTTTCATCGCCCTATATTACAGCGGGGGAGAGCTGGGAGAATTTGAAAAACGCTGGAAGGTAATGTTTGGTTTAAATATAGGAAACATCATCCTTCAGCTTTTCCTTCAGCTAACTAATCTGGTGGATTTTATGAAAATGTCCTTTCTGTCTCATGGGTTGATTGCTGCCACCGTAATGATTTGTGTTTGGTCCTATGTGCAGCTATGGAGAAGGAAAAGGGAGCATCAGGTGCTGGTTGGTATGGCCGGTATGCTGTTTATGGGAATGGGAGGAACCATTGATATTATCCGAATGTACACCATCGGCTTTGGGGATATGGGAAAGTTCAGTCGTTTGGGAACCCTATGCTTTAGTATAATTATGCTGGTCAATAATTTTGGACAGCTGATAAAGGGATATGCAGGAAATATTGAAGAAAATGCCAGATTGCTGCAGCGGGAAATGGAGCTGATTGAAAAAAAGAATGAGCAGCTGAAAAAAGCCAATGAGCAGGCTGAGGAAGCAAGAAAAGAGGCGCTGGCGGCCAATGCAGCCAAGGGGAAATTTCTGGCCCAGATGTCCCATGAAATCCGTACACCCATTAATGCCGTATTGGGGATGGATACCATGATTTTAAGGGAAACAAAAGAAGAAAAAATCAAGGAATACGCGTTGGATATTCAAAATGCAGGTCAGAATTTACTGGCACTGATTAACGATATTCTGGATTTTTCCAAGATAGAATCGGGTAAGCTGGAAATCCTTCCCATTGAATACGATTTCAGCAGCTTAATTCATGATATTTCTAATATGCTTAAGCCGAAGGCAAAGGCCAAAAATCTGAAACTGGAATTTTTTGTAGATCCAAAGATTCCTTCTAAGCTTTTAGGAGATGATGTGAGAATTCGTCAGGTGCTGGTGAATCTGTTAAATAATGCAGTAAAATACACAACGGAAGGAAGTATTCGTTTACGGGTAGAGGGAAATAAAGAGGAAGGAAAGGTATTGTTGAATTTTTCCGTGGAAGATACGGGAATAGGCATCAAGGAAGAGGATATTTCCAAGCTGTTTCAGGAGTTTCAACGAATTGAAGAAAAGCGAAATCGTAACATTGAAGGAACGGGCCTGGGACTGAATATTACTGCCCGATTTTTACAGCTTATGGGCAGCAGCCTAAAGGTGGAAAGTATTTATGGAAAGGGTTCACGATTTTATTTTACCTTAGAACAGCAGGTGGTAGATTCTACCCCCATTGGAAACTTGGAGGAGCGAATCAGAGAGCAGGCAACAGAGTATCACTATGCAGCAGTATTTACGGCACCTAAGGCTAAGCTTTTGGTGGTAGATGATAACCACATGAATTTAAAGGTCTTTACCGGTCTGTTAAAGGATCTTAAGGTAAAAATTGATACGATAGACAGTGGAAAGGGCTGTCTGGAGCTATTGGAGAAAAATACCTACGATTTAATTTTTCTGGATCATATGATGCCGGAAATGGATGGAATAGAGACCCTTCATCGAATAAAAGAAATGAAAGACAATCCTTGTGTATATACGCCTGTGGTAGCTCTTACTGCCAATGCCATTACAGGAGCCAAGGAAATGTATTTGGAGGAAGGCTTTGACGCCTTTTTGCCAAAGCCTATTCATCCGGAGCGCCTGGAGAAGCTGATCCTAAAGCTTTTGCCAAGAGAGCTGTTATGCTTTGATAAGGAAGAGGAAAAGAAGATTTCAGGTGATGAAAACAGGGAAAAAGGCTCTTTGGTGATAGACGCTCATGAGGATAGTTTTGTTTCGCAAAAAGAAGAGAATAGGAAAGAAGCTATGGAAGAAGAAGGAAAGGGGGAAGCTTCTGAAAAAGAAAAGAAGGAAGACCGAAAGCTTCCGGAAATTGAGGGAATTGACTGGGAATATGCCGGGAAGCATTTACCCACAAAAGAGCTGCTTTTTTCTACACTCAAGGATTTTTACAAAACCATGAATCAGGAGGAACGGTGCCTGGAGGAATTTTTTGAAGAAATAAACAGGGAAGCGGAGCCCGATTTTTCCCCTTATCGAATCAAGGTTCACTCTATGAAAAGCTCAGCCAACTTAATTGGAGCAACTAAGCTGGGAGATTGGGCAAAAGCCTTAGAGGAGGGAGCAAGAAATCAAAAAAAATCTGTGCTGGATGAGCTGCATCCTGTATTTATGAAAGAATGGCGGTGCTGTCATGAAAGACTGGGCCTCCTGTTTGCAGAAGAAAGACAAGAGCAGGAAGTAGATAAAGACCTTCTTTTGGAAAACCTAAAGGCCTTGGAGCTGGCCCTGGAAGAGTTTGATATGGATGCCATGGATCAATGCATGGAAAAGATAGATAAGCTTCCGGTTTCGGAAGAAATTAGAGGGCTCATAGAACAATTAGGAGCCTATGTGATTAATATGGATACTCAAAAAGCCATTCCTTTAGTGGAAGAATTAAGAAAAAAGGTGTAGAATAGTAGTGTAAAAGAGGAAACGGGAGGATAAAGTAAATGAAAAAAATAATGTTAATCGGTCAGTTAAATCAAATTATGGGAAGCTTAAATGATTATCTGTCAGAGAAATACCGGGTGCAGATGTGTATCGAAAATCTGGAAATCGTAAAGGAGATGGCCAAGCTGATTACCCCGGATCTGGCTATCATCAGCTTAATCGGCGTAGGAGAGATAGATAAAAAAATCAGCCATTATTTTATGGAGTCCTACCCTGATACAAAGGTGTTGTTTGTGGGAAATGCAGAGGAATGTCAGGCCTACTCCTCTTTTTACGAAAAGCAGCAGTTTGACTACCTTACCCGTCCTACCACTTTAGGTATGCTGTTCCAAAAATGTGAGGAGCTTTTGGGAGAGGAAGCAGAAGCCAAGGAGAGCTTGGAGGAAACACAAAATAATCAGCCGGCCCAAACAGCGTCAGAAAGCCAGGCACAGAGTGAAGCTGCAGGAAATAATGGTGTACTAAGGGAGTCAGAAGTTGAGAAAAAGACAATTCTGGCAGTAGATGACAGTGGTATTTTGTTAAGAAGTGTAAAGGCTGCCCTGGAAGATTCCTATGAGGTGATGGTAGCCAATTCCGGAATGATGGCTTTAAAACAGGCAAAGAAAAAATTACCGGATTTGATTTTACTTGATTATGAGATGCCGGAATGGGATGGAAAGATGACCCTTGAGGAAATCAGAAATGATGAAGAACTAAAGGATATTCCGGTAGTATTTTTAACTGCGGTAAGAGACAGAGAGCATATTGCGGCAGTTCTTAAGCTTCGTCCTTCCGGCTATTTATTAAAGCCCATCGAGCCACAGGTGCTGATGGATACTATTGAAAGGGCTATGGTGAGGATTTAGAGGGAGCGAAAAAATAGTTGCTTCTTTTTATATCTATGTCAATCATATGCTGAATGGGGCAAAGAGAACACCTAAAGATTACAAATATTTAAGAGGAGTTATTATTTGAAAAAAATAAGAAAAATGAAAATGATATTAGGACTTATGGTAATCCTTTTTTTATCAGTAGGAATGATATGGTGGAAAATAAAAGAAAAGGAGAACAACTTGGCTACGGCAGAAGGACCGGCAGGTGGGATAAAAATGGAAATACTTCCACAGGAAAATCAACTGATAGCCAGTGTGGAAACACTGCAGGAGGCTGAGCTTATTGCAAAGCTATATGGAATTACCCTGGTAAAGTATAACCTGAAGGTGGCCACCTATCATACGGATCAGGATCCACAGCTTTTGATACAGCTGGGGGAAGAGAAGGGGTATCCCACTTTATCACTTAATTACAGCTACCCGGTCCAATAGAATGCTTAAGCTAAGAAAAAAGGTAATAGATAAATGAGACGAAGAAAGCATCGACAAAGGGTAGCCGTATTACTGATAATTGCTTTAGTTTTTCCGCCACGGCTTATGCTATGGGCTAGGGAAGATGAGGCAGGATTACAGGTTTCAGGAAACCATATCCTTCAAATGGAAAATAGCGCAGAGGAAATAATTTCAGAGGAAATCATCGCCCTCCAGCCATCCGTAAGTCAGAATCAGAGTGAAATAAAGCTTGAGGATAATCAAGAGGACTTAGAACAGTCGGTCAGTGATAATCTGATAGAAGAGAATAAAGAGGAAATCCGAAGACCTTTGGAAGAAGAACTGAGCCCGGAAAAGGAAA
>JAFXGR010000043.1 GCA_017520155.1 Lachnospiraceae bacterium
ACCGTATTACTGATCATGGAACAAATTCCAAAGGTTGCACCTAAAATTCCTCCTGCCAAAGGGCCAAGAACAATGGCTCCCACAATAACCGGAATATGTACCGTAGTTGCTTTGATTACCGGCAATTGAATCATTCCCAAGGGCGTATTCGCCAGTAAAATTACAATGGCCATCATAAGAGCCACTGTTACACTCCATCGAATATCTTTTGTTTTCATTTTTTCATTCTCCTTCTGTTCTCACTCCCTTTCGGGATGCAATACATAATGATTGTCCGTCCTTGTGTTTTGGAACATTTCTCTTTTCCTCCCACATGGACTCTGTTTCTTTTCCTTCCTTTTCTTACTTTTGAAGGGAAAGAATTTTATCTAAAATTACAAAAGAAGCCTTCTCCTTTGTCATTTTATCCAAAGAAATTTCTTCTTCTTTTGTAATCAATGTTAGAATATTGGTATCTGTCTGAAAACCTGCTCCCTCCATTTTCAGGTTATTAGCCGCTATCATATCCAGATTTTTCTTTTCCAATTTTCTTCGGGAATTTTCTATCATATTTTCTGTTTCCATGGAAAATCCACACAAAAACTGTCCTTCTTTTTTATGTTCTCCCAAATAACTTAAAATATCGTCCGTTCTTTCCAAAGGAATTGCCATTTCTCCCTCTTTCTTTTTTACCTTTTGGTCATAAACCTGAGAAGGACGATAATCAGCCACTGCGGCTGCTTTGATAATAATGTCCTGGTGATCACTTACCCGGGTTACTGCCTGAAACATTTCCTTTGCTGTAGTTACACTGACAAAGTCCACAAAGAGTGGCGGAGTCAATGCTGTCTTTCCGCTTACCAAAGTCACCTGTGCCCCTCTGAGCATAGCAGTTTTTGCCAGGGCATACCCCATTTTCCCGGAGGAATGGTTAGTAATATAACGTACCGGATCAATCTTTTCTTGGGTAGGACCTGCCGTTACCAGCACCCTTTTTCCTGTCATATCCTTAGGGAAAGCAATCTCCTTTAAAATATACTCCAGTAAAACTTCCGGCTCCGGCATTTTTCCCGCTCCTGTATCCCCACAGGCTAAATACCCGCTTGCAGGAGTAATTACATGATATCCATAGCTTTCTAATTTTTTCAGATTATCCTGAACAATGGGATTTTCATACATATTGGTATTCATGGCCGGTGAAAGATAAATGGGACACTTACAGGCCATAACTGTGGTGGTGAGCATATCGTCTGCAATACCTCCGGCAATTTTTCCGATTATATTGGCGCTGGCAGGAGCCAGCATCACCACATCAGCCTTCTTTGAAATGGACACATGCTCTACCTGAAACTGATAATTCCGGTCAAAGGTATCTACCAAACATTTATTTCCCGTTAAGGATTCAAAAGTAATGGGGTTTATAAAATTGGTGCTGTTTTTTGTCATTAATACATGTACGTCTGCACGCATTTTTTTCAGGGCACTGGCCAAATTTGCAATTTTATAGGCAGCAATACTGCCGGATACTCCCAAAAGTACTGTTTTTCCGCTTAACATCCTTTATCTCTCCCATGATCAAATAGTTGACTTATTATATCATAATTTATTTTTTACTGCATATCTGTTTTATTCTGTACTTAATTTTGTACATAACAAAAATGAGTTCTTCTTTTCTCCTTTTTGTATAACAGCTCTTTTAACTCCTAAATTCCATATTCCTCATAAAGCCTATTGCGGTATTCTTCATCCTGTGTTGCCTTCTCCAACTCATCAAACCGCTTTTCCGACAGAAGCTTGGCATAGAGAGCATTTACAGCCTCTTCTCCTGCTTTTCTCTCTCTTTCCCGAATCACCTGAATGGCCTTCTCCATTCCCTCCACAGCTGCCTGATCCTTTTTCTCTTCCTTGCTTAAAAAGGCACCTGCTTCTTCTTTTTTTGCCTCCTGAGTTTTTCTCCATTCTGCCAGCATATCCTCAGGAAGAGAGCCGTCTGTGGTCATTAATTTTTTCTTATCTACTTTATTGTCAAAATCAGCTAATGGTCTTTTCAGCATCTTAAATACCTGCGCCATGGATGCAGGATAAACACAAATGGTTCCCACCCAGTACATGTTCCGGTTGTAATCAATTCCACCTTTGCTGGTGCTTAAATCCACATAAGGAAGAAACTTTTCTTTTCTGTAGGCCGGCTGTACGGCCCAATCCGGATATTCCGTTCCGTCAAATCTTAAAAAATCTATATAAGGCTGAGAAGCCAAAAATAAAAAATCCGCCTCTTCCTGCTCTGCCAAAATAGGTTTTCCCACTGCCCGTAAAAATAAAGTTTTTACCATATCCTTTTCTTTCCAGATAAGTGCCGGACAATTGTAAATATTATAAACTTTAGATTGACCTACCACAATTTCATAATGTTCCTGAGGAACCTGATATTTTTCTAAAATTTCCTGGTATTCTCTCTTTTGTTTTTCCAGCTGATCCTCTGTGGGCTTCTTATTTTTGTAAATGACTAACGCAATACATCCTATTACAACTAATGCGCTTATGATATATCCCATTCTTTTTTCCTTCCTTTTTTCCCGGTTATCCATAACAGTAGGAAAGAATGTGTCAACGCACATTCTTTCCTACTGTTATTTTTTACTTTCTTTAATTAATCTTATGGTTTCCTCTGAGGGGTTGGAAATTACTGCCGCTGCCACAATTTCCACTCCCATAGGCTGTTCCTTTACTGCCTCCACGGCTGCCTTTACTGCAGATACATCTCCGCTTAAAAATACCGTTACATGTCCTCCACATTTCGTATGCCAGCACTCATAAGATACTGCGGCTGTTTTTAACATTTTATCTGCAATGATAATTGCGGAGGAACTTCCTACGGTTTCAATTAATCCTACTGCTTCCATCTCCTGCTCTCCTTTAGCTCTTACTTATTTACGGTCATTTCCAAGGCTGTCTCTGTCCCTTCTGAAGGGGCCGCAATTATTGTTTTTGCCGTAACTGTTCCCAAACGGGAGGCCACATCTACTGCTACTTCCATGGCTGCATTTACACTGGAAATATCTCCTCGCATTTTAATACAGGCACCACTTTTTAAACGATTTCTTTCCACTGCCTGAATGACTACATCTGCTGCCTTGACTGCTGCATCCAAGGCCACAAATCCGGCCACCAGATTATCCACCTCAAAAACTCCCACTGCTTTTTTTCTATATCTTTCCATCGGATGTTCCTCCTCTTTTTATTTCTTCGTCTGTTCCGTTATGACTTTATTTTTCTTATTATACCCTGTTTCCCCTTTCGGTGACAACTCTTTCTTAAAAAACTTTAATCGAACTTATGTTTGCTTTTTCTGTTTTTTCTGTTATACTGTATAGGACAAATAAACTTGAGGAAAGGAGCTGTAATTTTGTCTGTAAAGCAATATTTATGTATTGATCTGAAGTCCTTTTATGCCTCTGTGGAATGTGTGGAAAGGGGACTTGATCCCATGAAGGCCCATCTGGTGGTGGCCGATCCCCAGCGCAGCAAAAATACGATTTGCCTTGCTGTAACTCCCGCCTTAAAAAAGCTGGGGGTTTCCAACCGCTGCCGTCTCTTCGAAATTCCCTCTCATCTTTCCTACATTACTGCTCCTCCCCGTATGCAGTTTTACATTGACTATGCTGCTGAAATTTACAGTATTTATCTGGAATATATTGATCCTGCGGATATCCATGTTTATTCCATCGACGAAGTATTCATGGAGGTAACTAAGTATTTGAAGCTTTACCATTTATCGGCACCAGAACTGGCCCGCTTTTTGATGAAGGAGATTTTTACACGGCTGGGAATTCCCTCTGCCTGCGGTATAGGAACTAATTTGTATTTAGCTAAGATAGCCTTAGACATTACCGCTAAGCATACCGAAGACTTTTTAGGAATATTAGATGAGGACAGCTATCGCCGCCTTTTATGGAACCATACCCCCCTTACTGATTTTTGGAGAATCGGAAGGAATACCGCGGCCCGACTGGCCTCCTTTGGAATTTATACCATGAAGGATATTGCCCGGGCTGAGGAATCCCTTCTTTATCACTTATTTGGTATTGATGCGGAATTACTTATTGACCATGCCTGGGGACGGGAGCCGGTATCTATTTCCGATATCAAAGCTTACCGCTCCTCCTCCAAAAGTCTTGGCAGCGGTCAGGTTTTAATGCGGGATTACTCCTATGAAGAGGGAAAGCTGATTGTTAAGGAAATGATGGATTTGCTCTGCCTGGAGCTTACTGCCAAAAATCTGGTAGCCAAATCCCTTACCCTTCATGTAGGCTATGCCAAACAATTTCATCATCCCTCTTCCCACAAAACCCTGTCTCTCCCTCAGCCGGACAGTCTGGATAGTGTTTTGCTTCCTGCCATTGTTGAGCTTTATCAACAGACAGTTTCTCCCTCCATTCCCATCCGAAGAGTAAGTATTACCTGCAACCATGTAACTTCATCGGAATACTGCCAGCAGAATCTTTTTTTCACCCAAGATACTTTGGAAAAAAATAAAAAAATGCAGAAGGCAGTTCTTTCCATAAAAAATAAATATGGAAACAGTGCCATTATGAAGGGAATGAATCTTTCTCCCGAAGGAACCACAAGAGAAAGAAATCATCAGATCGGAGGTCATAAAAGTGGCTGCTAAACCCAAATATCCCATGCCTGTTTCCCAACGGGCCAAACAATTCATGCCCTTTTCTGCCCTAAAGGGCTTGGAAGAAGCATTGGAAAAAAAAGAGAGACTTGCACTTTCCAAGTCTCTTTCTTCCCCCGGTTTTGCTCCGGATTTTTCTTCTATAACGAAGGGGCCTTCTTCTTCCAGTTCCCCCGAAGATATACCAAGACAGTAATGATTGCCCCCAAAAGCCAGGAAATCAGTAAGGAAATAAATACTGCCTCTTCCCTTCCTCTGGGATGAAGCTCACTTCTGGTAAGGTAGGCAATGGAGTAGGCAATAGGTACACGCACAACTACCGTGGTAAAAATAGAAATCCACATGGGAGTCAAGGTATCTCCTGCTCCGCGCATTACTCCCGATAAACTTTGGGTAACTGCCACGGCAATATAACCAACGGCAATAATTCCCATCATGTGACGGCTTAACTCTACCAATTCCTTTGTTTCGGTAAAAATCCCCATTAACTGCTTTCCAAACAACAAAATTAAACAGGTAAGGATGGAGGAAGTAAAGACTGCCAGAGCCGTTCCCTGTTTGGCTCCTTTTATTACACGATCCATCTTCTTTGCTCCAATATTTTGTCCTGCATAGGTGGTCATGGCTGTTCCAAAGGAAAAATTGGGAAGCATGGCAAAACCGTCTACCCTCATAATAATTACATTGGCTGCAATGAGCATTTCTCCAAAACTGTTGGTTAAGGATTGTACCATAATCATGGCTACAGATAAGATTCCCTGAGTTAAGCCGGAAGGCACGCCCAGGTTAATAATTTTTCCTGCATAGTCCTTTACTAATTTCAGATATTTTATTTCCAAATCAAAATGATCTGTCATTCGTTTTAATTTAAAAAAACAAAAAAGGGCAGAAATAAACTGGGAAATAATGGTAGCCCAGGCAACACCATTTACTCCCATATGAAAATAAGCTACAAATAAAATATCCAAAACTATATTTAATACCGTAGCCACCAACAAATAAAACAAGGCGGAAAAAGCATCTCCCAAACCTCTCAGCACACCGCAAAGAATATTATAATAGGCACTGCCTACAGAACCTACACATAAAATTAATAAATAAGAAGTACACCAGTCTATAATGGATACCGGTGTATTTAACATCTCCAATAATGGTCGCACAATTAAAAGGGCAGCCACCATTATAATCAAAACTGCGGCAGCCGTTAAGGTAATACAATTCCCTATGGTAATGGACAGCTCCTCCCTTTGCTTTGCTCCAAAATACTGTGCCACCATTATACTTGCCCCAATACTGATCCCCACAAACAATACCAGTAGCAAATTCAAGATAGGGGTTGCACTTCCTACTGCTGCCAAAGCATTATCTCCCACATATCTTCCCACTACAATACTGTCCACTGTACTGTACATCTGCTGCGCTATATTTCCCAAAAGCATGGGAATGGTAAAAATCAAAATTCGTTTCCAGGGCTGTCCTTCCGTCATATCCGTGGCACCAAACATTTTTTTAACCCTTGATATCATCTTATTCTTTCTCCCTTCTTTCTTCTTTTTTATTCTCCCTAATTTCTTATTTTTTATTTTCTGTCATTGCTGTTTTTATTAGATTATCCTATTTTAAAATGACTATTTATCATAACTTTTTCCTCGTTGAAACACAATATTCATTTTTAATAATTATTTTAGAAAAAAGAAAACTTTTTTTATGCTATACTGGTATAGTACATATTGAAAATAAGAAAGGACTGGTTATTTGCACATTATTAAAAAACAATTTAAAGAAAAACTTGAAGAAACCCTAAAGGCCGTGATTCCGATTTTACTCATCGTATTGGCTCTTTGTTTCTCCATTGCCCCTATTCCTCCCAGTATTTTAATGACCTTTTTACTAGGTTCTGTTCTTATCATTATAGGAATGCTTTTTTTTAATGTGGGAGTTGATCTTTCCATGACTCCCATGGGAGAAAAAGTAGGAAGTATTATTACCCGTTCCAAAAAAGTAGGACTTGTGGTAATCATTACCTTTATTATGGGATTTATTATTACTATTTCAGAGCCTGATCTTCAGGTTCTTGCCCAGCAAATTCCCTCTATTCCTAATATGACCTTAATTCTGGCAGTTGCCTTGGGGGTGGGAATTTTCTTAGTGGTTGCCATCTTAAGAATGCTTTTTGGCATCCCACTATCCTATTTATTATTATTCTTTTATGCTCTTGTATTCTTTTTAGCTTTTTTATCTCCTCGAGATTTTTTATCTATTGCTTTTGATTCCGGAGGGGTAACTACCGGGCCCATGACCGTTCCCTTTATTATGGCCTTTGGTATTGGTATTTCTGCCATCCGAAGCGATAAGCATGCCGCTGATGACAGTTTCGGTTTGGTTGCTTTAAGTTCTGTAGGTCCCATCCTTGCTGTCCTGATTTTAGGTTTGATCTATGAACCACAGGCTACTCAGGAAGTTTCAGAGGCTATCCCAATTATCGATAATACCGTAGATTTATGGAATCTTTTTATGAAGGGACTTCCCCACTACATAAAGGAAATGGCTTTGTCCCTTTTCCCTATTATTATCTTTTTCACCTTATTTCAATTAGTTTCCAGAGATATTACCAAAACTACTGTAATCAAAATCGTTATCGGTATGATCTATACCTATATTGGTCTTGTTTTATTTCTTACCGGTGCTAATGTAGGCTTTATGCCTGCAGGAAGCTATTTAGGAGAAACTATTGCTTCTCTTTCCTATGGATGGATTATCCTTCCCATAGGCATGATGATTGGCTATTTTATTGTAAAAGCAGAACCCGCAGTTTTCGTTCTCACAAAACAGGTAGAGGAAATAACCTCCGGTATGATTTCTGCCTCTGCCATGGGTAAAGGCTTGTCCATCGGAGTATGTCTTTCTGTTGGATTTGCTATGATAAGAGTAATCACCGGAATCTCCGTTATGTATTTGTTAATTCCCGGATATTTTATTGCTCTTATTTTAACCCTTTTTGTTCCTAAACTCTTTACCGCCATTGCTTTTGACTCCGGTGGTGTTGCTTCCGGTCCCATGACTGCTACCTTTTTACTTTCCTTTGCCATGGGAGCCTGCAAAGCTGTGGGAGGAAATATTATTGCTGATGCCTTTGGTATTGTGGCTATGGTTGCCATGACCCCTTTAATTACCATTCAAATTATGGGATTAATCT
>JAFXGR010000005.1 GCA_017520155.1 Lachnospiraceae bacterium
TACCATATCACATGCCTATTTTCCTGATAGCAAAGATTCAAAAATCCTCAGCGTAGCCCACTACGCCTACGTTTTTTGAACTTCACTCTCAGAAAAATATTCTATGTGAATGGTATAGTTATTTAGAAACCGTTACACTAGACTACACTGTGGAGATTACATGAATTAACATGAATATAAACTTTATGTTGACATATAATCGTTATTAGTGCATATATAACATATAAACAGTAAAAGTAATTGTTTAGGTAAAGAAAGGTAACATTTGAGAAAATAGGGTTAGGGTATGAGGATATTACAGAATTCAGATATTCCCATTTATCAGCAGATTGCAGAGCAGATGAAGGAAGAGATTTTATCAGGGAAAAGAAAGCAGGGAGAATATCTTCCCTCCATCAGAGGGTTGGCAAGAAATTTAAGAATCAGTGTAATTACTACAATGAAGGCTTATGAGGAACTTGAACTGCAGCGTCCTATGGTTTATTGCGCTTTGCAGCTTAAGAGAAGGAGGATTTATTGATTTTCTTCCCACTTGGATAATTTGTATGAGTGGAGGAATATTGCTGCTTTTAAGCGATTATCCTCTTTGGGGAATCAGAAAGCTTACAGAGAAAATACCTATATCCCATTATAGTGTGGGGCGAACACTTTATAAAAAAATGAATACGTAATGTAAATTACCGTAAGAAAAGAGGAAAAAATGGAAAAAAGTCATAAAAAAATATTTTCAAAAATTGGATTTAGCCTGGTAGTAATTATTTTATTAGTTTATGGTCTGCAACTTTTAACGGGAGCGGTACTTGGGATGATGCCAAAGGGGGCTGAACGGATAAGCTCCTCCACCACAGTCCTTATGCTTCTTACCTTTCTGCCCCAGTATGTGGTAGCTTTTCCTGTAGGAATTATGATGTTAAAAAAGCTTCCTGATCCAAGCATTTGTCATAGTAAGGAAAGCTACAGTATAGCAGAATTAGTAAAGTATGGCCTTATGTGCCTTCCGGTGATGTTTTTGGGAAATATTGTGGGAACCCTGCTTTCCAATATTTTTTCTGCAGGTCAGGCAACGAATGCCA
This sequence comes from Lachnospiraceae bacterium, assembly GCA_017520155.1. Classification (GTDB taxonomy): domain Bacteria; phylum Bacillota; class Clostridia; order Lachnospirales; family Lachnospiraceae; genus SFDP01. Next base: position 1,074 of record JAFXGR010000005.1, read on the forward strand.
TAGAAAGCCTGATTACAGGGAATGTAGGAATAGAATTCATTTTTATGGTAATTCTGGCTCCCTTTTTTGAGGAGTATGTATTCCGTAAGCTGATAATTGATAAAACTCTGGGCTATGGAGAAAAAACGGCAATTCTTCTTTCTGCCGTCACCTTTGGATTGATTCACGGAAATTTATTCCAGTTTTTTTATGCCTTTGGAATAGGGCTTATTTTTGCCTATATTTATGTAAAAACAGAAAATTTTTTCTATAGCTTCGGACTGCATGCTTTCATTAATTTTATTGGTGGTATTGTACCTTCTTTATTGTTAAAAGCATTGGGACAGGATAGTATAAAAGCATTGGAAACTATGGATTTGACAGCACTTGGAGAAAATGCAGAGATGTTGGCAATTTACGGAGTTTATCTGATTATTTATTATGTACTCATGATTACCGGAATAATTCTTTTAATTAAAAACAGAAAAAAATTCTCTTTGGAAAGTAAAGAGGGAGAGACGGCAGTGACGGCAAAAACAGTATATCTTAACCCGGGAATGCTTGTATTTTTTTGTATGATGGTGGTAATTTTTATTTTTATGTTAATGGTGTAATAAGGCCCTAAAAGATTCTTACAGAAATGTAATTTAAGTTACATTTAAAATGAGCCGTATACTTTAAACTGTAAATGATAGCACAAAAGAAATCCTTGTGTTTACTATTTTAATAAAAGAAAGGAGAAGGGGAGAAAAACTCCCCGGTAGAGATATGTTAAAAGAAGGAACAAAAGCACCATGCTTTTCCTTACCGGATCAGGAGGGAAAAATTCATACTCTGGAAGACTACAGAGGAAAGAAGGTAATTTTATATTTTTACCCCAAGGATAACACTCCCGGCTGTACCAAGCAGGCCTGCGGTTTTAGTGAAAGATATCCGGCATTTGAGGAAAAGAACGTAGTAGTTTTAGGAGTAAGTAAGGATAGTGTAGCCTCTCATAAAAGATTTCAGGAGAAATTCGGATTAACCTTCCCTATTTTAGCGGACCCGGACTTAGCGTGCATTAAGGCTTATGATGTGTGGCAGGAGAAGAAGCTTTACGGAAAGGTAAGTATGGGAGTGGTTCGTACCACCTATGTAATCGATGAAGAAGGTATGATTGCCAAGGTAATAGAAAAGGTGAAGGCGGCAGATAATCCGCAGCAAATGCTGGAAATGATCTAAGAAAAGTTGCTTTACAGCCTAAGGATTGGTTAAAGTGCCTAAAGAAAAGGAGAGATTACTGTTAAGGATAACAATGCAAGAACAGATGATTTATGGTAAAATTTTAATGATATCGTAGTATAAGATTAGATGAAGAGATAGAAAGTGTTATGGATGGCAAGTTATGATTGCAGATTTTTTGTCACATAATTTATTATTATTTATTATCACAACCATTACCAGTGCAGAGATTTTATACTATGCTCAAAGAGTGGTGGAAGATTCTTCTGATTTTACTTTGGGAAAGATGATTCTTTGCGGAGGCCTGAACAGTTTCATTTTATTAAGTGTATTGATGGGAGGAGACAGTGGATTCCACATTCTGCTTCTTTTAATTGGCTGCCCTTTGATTATCATTATGGAAATGCTTATTTTTACCAAGGATAAGCCGTTAAGTTATTTATTCCTGTACATTAAGCTGGCTATGAATTTTATGTCTATGTTTTGGATTGTGGCAGCGCTGGCAGCCACAAGATCACAGATTCCCGGCTATACCAGGGTGATTATGGCGTTTACTTTGATGGTAGCAGGCAGTATGGCATTATTTTTTACTAAGATGAAGAAGTATCCGATGAAAGAGCTGTATCTTATGGTTCATGATTGGAAAAAAGGAAAAATATTTTTTGTTTACTTAACCTTGGCAGATTTATTTTTGCTGGCTTCCAGCTTTTTGCTTTCCCCTTTTTTGCATTCTGTATTATTGGAAGGGACAGTAAAAATTATTGTAGCTATGGAGGTATTATTAAAGACACTGGCTATTTTAGGATTTAGTTATATTCTTCTTTATCTGATGGCAAAAGATATACGTTCAGAGAGAGAGTATAATCAGATAAAAAATACATTGGAAAGTGAAAAGCGTTTTAGAAGCACGGTACAAAAAAAAGGAATTATGAACGTGCAGGTAAATATTACCAAAGGTATCTTAAGAGACGGAAGAGAGTATTTTTTGGATAAATCATGGGTAGAACAGAGAAATTTTGAAGGTGTAATCCGTATGATTGCCAGAAAGATTGTACATCCCGCAGATCAGGAGGCTTTCAAGAATAGTAATACTGTGCGGTGTATTGAGGAACATCTTCAGACAACACCATATTTTTCTCAGAAAATCAGAGTATCACCCAGAGAAATAGTACGCTATTTTTATTTGAAAGAGCCTTTCCGTAAGCAATATGAAGTCAGTAATAAAACTTGGATATGGATTAAAATTGATTATATTTATACCCAGGATATTGAAACCGGAGATGTATTTATGTTTTTGGTAATTTTTGATGTGGATGAAGAAATTACCTTAAAGGAAAAACTCCATCTCTCAGCCACTACAGATGCCTTAACCGGCCTTTTAAATCGTACTATTATGCAGTATGAAATTGAAAAGAAGCTGGTGGATTCCAAATATACAGGAACCATGATTCTAATTGATATTGATAATTTTAAAACGATTAATGATAGGTTAGGACATCCAATAGGAGATCAGGTATTAATTCGTTTTTCAAAGCTTTTGGGAGAATTGTTCAGAAAAAATGATGTAATTGGGAGATTGGGAGGAGATGAATTTGCCGTATTTATTCCGGGAGTACTTTCCGCTCAGGCTTTGGAGGATAAAGTAAAGGAATTAAATCACAGAGCTGTTTTTTCCTATGAAACAGAATCGGGAGAGGAAATAAAAACCTCTGCCAGTATAGGAATTGTAATCTCAGGCTTTGGAGATTCCTATGAAACACTTTATAAAAAAGCGGATGAAGCTTTATATTGCAGTAAGGAAAAGGGAAAAAGTACATATACCTTTTATTCATAAAAAACCTAAGACTAAGATTATCAAAAAGGATAATCTTAGTCTTAGGTTTTTTCATCCAATAGCATAAAAGAATGATGCTGATGGTTTATATCAGTCGTTTGCCAAGCATTTCCGGGTTACTGGCATAAGTAAGGGCTGTTTCCTTGGAAATAATCTTATTCTGGTATAAGCGAAGAAGACTGGAGTCCATGGAAATCATATTTTCCTTAGAAGAGGAATACAACATTCCTTCAATTTGATGGATCTTTTTTTCACGAATCATACTTTGAATTGCCGGAGTAATGGTGAGGATTTCAAAGGCAGGGACAATATCTCCTGAAATAGTAGGCAGCAGCTGTTGAGAAACAACAGCCTTTAAGGTAAGAGAAAGCTGAACGCAAATCTGCTGCTGCTGGTTAGCAGGAAACACATCAATAATTCGATCAATAGTGCTGGCAGCGCCTCTGGTATGAAGAGTGGAGAAAATTAAATGTCCCGTTTCTGCCGCAGTCATTGCCACATCAATGGTTTCATAATCTCTCATTTCCCCAAGAAGAATAACGTCAGGACTTTGACGAAGAGCTGCTCTTAAAGCAGAAACATAGCTTAGGGTATCTGCATGAATCTCTCTCTGACTTACAATGGATTGGTTGTGAGGATGAAGAAACTCTAAGGGATCCTCTAAAGTAATAATATGCTCCTGCTTAGTTCGGTTAATCTGATCAATTATACAGGCTAAGGTAGTAGATTTGCCGCTGCCTGCAGGGCCGGTAACAAGGATAAGACCGCTTCGCTCCTCACCTAATTTTATAATAGAGGAAGGAATGCCTAAATGGTTCGGATCAGGTAAGGTAAAGGTAATAATACGAATAGTGGCTGAATAGGTACCACGCTGTTTGTAAGCACTGACACGAAAACGGGAAAGTCCGGGGATGGCAAAAGCAAAGTCATCATCTCCCGTTTTATCAAAATGCTCCATACTTCGGTTGCCGGCTAATTGGTAGATTTCTGTAATGAATGCTTTTGTGGCATCCGGCATCAAAATATCCTGCTGCAAGGTTACTACCTTTCCGTGAATACGATAGGAAGCAGGGCGGCCGGCAACTAAAAATACATCGGAGGCGTCTGCTTCTAAAGCCTGTTTTAAAATATGATGAATACGAAATTCCATAGAAATATTACTTCCTTTCACAAAACTTTGATAATGGTAATATTATCTGATAAAGCATTAAACAAAATAATTAAGGGATTCCCGGCAGGAAAGAGGGAAGATTTAAGGTATCCTTTCCCTCCCATGTGTTTCTCATTTCCACCTTCCATTCTGTAATCTTATAAGAAGGATTTTTTCTCCCTTGTAAAATTTTATATTGAACAGACCGCTGACGGTAATCATCAATGGGAATTTTAAATCCACCGGTTTCCTCTTTTGGTTCAAAAGAAGAGCTAAGCTCTTCAAGCATTTCTTCGGCACGGTTACAGGCCTGATAATAGTCTTTTTTTGCATTGGCCATTTTTAAGCTGTACTGATAGTCATTTTTTGCACTGACAAAGGATAACACAGCAAAAATCATAATGGCCAGCACAAGAAAAACTACTAGCAGAGAAGAAGAACCGGGGCTGATAAAGGGAGTAGGATGTTTTTTATGGGGCATAGCTTGCTCCTCCTATATGATGAATACTTTCCAGATTAAAAAAAATGCTGCTATTATTTGTGTCCGTAACCTCCATGGTAACATAAAGCATTTCCTCCTGTTGAGAAAAGGTAAGAGAGTAGAGGAAGCGCTCATCAGAGGAGGAACAAGGCTTCAGCAGGTCATCATAGGAAAGGAAAAGACTTCCGTTTTTTATGGGTGTATCCGGGTAAAGATTCTGCAGCTGCTTCTCAAAATCTTCCAAAGAAGAAGAGATACCACAGATTTCTGCTGCCATGGAACATTCATTGGAAAAAAAGTGTAATGCCTTTGCCTCCTTATTCCATAAGTGTGCTTTAGCAAAAAACTGTAAGGAAACAGCACTGCATAAAGCAAAAATTACGATAGCAATTACAAGCTCCAGTAAGAAGAGGCTGGAGGAATGTGTTTCATGTTTGTGATTCATAGAAAACCTCTTGTGAAAAGTTATTTTAAGTAACAGAAAGACAAAAGCTGAAGGGTTACTACTTTAAACCGATTACAGTATGATATTGCTGACCGTTGTGATCGATGCAAAAAAAGGATAAAATCTTTGCCTCTGTCATCTCCATGGAAAAGGAGGAAACAGGGGCGATATTTCGCCCAAAATTAAAATCTGCAGTAACTCCTTCTTTTAAAAACAGCTCCTTAATATACCCGTCTTTATAGTAAATATAAGTATTGTAGGAGTCTTCCTTCATAGAGTGGGAAATACACAGGATATTCATATTGTCTTTATTTAGTATTTTAATGCATCCCTCTGAATTATTTTGGTGAATCTTTTCCGTTACATAAGTAAGGGACAGTCTGGCATTGTCATTGTAATAAGAATTACGATTAGTTTCCTGATAAATATTTGTTGCCAGTAAAATAATAATAACGGCCAGAGAAGCAAAGATAAGAAATAAGGTTAAGGGAAAGAGAAAATCGATAAAATGACGATGATTTTTATGATCCATCAAAACTCTCCTTTCTTAGAAAGAATCGTAATTTCCGGGAAAAGATTTCCTCCCAAAACCTGATAATCCACATAAAATAAATCCTGATTATAATTAATCTTATACTCTTTTACTAAGTCCTCCAAAGTTTCAGGATAGTAGCCGTTAGTTGCATAAGAATAGGTGACAGCACGGGAAAGAGCATTTTCCAGTTGCTGTTTTTGTCTTGTAACGGCAGTGCCGGATAAGTTTTCTATTCCCGCTAAAAAAAGAAGAAGAAGGAAAAGAAAAAGCAGTAAAGAAAGCACCGGTTTATAATAAATGGAGGAGGCAGGTTTTGCCTGAAATCTAGCCATAAGTTTTCCTTTCTACATTCCGGACATGATACCGATTAAGGGCAGCATAACGGAGAATAAAATGATCCCCACAATAAGAGAGATACTGATTACCAAAGTGGGCTCAATAATAGATAAAGCACGGCTGATACGGAAATCTATAGTATCCTGGTAGCGGGAGGCTACATCATTCATGGCCTTATCCAAGGCACCTGTTTTTTCTCCAATGGTAATTATTCGGGAATGAATACCGGAGAAGATATGTGCCTTTTGTAAGGAAGAAGAAAGATCAGTTCCTTCTTCAAGGTAATGAAGACATTCCTGAATCTTTTTTTCAAAATAGGGGTTTTGATTAACTGCTTGAACCATAAGCAATCCTTGTTCACTTCCCAGACCGCTTCCCAAAGTCAGAGCCAGTCCGCTGGCAAAACGGCAGGCACATGTATCTTCTAAAAGAGAACGACTAAAGGGAAAACGGTAACAAAAAGAGTTAAACAGTTTTTTCCCTCCGGGTGCTTTGAAGAAAAACAACAGACATACGGCTAAAAGCAAAATAAGGCTTACGAAAACAACAGAATAACGATTCAGGGTAAGCCCTATCTTCATTAAAACTGCAGAAAGGCCAGTCATTTCCGAACCAAGCTGAATAAATACTTGATTAAAGATGGGAAGAACCTTGACCAGTAAAACCACAATCACAAGAATCATAACGGAGGCCATTACCAAGGGGTAGGTAATGGCATTTTTTATACTTCTGGAAATAAAATCTTCCCTTTGATAGTGGGCGGCCAAAAGCTCCATTACATCGTCCAAACGTCCTGTCTGCTCTCCTATTTTTACCATTTCAATCATATAGGAGGGAAAAAGCTGCTGTTCCTCCAAAGAATGGGATAAATCCTCTCCCATGGCCAGTTTTTCTGATAGACAGGTTAAGATTTTTTTTTCCTCCTCTAAAAGGGCATCCTCAAGCATTGCAGTAACTCCCTCATAGGGAGATAACCCGGATTTTAAAATAAGAGCCAGTTGGGAACAGAAGGCAGAAATTTCAGAATCCGTAAAAAGCTTTCCCATATTTTTTTGTTTTGCCATGTTTATTTCCTCACTTTAATAATGATATTTTACTGTATAGTTTGAACCATCTCCTACATATTTACCTACTGCCTTTTTATCATTATTAGAGGCTAAAGTAGGATCCATAAGAGTCCAGGACTTTCCGTCAAATTCAATAATACCGTCTACCCATCCCAGTTCCGTTAAGTAAACACTGATCCAGGCATGGTATACCTGGCCGGAATAGCCTACCTCCAGTTTTGTAGGAATATTTTGAGAACGAAGCATAGCCACCATTAACGAAGCGTAGTCAAAGCATATTCCCTTTTTGGTGGTAAGAGTATCATCCACATCCGGTACGTATTCGGCAGTCACTGACTCCGCTTTTTCATTATCGTAAGAAATGTTGCTGATTACCCATTGATAAACCTGCTCCAGATACTCCAGATCGTTGCTGCTTTTTTCAGAAAGCTGTATTCCCATAGACAGTGCCTTACAGGTATGGTCATACCAGGAAAATTGATTAGGGTAGAGGAAGGGAAGAAACTCATCCTCCAGAGTAACAGACAGCTCTTTGGAAAAGGCTACTGCATATAAATCATCGTAGGCATGCTCTAAAACTGTAATCTGGTATATTCCATCTCCTCCGGGAAGGGGAAATGAGCGTATCCTGCCGGCTTTTAAAGGATAGGAATAAGTAGTGGAGTCAGGGATTTTTATCTGTAATTTTATTTTATCTGCAGTTCCGTGATAATCCACCATAATATAGCCTTTAGAACTATTGGAAAAGTCCAGTAAAACAACCTCATTTTCTTCTGTAGACTCCATACTTTGTATAGGAAGCAAAGGCTCATAAACAGTATTTCGTAAGGATACCGAAGGTGTTTCTTCCGGTAAAGAGGATTGTGTTTTTGTTATGGCAGAAGAAAGAGAGGAAGGAAGCATTTCCTCATTTTTTTCGGAACATCCTCCACAGAAAAGAGAGGACAGAAAAATAAGTAAAAGGCAGAATAAAAGAGAACTTCTTTTTTTCACGATGTCACCGTCCCAATAAATTTACATCAACTGTTTTTGTTAAATACTGACCATTGATTAAGGTTACTTTAACCTCTAAAAGACCATCATCTCCCGGTTCTACCATAAAGAAGCCATCAGAGACCATATGAGTAGGAAGATATTTTCCATTTAGATTTGCTTCTACGGCTTTATGAGGAAGATAGGAATCCACCAAAATATGGTATACCAAAGTTTCATCTGCGGTGGGAATAGGATCGGAAATCATAAAGTCCGGAAGGATAAATTTAAAGGGTAAAAGGAAGAAAAGCAGTAAAGCTGCCAGACTAAGAAAAATCTGTATGCTGTAACGATGCTTCTTATAGTTTTCGTAGGTAGAAAAGACTTCCAAAGGAATAGTATTAGGCTCTGCATCACAGGAATCAAATACATTTTGTAAAACAAGAGAAGCAGTTTTGGGATCCAGCTGCGGTGTTTCCTTTTTAGAGTGAAAATGTTCTGCCATCGGTTAAGCCCCCTTTCTCTAACGAACTGACAGTAAATGTTTTAACTTTTTGCGTCCGCTTTCCAGATACCGCTTTACTGAGCTGCGGCTGATATCCATAATATCGGCAATGTCTTCTATCTTCATATTCTGGTAGTATCGAAGGAGAATAACCTGAGACTCAGCAAAGGGCAGACGCATAATCTGCCTGGCAATATAATCTTTGTGATCAATATTAATAATGTGATCCTCCGGATTGATTTCCGAGGAAGAAATCTCCAAGGGATACTCATCCAAAGGAGTACAGCCTGTTTCGGATTTTTTTGCCATATCAAAACAAACACGAAAACAAATCTGATTCAGCCAGGAAATAAACAGTTCAGGATTTTTCAGACAATGCATTTTTTGATAGGCAATAACAAAGGTTTCTTGTAAAGCATCCTGTGCCAGATGTTCATCCTTAAGGTAATTATAACAATAACGATATAAACGCTGATAAGTAGCGGCATAAATTTCAGCAAAGGCATCGTTGTCTCCACTTATCGTTCGTAATACCAGTCTTGCAATATAGTGATAGTCAAGCCCGGACATAAGACCTCCCACGGTATGTAATAACAGCTTAGTAATAATGAGCTGCTGCAGTATTATTCTTAAGAAATTCTTCGATTAGCAAGGGCAATCAGCTGCATAATGGTGGTAACCTCATCCTGATGCTGGAAGCTGGTACCGTAGGAATATTGGATAGCCAATTGAGGATACTTTTGATTATGAAGAGAAATTTCCTGCTCAAGCTGTTCCAAAAAGAGAGAAAAGCTGTGAGATTCTACCTGTTCGAAAATAGCAAGAAACTTATTGCCTCCGTTTCGTCCTACGAAACAAAGATTTTTTGAGCAGTGATCTAAAATTTTGGCAAATTCCCTAAGGAGCATATCTCCATGGCGACGTCCCTTTAAATGATTGATGTCAGAAAGATTGGTAATCTCAAGCATAATACAGCCAAGATAATCGGGAAGAATGGAGTCATAATATTTTTGAATAATACCATCACAGCTGTAGCGGTTGGCAATACCAGTCATGGAATCGGAATGGGCCGCATGATGGAGCTGATGGAAGTCTTTTTTATAGTTCCTGAGAAATAAAAAATCTAAGAATAAAAAGAGAAAGGAAATGCCAAGAGTAATCCAAATCAGGGAAAAAACAAGTTTAACTTTAGGATTTATGGCAATTTCATGAGAAAGTGCAGTATCCGTAAAAACAAAAAAAAGGCAAATACTACTAAGGATTAATAGAACTGCCAGATGAAGGGTTTTGATCATATCCTGTTTTTTCATGGAAAATCTCCTCTTTTATCTTTTGAGATATTATTTACAAAAAAGTAAATGTCAGTATTATAAATATATATAATTTTTACAATAAAGGCAAGATAAAACATTAGATTTAGGAGAACTTTTCTTAGGGATATTGCAATTCTTATGATTGTAAATCATAATGAGAAATAGAATCTGTAATTAAGAAGTAAACAAGAGACTTTTCTTAAGGAGGAAACAGAGAAAAATGGAAAAGAAAAAATTAATTGAATTTCGAAATATTGTGAAAAACTTTGACGGACAGTTTGTACTAAAGGGAGTAAATCTAGACATTTATGAAAATGAATTTGTAACACTCCTTGGTCCCAGCGGATGTGGAAAAACTACCCTTCTGCGTATTTTAGGAGGATTTTTGGAGGCAGATGAAGGACATGTTGTTTTTGATGGACAGGAAATCAGTAAAATACCGCCTTATGAAAGGGAGCTGAATACCGTATTTCAAAAGTATGCATTGTTTCCTCATTTAAGTGTATTTGAGAATATAGCCTTTGGATTAAAAATAAAAAAAATGAGTAAGGATGTTATTGAGCAAAAGGTAATGAAGATGTTAAAGCTCATTGGTCTGGAGGGATATGAAAATAAAAATGTTACTACCCTTTCCGGAGGGCAGCAGCAAAGGGTTGCCATAGCTAGGGCACTGGTAAATGAGCCTAAGGTACTTTTGCTGGATGAACCCTTGGCGGCCTTGGATTTAAAGCTTCGTAAGGAGATGCAGTATGAATTAAAACGGATTCAGCAGGAGGTAGGAATTACCTTTATTTTTGTAACTCATGATCAGGAAGAGGCCCTGACCATGTCAGATAAAATTGTGGTAATGAGAAGCGGAGAGATTCAGCAGGTGGGAACACCGGAGGAAATATATAATGAGCCCGCAAACCGGTATGTGGCAGGCTTTATTGGAGAAAGCAATATTATTCCTGCGGTTATGGTAGAGGACTATAAGGTTCGCTTTGATGATATTACCTTTGATTGTGTAGATTTTGGCTTTAAGGAAAATGAAAGCGTAGATGTAGTTATCCGACCGGAAGATATTGATATTGTGTCAAAAGAACAGGGAAAGATTACAGGAGAGGTTTTATCTGTTCTTTTTAAAGGGGTTCATTATGAAATTATGGTGGAAACCGTACCGGGAACTACAGTATCTGTTAATATGCATGTAATTCGAAATACAGATGTTACCAGTGCTGACGGAAAGGAAAAAATCAGTGCCAATGATTTTTATGTGGACATTGAAGATGTGGATACCCTGGATGATAAGGAGATTATTGCCCTCTCCAACGCCCAGGCCTGGAATCCTGCTACTGATGAATATACTTCCGTGGCCAGAATTGAGCATCAGCTAGAGCCCCAGGTGGGAACATACCCCGTTGCCTTTTTTACTGCAGGAGGAACAAAAATAGAAAAACGTATTTTTGTGGTAAATCAGCCCTTTGTAAAAAATGAAAAAGCTAACGAGGCAGTAATGGCCTTTAATTTCTTTATTACCGTAGATGAAATCAGAGAATCTCATGCTTTGGATACAGATTTAAAAACCTGGGCCAACGCTCAGGGATGGAAGCTTAGTGATGAAAATACCAGTGTGGAATTATTTGTGGATTATGATTTTGAGGCAGGAGAAATCAAAGAGGGAGTTTACAAGGTAACGTTCTCCACAACGGGACGGGAGCTTAAGATCCATACTACGGATGCAGCCAAAGAAGGAGAAGAGGTGGGCCTTACCTTTTTTGCAGAAGATATTCATGTTATGTCAAAGGTGGTATTTGAAGAATGAAAAAGTTTTCACAGTTAGCACTTCCTTATATAATCTGGGCAGTATTAATGCTGGTATTGCCTATGCTTTTAATTGCCCTGTACTCTTTTACTAATCAGGGGAATACCATAATTTCCTTTTCCTTTACTCTGGAGCATTATGGAAAGTTTTTTACGGATAAGGATTTTTTGCTGGTTCTTAGCCGTTCTTTGATGATTGCGGTAAAAACAACCTTGTTATGTCTGATGATTGGTTACCCTGCAGCCTATGTGATTTCCAGAACAGGAGAGAAAATACAAAATTTCTTGATTCTTATGATTACTGTTCCCACCTGGATTAATATGCTGGTAAGAACTTATGCATGGATTGGTCTGTTAAGTGAGGGTGGTTTGGTACAAAAAATCTGTTTATGGCTGGGCCTGGGGGAGGTAGAGTTTCTTTATACAGAAGGAGCTGTTTTACTGGGAATGGTGTATAACTTCGTTCCTTTTATGATTCTTCAGATTCACAGTGCCTTATGTAAAATGGACGGTTCTCTTTTGGAGGCAGCAGCAGATTTGGGGGCCAATGAAGTAGAGGCCTTTAAACAGGTAACACTTCCTTTGTCTCTTCCCGGAGTGATTAATGGAATTACGCTGGTATTTCTTCCGGCAGTAAGTTCCTTCTTTATTCCAAAGCTTTTAGGAGGAGGACAGTTTTTCCTGATTGGAAATCTTATTGAAAATCAGTTTATCACTGCCGGAGAATGGAATTTCGGCAGCGCCATTTCTATGATCATGGCAGTGATTATGATGTTGTTAATGATGCTGGTGAAAAAAGCAGAAAGCAGGAATCAGGCACAAGAGGAGGAGAAGTAAGTCAAGATGAAGAAAAAACAGAATCTATGGGGAAAGCTTTTAATCGCTTTTTTAATTATATTCTTTTATGCCCCAATCCTTTATATGATTATTTTTTCCTTTAATGAGAGTCGTTCTCTTACCGCTTTTTCCGGTTTTTCTTTAAAGTGGTACCGACATATGCTGGAATCTAAGGATATGATGGAGGCTTTATACACTACCTTCAGTATAGCTATACTGGCTACTTTGATCTCAACTGTGGCAGGAACCATCTCGGCTATCGGCCTTAGTAAGTCGAAAAGAATCCTGCGGGAAGCAGTGGAACAGATGAATAATCTGCCCATTATGAATCCGGATATAGTTACTGCTATTGGATTAATGCTTTTGTTTATTACCTTTCAGGTGGAAAAGGGATATGTAACCATGCTTCTTGCTCATGTGGCATTTTGTATTCCTTATGTGATTTTATCTGTAATGCCTAAGGTCCGTTCCCTGGATCCTAACCTGGCAGATGCAGCTATGGATTTGGGAGCTACCCCTTTGCAGGCGCTGTGGAAGGTAATTGTTCCCCAGATTACTCCGGGAATTGTATCGGGTGCCCTAATTGCCTTTACTATGTCTGTGGATGATTTTATTATTTCTTATTTCGTAACGGGACAGGGGGTTAAGAATTTAAGTATTATGGTTTACACCATGAGCAAAAGAGTAAACCCCAGCATTAATGCAGTATCTACTTTGGTGGTAGTGATTATTACTCTTTCTCTTCTTTTGATTAATTTAATTCCCTTGTTGCTGGAAAACTACAGTGAAAAGGGAAGAAAAAGAAGAAAACTGTTTTTGCGTACAGGAGCCCTTTTGGGTGTGGCGGTAATTGCTGTTTTGGCAGTGAGAGGAAAAGAACGTTTGGAGGAAAAGCCCTTTCAGGGACAGGTACTTAGAATTTATTGTCCGGGAGAATATATGGGAGAAAATGTAATACCGGATTTTGAAGAGCTTACGGGAGCAAGAGTAATTACAGAATATTTTGATTCCAATGAACAAATGTATATTAAGGTGGCTAACGGGGAAACTTATGATATTCTGGTGCCCAGTGATTATATGATTGAACGTCTGATTCAGGAAAAATTAATTCAAAAACTGGATCGGGAAAAGATTACCAATAGCGATCTTTTAGTAAAGGAGGCGCTGTACCTTCCCTATGATCCGGAGAATGAATATTCTGTTCCTTATTTTTGGGGAAGTGTGGGGATTGTATATGATACTGGTAAGGTAACTGAGGAGGAACTGCAGGAAAAGGGATATAATATCTTCCTTGATCCTAAATATAAGTCAGATATTTACCTTTATGATTCAGAACGGGATTCCTTTATGATTGCCCTGAAGGCTTTGGGGTATTCCATGAATACCAAAGAGGAAGAACAGCTTAAGGAGGCATATCAGTGGCTGGAGAGATGTGTAAGCACCATGGATGCGGAAATTGTCACCGATGAGATTATTGATAATATGGCACAGGCCAGAAAGGCATTGGGAATTGTATATTCCGGTGACGGGGCTTATATTATGAGTGAAAATGAAGAAATGGGCTACTTTGAACCTCTGGAAGGTACAAACTTGTGGTGTGATGCCATGGTTATTCCTAAGAATGCAGATAATCCCGATTTAGCTCATGAATTTATGAATTATCTTTGCTCCTATGAAGCAGCCTATGATAATTCTGATTTTGTAGGCTATACCTCTCCCAATGAGGAGGTTATGGAAGAACTGTTCTCTGAAGGAGGAACTTACGAAGGAATTAATGCTTACCTGCCAAGAGCAGGGTATGAGATGGATGAATCCTTCCATTACGATGAAGAAACAAAAAAAATAATCAGCAATTTATGGAGTAAGATTAAAATTGTGGCCAGCAATGCAGGAAAGTAATAGATTAATTTTGTTTACTATCTTTTATGTTCAGGGTTAATTATTTACTTATTGGCTTTAGGAAAAAGAAAAAAGGAACTATTTTGTAAAAAAAGAGTATTTTACAGAAAATAATAGACTTTTTTTTCAAAAAATGTATACTGGTGTTATAGGGTGTTTGTCTTCATGGTACCATGAAGTCAGCCATGGAGAGATTCATAGGGCTGAAAAGAAAGCAGCCGTAAGTTTACGAGATACGGGGGGGGGATAAGAGATGAAAAATATCGGTGTTTCATTGAAAATGACCATTCTGATTCTGTTGGTTTTAGTGGGACTTATGGGAATCAGTGCAGTGGTAATTATGGAGCTTAAGGAAACCACAGAGGAAATGATCTTAAGCCAAGAAGAAGTTATTAATAAGGACTATGACAAGAATATCAAAGAACAGGTCCAGAATGCAATATCCATGCTGCAGAAAATAAATGAAATGATTGAAGAAGGAAAGTATTCTAAGGCTGAAGGACAGAAGTTAGCAGCAGATTTATTGCGTGAACTTCGTTACGGAGATGACCGCAGCGGTTATTTTTGGGCAGATACTTATGACGGAACTAATGTGGTATTGTTGGGAAATGATACAGAAGGAACCAACCGTATAGGGGCTAAGGATGAAAACGGAACTGCCTATATGGAGCTGATTTTAGAAAACGGAATGAAAGACGGCGGAGGCTATTCTGAATACTGGTTCCCCAAAAGCGGAGAAACTGTAGCCTCTCCCAAAAGAGCATATTCTGCCTCCTTTGAGCCCTTTGGCTGGGTAGTGGGAACAGGAAATTACATTGATTATATTGATGTAGCTATTGCTGAGGTACGAGAAGAGGCAGAGGCTTCCCTGGCAGCAGAGATTCGTACTTTGATAATTATGGATGCCATTGTAATTTTATTTGTTATTGGTATTGCTATTTATATTGCTTCAGATCTTAGCAAAAATATTAAACAGACTTTTGGCTATATTGATCATATTGCAGAAGGAGATTTTACCCAGGATCTTCCTAAACGCTTAAAAAATCGTAGAGATGATTTTGGAAAATTAGGAGTAGATTTAGAGAAGATGAAGGCCAATATCGGACGGCTGGTAGTTCAGATTGTAGAGGAAAGCAAAAATTTACATGCGATTGTAGACCATGTGGAGAAAAATATTTCTGATTTAGGAGGAGATATTGATACCGTTTCTTCTACTACGCAGGAATTGGCAGCTTCCATGGAAGAAACTTCTTCCGTAGCTGCTACCGTGGCAAATATGTCACAGGAAATTGAAGATGCAGCTAAGAATGTGGCTAATCGTTCTCAGGATGGAGCAAAACAGGCTTCTGATATACACACAAGAGCTTCTGAGGCAAAAGAAACAGCCATTGAACAAAGAAATAAGATGAACCGTGTGCATAAGGAAATGAGTGCCAGTCTTACCAAGGCACTGGAAGAGTCCAAGATTGTACAGCAAATCGGTGTTCTTTCTGACGCAGTTATGGAAATTACCAGTCAAACCAATCTTTTGGCTCTAAACGCTTCTATTGAAGCTGCCAGAGCGGGAGAAGCAGGAAGAGGCTTTGCTGTGGTAGCAACAGAGATTGGTAATTTGGCTAATCAGTCCAGAGATACGGTAACACAGATTATGGAAATTACGGAACAGGTAATGTCTGCAGTGGAACGTTTGGCTGCAGATTCCAAGACCTTACTGGAATATGTGGGTGAGGATGTGATGAAGAGCTATGACCTGTTTGAAGGAGTAGCCGGAGATTACAATGTGGATGCTACAGAAATTGACAGTCTGATTTCTGATTTCAGTGCAGCTTCAGAGGAACTTTTGGCTTCTGCAGAAAGTGTGTTAAACGCTATGGAGGGTATTAATCAGGCAGCAGATGACGGGGCAAGAGGAACTTCAGAAATTGCCTCCAGTGCGGTGGAAATTAAAAATAATTTTGCAGAAGTAGCAAATCAGGTAAATAAATGTGCACAAATTGCAGCAAAATTAAATGAGGATGTTTCTGTATTTAAGGTATAAAATTTTAAGAAAGATAAAAAGAGGTAACCTATTAGCGCAGGTTACCTCTTCTTTTATTGGCTTTAGCCAGTTGAGTTCGTCGGAGTTTCTCACCAGAGAAATGGAGACGTGCGAAACGGAGAACCACCTGCTATGCGGGTGGGTAATAAGTGCTTATAGCACAAATCACCTTTCCGTTCAATTATAATAGA
>JAFXGR010000044.1 GCA_017520155.1 Lachnospiraceae bacterium
CTCCTCTTGTCGAGGTTACTTTATCCACTCGCTTAGTACCCTGTATTTCTACAACGCACCGAGTTTAGCTACACGGCTCACTGGCAATTACCGTGACCGGACTTACACCGGCAAGTGTGGTCCAGCTTCGCTGGACACACGACACAAAAAAGTGTCTTCGACACATCAACTCCCCTGCCCCTCATTCTTGAGGGGTGGGTTATTTTTTTGTTCCATTCTTTCGATAATTAATATATGAATATTCTGCAGCAAATTTTTAAAGACAACTACGAAATCATTCAATATACTTTGCATCCCAGAGATGTTGAAATGGAAAACATCTCTAAGATGATTCACTGTGGCGACCCTTCTTATGGCGGTGCCATGTACGCCTGCTCCAAGTGCGGCCATTTTAAATTTGTACCTTTTCGTTGCCATTCCAGATTTTGTCCCACCTGCGGTGTGAAGTATTCCAAACAACGTTCTTCCTCTATGTCCTTTAAGCTTATTTCCTGTTCTCACAGACATTGCGTCTTTACCATCGATGAAGAACTGCGTCCTTTTTTCTTAAAAGACCGTTCTTTACTAAATTGTCTTTTTCATGCAGTTCAAAGTGTTGTTCTTAGAATGTTTCATAAGATAAATAAATCAAAAAACTTCACTCCTGGTTTTATCTGCGTCCTTCACACTTTTGGACGTCCTTTAGAATGGAATCCTCATATTCATTGTCTTATTTCAGAAGGCGGATTATCCGATGATGGTTTCTGGCGTACTGTAAAACATTTCAACTTCCGTTACATGCGCAATGCTTTTCTGTAAGCGCTTCAAAAAAAGGCGTCCTGTGCAGAATACCTTTTTCGTGGTACTCTATACAGGACGTTACTTAATTTTTGAACTGTTTTTTCTTTTCTATGTTTAACCTGCATTTCTCTGGCAGCTCTTCTGACCAAGGCAGGTAGCAATCTATAATCTCAGGATGTTCTAAATGATGGTTATTTGGCATTTCTTCCAATAAATATTTCAAATATTCATAGGTGTCTAAGTTGTTCGCTTTGGCACTTTCCACTAAAGTATATAATATAGCGGTAGCTTTGGCACCTTTCTGACTATCGGCAAACAGCCAGGCTCGTCTGGCCGTGGCAAAAGGTTTGATGTTGGCTTCGCACAGATTATTGGAAATAGGGATTCTTCCATCGGTAAGAAACATTTCCAATCCTTTACGCTGATTTGAAGCATAGGTAAGAGCTTTGGTCAGCTTCTCATTAGTAGTAGGAAGAGCTGCTGTTTCTTCTACCCACGACCAAAAGGCCTCCAGGATCGGTTTTGATGCCTCCAGACGCTTTTCTTTCTTTTCTTCAAAAGATAACTCTTTTATTTTTTCTTCCACCGCAAACAGAAGGTTGATATATTCCCTTCCTTTCGCTCCTTTGGATCCGGGAATTTCCTTTCCTTTATTATCCAAAGGAATTGCCTCCATAAAATACCGGCGGCAATGGGCGAAGCACAGGCAGTGGAGATAGTTCCCGGCATTCTCATAGACTACATAAGCATCCGTTACCAGATAACCTTTGTAGTCACCAAGAAGGCTTTGGGCCTCCTTTCGATTCCGGTGGGGCGAGTAGTGGAAAAAGGCTCCCTGTACTTCTTCCTGGGCACCACTACGCATGACCCACATAAAGGAATCCGTACCGGCTTTACGCCCCGGCTCCTTATTACACTGGATCCGGGTTTCATCCATATGCAGGAGGGCACAGGAGGTCAGTAGCTTTTCATGGATTCTTTCATAAAGGGGAAGAAACCACTCCTCACTGCAACGGATGGTCCAGTAAGCCATATCCGCCCTGGATAATACCAGTCCCTAACGATACCAGTCCTTTTCCTGACGTTCAAAAGGCAACCCCAAGGAAAATTTCTGATGTAATACCTGGCCAATCAGAGAAGGGGTGGAAAAAGAATGAGGCAAGGGTGACTTTGGAATCTGTGCCTTGACAAAGGTTGGGGTTTTCTGTTCACTATCTTTTTGACCACAACAACTACATTTGGCTACCTGACGAACAATCTGCTTTACCAAAAGCTTTGCCGGAACAAACTCTACCTCAGTACGGATCACTTCTTTACCGATGACGTTAAGAGAACTTTTACATTTTGGGCAGACTTCCTCCTCAGGAAGGAGATACTCTACCACTTCTTTTTTTAAGCCGGAAAGCATTTCTTCCCGGACTCCGGGTTTTCGAGGAGTTTTCTTATGAGCCTTTACCGAAACCTCTTTCTGTTGCTTTAACAGTTCCACCGCCAGTTCCTGCTCTGTCATAAACAGATGCATCTGACCTTCCATCTGGGTCTTTTCTGAAGAAGCTCCAAAGATCTTCTTTCGAGCATGAAGCAAAGCCTGTACCATATTTTCTATTTGAATTTGCTGTTTTTTGATTTGCTCTTCCTGCTTAGAAATGATTTCCTTTTGTGCCGTAATCATTGCTTCTTTTTCTTCTAATCGTCTTCGCAACTGTTCCAATTCTCTTAGTAAATCCATGCCTTTTTCCCTCGTTTTTTCTTAAGAGAAGTATACCATATTTTTGCGCAAAATAAGGAAAAAAGGAGAAGGTAAAAGTGCCGAAAAGATTAGGATTTTCGGCACTTTTATGGGGAAAACGACAGTCGTTAAAAGCAATGGTTTTTTCCTTCTTTTTTCATCATTGTATGGGCATATTTTGGGGTAATTTCCAGCCCCTGCAACAGCCATTGCACCTGTGTTGAGGAAATCTGTTTCAACTCTCCTTCCTCCTTTGGCCAGCGAAATTTCATTTCTTCCAAAAGCTTTTTCTGGGTAAGGATAAAGC
>JAFXGR010000001.1 GCA_017520155.1 Lachnospiraceae bacterium
AATCCCTGGTGGAGAATAATAAAACAGTGGTGAAAGAACAGATTGATAGGATTTTAGGGAAGGAAGGAGATATTATCTATACAATTTCCGGAAATGCTCAGCCGCCAACGAAAATAAAGGATGGACAGGTTGTATATACTATTTTACTGACAGACGCTCCTTCTCAAACCCAAAGAAGAATTACGGTTACCTTACCGGTAGAAAAAATTTATACATCCCCCGGGGAACTGGAAGCCGGTGTTTATGAAAAACTACGGGAATGGGAGCTTAAGAAAATTACCAATGAGACACGAATTGGAAGTATTTTGACCTCCATTCGAAGCGGAATTAAGCTTTCTGAATATCCACATTTGCGTCTTTATACAAAAACTGTAGAATATAAGGCAGCAACAATGACACAGTCGGGTAGTATTAAAGGCAGCTTCCGCCTAATCAGTTTAAAAGAGGGGGAAACTACAGCATTAGAAATACCCTATGATTTTACGATTCCTAAATTGTTGACCGTGGAGGAAGCAGTAACAGCTGTACAGGAAAAGATTGAAGCTTTAACCTTAAACAATCAGGATTTAGGTGAGGGAAAAGCAAAAAAACAAGAAGCAATTGTTGCGTTGGCAAATGAAGTACTTCAAGGTAACGAATACCTTGTTCATATACAAAGAGAGCTGCAGCCCAGACAGGATATGGGATCAGCTACAATTGTACTTCGTTTAACCTATGTAACCAGTCAATCAAATTTTAAAGATATTACATGTGAATTATTGATAACAAATTAATAAGGATCAATTTATCCCGGCAGGCTATAAAAATATCTGCCGGGATAAATTCTTTTGCTGCATGTTTAGTAGCAGTTAATTGATATAGGAATAAGGAATGGAAAGTAATAATTATATTGCTTTTCACAGTAACGCCGATCTATTATTGACTGGCGTGAAGAGAAAATTTAAAAATTACATAATTATTGATAAGGGTAGGGAAATGTAAGACTATCCTATTTGCATAAAGATAAAGCATATGGTATACTGAAAAAAATATTTTGAGAAAATAAATTAAGGACTATTTTCAATAGGTAAGAGGAAGAATGATTTGTTTTCATAAATTTTATAAAAAGAAATTCAGAGAGAAGAGAGGCAGTTATGTTAAATAATAAGACCATATTGGTAACAGGAGGAACAGGCTCCTTTGGAAAATGCTTTACAAAATATGTATTAAAAAATTATCAACCCAAAAAGATTATCATTTATTCCCGAGATGAGTTCAAGCAGTGGATGATGGCCAATGAATTTAAGGAGTATGCAGACAAGCTTCGCTTCTTTATTGGAGATGTAAGAGATTTAGCCAGAATGAAAAGGGCATTTGTGGGAGTGGATTATGTTATTCATGCAGCTGCCATGAAACAGGTTCCTGCTTGTGAATATAATCCTAATGAAGCGATTAAAACAAATATTGAAGGTGCACAGAATGTGATCGAAGCAGCCTTAGACAGTGATACGGTAAAGAAAGTAGTGGCTCTTTCTACAGATAAGGCAGTTAATCCCGTAAATCTTTATGGAGGAACAAAACTGGTATCTGACAAGCTGTTTATTGCAGCCAATGCCTATGCAGGGGAAAAAGACATTAACTTTTCTATTGTTCGTTATGGTAATGTAGCAGGTAGCCGTGGTTCTGTAATTCCATTCTTCAATAGTGTGATTAAAAATGGTGGAGATAAACTACCTATTACAGATTATCGTATGACACGTTTCTGGATTAGTTTAACTCAGGGTGTGGAA
>JAFXGR010000045.1 GCA_017520155.1 Lachnospiraceae bacterium
CAGTGTTCTTTCATTTCCCTCTAATAATTCTACAGCCTTATTCCATACATTTTTTGATATGGAAGTGGGATTCTTACTGTTATAACAAATTTCAATTGCATTAAATTTCTCTTTGTTATTTCCATAATTCTCTAAGATAGAATAGATAGCCTCATCATTAAAGCTGTTTCCAAATGCGCTGGCATCCTTCTCATATATGCCAAGGCCCTTTCCTCCATCCTCTGTATCAAAAACGATACCTGCATATTCCTCGCCCTGAACAACGTAAACTTTTCCGGATTCCAAAAGTGCTGCATCAGAAAATTCTAATACATGGGCGAAGGTAGGAGCAAAAGAATATTGACAGGTCATACTGCTGTCTTTAAATGTTAATTCTTTTCCCGTTTCCTGAGTCATCAGGCTTAGTAATTCTGCAAATTCACAATTTAATTTAACATAAAACCGCAAAACACAGCCTTTTCCCCCCATAGATACTGGTGAAGCCTGCAGGCTCAGCTGCTTTTGATCATTCATGAATATATTGGCACTCAACGACTGATCTGCTGTTTCCTTTCCTGTAGGATTGGTTATGGTCCACTGATAGTTAAGCTCATTTTTTCTATCCTTTATTTCATAGCTGATTATTCTGGTTTGATTAGATTGAGCCGGATTCAGCATGGTTACAAGTCGGTTCGTAATTTCTGCATAGGCCATTTCACCGCCAAGCTTTTCCATACTAATAGTAATGCTATTGTATTTTCTTCCTCCAACAGAATTAATGGCCTGCAATAATTCTTCCTTGGTCAACGGTTTTTTAGCGTCCTCAACCTGAATAATGGCCAGGCTTTCCTCTATCTCTGAAATCCCATAAGATACTCGCTTTACTGAGTATGTAGTCTGAGGATTAGAATTTTCCAATCCCTGCAAATCAAAGGTAATATAATTACCTTCCTGACCACTTAATTCCTTAATCTGAAATTTACTGGCTTTATTTGATATGGATGTGCTATCCTGGTGAAAAATTTTGATTATCCCACCTGACCCAAAGGCCGTAACAGCGTTATTTACTACACCGGCATCTGCGGTTTCCATTTCCAAGGAAAGCTCTCCGGCAGGCAAGGAGCTATTTTCCAAGGATATCTCCATTCCTTCTCCGGCATTTTTCATCTGATACCTTACGCTCAAGGCAACCTTCTGCTGCACCTGGGCCGGCTTCTTAATCATCCAGTGAATACCAACGGCTCCAACAAAGGAATCAACAGATATCCTGCCTCCCTCAGCAACCTTTGCTACTACAGCATTCCAAAGCTCCTTAGAAAATTCCACCTTTTCTGTGGGAAGATCTATAATAACACTGGGATACTGCCCGGAATATTTCGCTAATTCTGTAATCAATTCCTGTTCTGTTACTTCCGGACTTTCAATTTGAACGGAAAAAAGTGCCGGATCATCATGAATATAAAAGTTGGGATAATCTTCACTTAACAGTTGTTCCTGTGGAAGCTCTGTCTTCTTTAGCTGCTCTTCCTGTAAGCCATCTTCCTGTACTTTACTTTCCTCTTCATTCACAATGCTTTCCTGTTCTTGAACCAAAGCTTCTTCTGAAGATTCAGGAGTACTTATTTCCTTTTGAATATCTTCCTGTGTACCTTCTTCAGGAATGTCCTCTTTTTGGACGTTTTCCTCTGTTACCTGTGAGGATAATTCTTCTTGAGAATTCTCTCGAAGAATTTCTTCACTACTCTCTTCTTCCTCTTGTGCTTCTTCCACAGCCTCTTGACCTATATCCTCCCCTTGAAGCTGTTCATCGGATATGAGCTCCACGTCCTGTGTACTCATTTCCTGACTGCTTTCCGCTTCCATTGCATAAGCAGAAATACTATTAACAGGAAGATTTCCTGCCAGCATAGCTGCGATGAGCAATAGGGAAAGTATTTGTTTCCAACGTTTTCCTATTCCTTTCATATATACCCTATACCCTCCTAAAATATAATACACTGAAATTTTATCATTAATACTTATAATTTTCAATCTATTTTATTTTTCAAGTTTTATTTTAGTAATAATTTTATATTTTATCTAAAAAGTCCTGACCAATAAGATCAGGACTTTTCCATATTTATTCTGGCTTAGTAAGCTAATATAACCTATATTATACTATTCTGATTCCTCCACAACCGTAACCTTAATGGTCACCTTAGTTCCTATGGTATCAAGATTACTCCTGTCTTTGTTATGATGATATAGATACCCTACTCCGGTATCCCTATCAGTTACCC
>JAFXGR010000046.1 GCA_017520155.1 Lachnospiraceae bacterium
TAATATAGAAAGAGCCCAAAAAGGAATTATCTATATCGATGAAATCGATAAGATTACGAAAAAAAGTGAGAATGTTTCTATAACGAGAGATGTATCCGGAGAAGGTGTGCAGCAGGCATTGTTAAAAATTATTGAAGGAACCGTAGCCAGTGTACCCCCTCAGGGAGGAAGAAAGCATCCTCATCAGGAATTGATTCAAATTGATACCTCTAATATTTTATTTATTTGCGGCGGTGCATTTGATGGCTTGGAAAAAATTATTGAAGCCAGATTAGATCGTAAATCCATAGGATTTAATACTGAGGTAGCATCTAAAAATACTAAGGAAATCGGAGAACTGTTAAAGGCAGTTACTCCTCATGATTTAGTGAAGTTTGGATTAATTCCGGAATTTATCGGACGTGTTCCCATTAATGTTGCCTTGGAAGGTCTGGATAAGGAAGCCTTGGTTCGGATTTTAACAGAGCCCAAAAATGCATTGGTTAAGCAGTACCGTAAGCTGTTTTCCTATGATGATGTAGCCTTAAGCTTTGATCAGGAGGCTATTGATACTATTGCGGAAATGGCTGTGGAAAGAAAAACAGGAGCCAGAGGACTTCGTTCTATTATGGAAAATGTAATGATGGATGTAATGTACGAGATTCCTTCTGATGAAACTATCCGGGAGTGTAAGATTACTAAGGAAGCAGTGGAGGGAAACAGCCAGCCAATTGTACTGCGATATTAAGGTTGGAGGCCCGTAACCTTTAGCCGGTAATTGGCTTTTCATGGTAGGGGATAATGGTTACTTTACAACAATAGAGAAAAAGTAGGGCTGTTAAAAAACAGCCCTATTGTTATTCTTAGAAAGGAAATACAATGGAAAAAGAAGAAATAAAGATGTGGGAGGTAATGCCGGCAGTTGCTTTGCGAGGACTTACTATTTTTCCCCATATGATTATACATTTTGATCTTAGTCGCCAAAAATCCATTATTGCAGTGGAACAGGCGATGATGCAGGAACAAAAAATTTTTGTGATTACTCAAAAGGATACCTCGGTAGAGGAGCCTGTAAAGGAGGAATTATACCAAATAGGAACTGTTGCGGTGATTAAGCAGGTAAGTAAGCTTCCCGGAGGCTTAGTTCGTGTTTTGGTGGAAGGAATAACAAGAGGAAGGTTAAAAGAGCTGGAAAGTATTAGTGTAAATCTGCCTGAGGATGAATTTTTGCAGGCTCAGGTGGAGGTTTTGGAGGAAGCAATCTTCCGTGACAGTGGACAGGAAATGTCTATTGAAGAGGAGGCTATGCTTCGCCAGATTAAGGATATGGTTGCCCAGTACAGCCTTTTGTATCCCAAGATTGGAAAAGGTCTTTCTGCCCACTTGGAAAGAGGAAATCATCTTCCCCGCTTACTGGATGAATTAGTGATCAATATGCCTCTTTCCTATGATAAGAAGCAGGCTGTTTTAGAAAGTGTGAAAATGGAAGAGCGTTATGAGACTATGATCCAGATTCTATCCAAGGAAATTGAAGTAGGGAAATTAAAAAATAAATTATCCGAGGTAGTTAAGGGAAAGGTTGAGGAAAACCAGAAGGAATTTTTACTTAGAGAGCAGTTAAAATATATTCGAAAGGAGCTGGGGGAGGACTCTGAAACCTCTGAGGTGGAACAGTTTGAAGCTTCTCTGGGGAAACTTAAGGCCTCCAAGGAAGTAAAGGATAAAATTTTAAAGGAAATTAATCGTTTCAAAAAATTATCTTCTCACAGCTCAGAGTATGCTGTAGAACGGGGAGTAATTGAAACTCTGCTGGATTTACCATGGGATAAGGTAAGCAAAGATAATCTGGATATGGATGAGGCGGAAAATCAGTTAAATCAGGATCACTATGGTTTGGAGCAAGTAAAGGAAAGAATCCTGGAATTTTTGGCAGTAAGAGCATTGCTGGGGAGAGGGAATTCTTCGATTCTTTGTCTTGTAGGTCCTCCGGGAACAGGAAAAACTTCCATTGCCAAAAGTGTGGCAGAGGCTTTAAATAAGAAATATGTAAGGATCTGTCTGGGTGGTGTGAGAGATGAAGCTGAAATACGAGGACACAGAAGAACTTATGTAGGAGCTATGCCGGGAAGAATTGTTCATGGTCTTAGACAGGCAGGAGTGAAAAATCCATTGATGCTTTTAGATGAAATTGATAAAGTAAGCAATGATTATAAGGGAGATACCTTTTCTGCACTGCTTGAGGTACTGGACAGCGAACAAAACAGTCATTTTAGAGACCATTATGTGGAAATTCCCGTGGATCTCTCACAGGTATTCTTTATTTGTACCGCAAATTCTACCAATACCATTCCCAGACCGCTGCTAGACCGAATGGAAGTAATTGAAGTAACCAGCTATACTTCCAATGAAAAATTTCATATTGCCAAAAAGCATTTGGTGCAAAAGCAGTTAAAGGCTAACGGAATAAAAAAAGAACAGCTTTCCTTCAGTGATACGGCTCTTAAAGAGATTATTCAGTATTATACAAGAGAAGCCGGAGTAAGAACTTTAGAAAGAATTATTGGAACAGTATGTCGAAAGGCAGCCAGAGAATTACTAAAGAAGGAACAAAAGATTCGTATCGGAAGCGGCAATCTGGAAAAATATCTGGGAAAGAAAAAATATACTTTAGACAGAATTAACACAAGGGATGAAGTGGGAATTGTACGAGGTCTGGCCTGGACCAGCGTGGGAGGAGACACTCTTCAGATTGAGGTAAATAAAATGCCCGGGAAGGGAGAAATTGAACTTACCGGACAACTGGGAGAGGTAATGAAGGAATCTGCCCGGACTGCAGTAAGCTATGTAAGAAGCATCAGTGAAGAATACCGGTTGGATGCTAAAGTTTTTAAAGAGAATGATTTTCATATTCATATTCCTGAGGGAGCAGTGCCTAAGGATGGTCCTTCTGCGGGAATTACCATGGCTACCGCAATTTTGTCTGCCATTACCGAAACACCGGTAAGAGCAGATGTGGCAATGACAGGAGAAGTTACACTGCGGGGAAGAGTGCTTCCCATCGGCGGGTTAAAGGAAAAAATTCTTGCAGCCAAGGTAGCCGGAGTAAAAACTGTAATTGTCCCGGAAGAAAATAGAAAAGATGTGGAGGAAATTTCCAAAGAAATTAAAACAGGATTGAAGATTTGCTTTGTAGAGCATATGAAGCAGGTAGTGGAAATTGCCTTTGTAAAAGAAGAGGGAAAATAAATGGTAATAAAAAATGTAAGCTTGGAAACAGTATGTGGTATTACCAGTGTTTTACCGGAAAATGAACATATAGAAGTTGCCTTTGCAGGAAAAAGTAACGTAGGAAAATCCTCCTTAATAAATGCTCTGATGAATCGGAAATCTTTGGCAAGAACCAGTGCTCAGCCGGGAAAAACACAGACCATAAACTTTTACAATATTAATAATGAATTATATTTTGTGGATTTACCCGGCTATGGCTATGCCAAGGTAAGTGTATCAGAAAAGGAAAAGTGGGGAAAAATGATTGAGCACTATCTCCATAAATCAAAAAAACTACGATTGGTATTTCTTTTAATTGATATTCGTCATGAACCGGGAGCCAATGATAAGCAAATGTATCGTTGGATTTTAGAACAAGGATATGAACCTGTAATAATTACAACTAAGCTGGATAAGGTAAATAGAAGTCAGGTACAAAAGCATTTAAAAATGATTCGTACAGGACTGCAGGTGGTAGAGGGAACTATCATTATTCCCTTTTCAGCCCAGACGAAACAGGGAAAAGAGGAAATATACCGGCTGTTGGACAGCTATCTGGAAAAAGAAAATAAGATTAATTCCAAGGAAAAGGAATAAACACAGAGTGATTTAGGAAAGGGGAAAAAAGATGAAGTATACAAAAGCATGGGTAAATCTTGGTGTAATGGCTGCACTGGTTCTTTTGGGAATTTATGTACTTCCCAGGCTACTTCTTCTTTTTATGCCCTTTATTATTGGGTGGTTTCTGGCGATTTTAGCCAATCCCTCGGTACGTTTTTTTGAAGAAAAGCTGAAAATTCAAAGAAAGGCAGGTTCAGCCCTTGTTATTATTTTGGTGATTTCCGTAATCTGTCTTTTGCTTTATCTGGCCTTGGTAAAACTTGCCGGGGAGATAGAGGGGCTGTTGCAGCTTATGCCCCAAATGTGGAAAAATGCAGAAAGTGAAGCTCTTTTGATCACGGCAAAGTGGGAGAGTGTTATTGAACATTTTCCGAAAGAAATGATAACCAAGGTGGAAGAATTAGGAGAGAGTTTGGGAAAAGAAATGGGAACTCTTGTGGGGCAGCTTAGTGTACCTACGGCAGGAGCAGTAAGTAATTTTGCACAAAAAATTCCTAATATAGTGATTTCCGTGATTATGTGTCTTTTGTCTTCCTATTTTTTTGTGGCACAAAAACAGCAGGTAGAGGGGGTGGTAAAAAGGCTGATTCCCAAATCCTGGATTGAAAAATGTTGTTTGTTAAAGCAGACAACTTTAGATGTTTTGGTGGGCTATATTAAGGCTCAGTTTAAGATTGAAATCTGGATATATCTTATTTTGGTTGCAGGTTTTTTGCTGTTAAAGGTAAGATATGGTTATTTGATTGCCATTCCCATTGCCTTTTTGGATTTACTTCCTATTTTTGGAACAGGTACAATCTTGGTACCTTGGGCGGTATTTAAGTTGCTAACGGGAAACTATATTTTTTCCTTAGGAATAATAGTAATTTGGGGAATCAGCCAGCTTGTTCGCCAGATTATTCAGCCAAAAATGATAGGGGAGTCTATGGGAATGCCGGCTCTTCCTACCTTAATTTTGCTTTATGTAGGCTATAGGCTGGCAGGAGTGGCAGGAATGATCTTTGCTGTTCCCATAGGGATTTTGACTATGGCAATGAATGAAGCAGGATTTTTTGATAGCAGTAAAATGAGTATTAAAATCCTGTGGCAGGGATTTCAACAATTCCGCACCTTTACAAAAGAGGAAAGACAAGAGATTCTGGGAGAAGAGAATGAGAAAGAATTATAGAGCAATTTTACAATATGAGGGAACCAGATATCAGGGATGGCAAAAACAGACCTCTACAGACAATACCATTCAGGGAAAGCTGGAAAGCTTACTGTCAAAGCTGGAGAAAAAGCCGGTAGAGGTTCATTCCAGCGGACGGACAGATGCAGGAGTACACGCCTATGGTCAGGTAATTAGCTTTGTATTGGAAACAGAAAAAAACAATCAGGAAATTATGGACTATATGAATGAGTATCTGCCGGAAGATATTGGGGTAATTTCTCTTGTTCAGGCAGGAGAACGATTTCACGCCAGATTAAATGCCACAGGAAAGGTTTACAGATACCGTGTACTGAATTCTTCTGTTCCTCATATTTTTGACAGAAAATATGTATATCAAGTGGAAGAAGTACTGGATAAAGAGGCCATGAAAAAAGCAATCTCCTTGTTAGAGGGAACCCATGATTTTAAATCTTTTACCTCAAAGAAAAATACAAAAAAATCTACCATAAGAACTATATATGAGATAAAAATGGAGGAAAAAGAGGAAGAGCTTATCTTCACTTTTTTTGGTGACGGCTTTTTATATCATATGGTAAGAATTCTTATGGGAACTATACTGGAGGTAGGATTACATAAACGAGAGGCAGAAAGTATTCCCTGGGTACTGGAAGAAAAAAACAGAGAAAATGCCGGATTTTTGGCTCCTGCAAAAGGGCTGGCTCTGATGAAGGTTTATTATGATTAAAAAGGAATTGGAAAATGAATGGAACAAAATAAAAGAAAAGAAAGAATTTGGAAACTGGCATTTATCCTATATCTTGTCTTGATAATACGATTTGTAATTTTTAAATATCCTATGGATCAATTAAGAGAGATTGCCTCGGGATGGAGCAAAGAAGTAATTTTGGAAGGCCTTTCCACCGCTAATTTTACCTTGGGAAAAAGTATAAAAATGTATATTCGCTACTTTCACCATTTTCCCTTTTGGAATGGAATGGCAAATCTGTGGGGAAATGTACTGGCCTTTATTCCCTTGGGAATTTTTCTTCCTGTTTGTATGAGGAAGAAAAATACTTTGATTACCTCACTGTTTCTTTCCTTTCTTTTCGTAATATTTATTGAATTATTTCAGTTATTTAGTGCCTTTGGTGCTTTTGATGTAGATGATATTCTTTTAAATATGGTGGGAAGTGAAATAGGATATATAATTTGGAGGTTCTCACAGAAAAAAGTGAAAAAATAGTAATTTTTTTAGAAAAAATGCAAAATCCTATTGAATCTTTATAAAAAAAGTGATATGATACAGCTAACAACGAAAACGTTTTCTCGAAATGGAATAAAATTTATTTCAGGAGAAAATTATTTTTTACCACGCTAAGGAAAACGTTTTACTTAGTTAAAGAAAGAGAGAGGAAAAGAATTATGAAAAAGAAACTTCTTAGCGCATTACTTACTGTAGCAATGTCAGCAGCTCTTTTAACAGGTTGCGGAGCTAGTACTCCCGCAGAAACACCTGCAGAAGGCGGTGACACAACACAAACAGAAGCACCTCAGGAAGAAGCACCTCAGGAAGAAGCTTCAGCAGAGGGCGGTTCTGTTTATTATCTTAACTTCAAGCCTGAACAGGATGAAGCATGGCAGAAATTGGCAGAAGCTTATACTGCAGAAACAGGAGTAGAAGTAACTGTTGTAACTGCAGCCAGCGGACAGTATGAAACAACATTAATGAGTGAAATGGGAAAAAGCTCAGCTCCTACTTTATTCCAGGTAAACGGACCTGTTGGTTTAGCAAACTGGAAAGATTACTGCTATGATCTGGCAGGAAGTGATGTTTACGGCCAGTTAACTAATGAATCCTTTGCATTAAAAGAAGGAGATGTAGTATACGGTATTGGTTATGTAATCGAATCTTATGGATTAATTGCCAACAAAACATTATTAGAAACAGCAGGATATAAAGTAGAAGATATTAACTCCTTTGAAGCGTTAAAGGCTTGTGCAGAAGATATTACAGCACGTTCTGCAGAACTTGGATTTTCTGCATTCTCTTCAGCAGGAATGGATGGATCCTCTGACTGGAGATTTAAAACACATTTAGCAAACTTACCTATTTACTTTGAATATCAGGAAGAAGGAATTGCTTCCACACCTGCTATTAAAGGTACATATTTAGATAATTATCGTGCAATGTGGGATTTATACATCAACAACAGTACATGTGATCCTGCAGAATTATCTGCAAAAACAGGAGATGATTCCAGAGCAGAATTCTTAGATGGTAAAGCAGTATTTTATCAGAATGGTTCTTGGGAATACGGTAGCCTTACTGCAGAAGGTGCTTACACAGACGATGATCTTGTAATGCTTCCTATCTACATCGGAGCAGGAGATGAAGCAAATCAGGGACTTTGTACCGGAACAGAAAATTATTGGTGTGTAAACAGTCAGGCAGAGGAAGCTGATATTCAGGCAACCTTGGAATTTATTAACTGGTGTGTTACCTCCGAAGCAGGAACAACTGCTATGGCAAACGATATGGGATTTGTAATTCCTTTCAAAGCAGCAGTAGAATCTCCTAACCTTTTTGTAAAACAGGATACTGCTTACACAGCAGAAGGAAAGACACCTGTATCATGGAACTTTACCACCATGCCCAGTGAAGAATGGAAAAATGGTGTAGGATCTGCTTTAACAGCTTATGCAGCAGATCAGACTGATGCTAACTGGGATGCAGTTGTTGCAGCCTTCGTAGACGGATGGGCTACAGAATACAGCTTAGCAAATTAATAAATTGATTTATCCTTAGTATTTCAGGTAATAAAACAATAGGAAATATAAGAGAGAGAAATAGAAAGTGAAAAGGGCAGGCAAAGATGTCTGCCCTTTTTTATAAAAGGGTAGCGAAGGGTTACCAAGAAGGAGGAATTTTATGGAGAAGGCATTAAGAAAATATGGGCCGCTGTTTGTGTTACCCACATTTGCTGCTTTTCTTATTGGGTTTGTATATCCCTTTTTTCAAGGCTTATACCTATCATTTTGTCAGTTTACAACGATAAATAATGCAAAGTTCATTGGACTGGGAAATTATCTTAAAGTATTTCAAGATACTTCCTTTTTAGATGCTTTCTGGTTTACTGCTCTTTTTTCCGTTGTATCAATTTTATCCATTAATGTATTTGCTTTTGCCTTGGCACTCATTTTAACAAGAGATCATTTAAAGGGCACAAATATATTCAGAACTGTATTTTTTATGCCAAACTTAATTGGGGGAATTGTATTAGGTTATATATGGCAGATTTTGATTAACTGTATTCTCTCTTTAGTAGGACAGCCCT
The DNA here is from genome assembly GCA_017520155.1 of Lachnospiraceae bacterium. Taxonomy (GTDB): domain Bacteria; phylum Bacillota; class Clostridia; order Lachnospirales; family Lachnospiraceae; genus SFDP01. The sequence continues at coordinate 8,353 of JAFXGR010000046.1, forward strand.
TACTTGCATTAAATACAAAGGCAGGATATTGGGGACTGATTATTTTAATGTGCTGGCAGCAGATTGGTTATATGATGATTATTTATATTGCCGGGCTTCAAAATGTTCCGGAAGCATTAACGGAGGCAGCTTCCATTGACGGAGCTACATCCTGGCAGACCTTATGGAAGGTAAAGCTTCCTATGGTAATGCCTTCTATTACCATTTGTGTATTTTTAACCTTAACCAATTCCTTTAAGCTTTTTGATCAGAACCTGGCATTAACTGCCGGAGAGCCGGCTCATGCCACAGAAATGCTGGCATTAAATATTTACCAGACCTTTTATGCCAGAGCAGGTGCTCAGTGGAAGGGACTGGGACAGGCAAAAGCTGTAATTTTCTGTATCCTGGTTATTGTAATTTCCCTGATTCAGTTTAGAGCAACTCATTCTAAGGAGGTGCAGCAGTAATGAAAAATAAAGCCAAAGCACTAAATGGAATTTTTTCCGTTATTCTTAGTATCTTATCTTTATTGTATATTTTTCCTGTTGTCATGATTTTATTTAATTCCTTTAAGCAGGAGAACAGCATTACCACTGATGGAGCCTTTACTTTGCCTACGGCAGAAACTTTTGATGGCCTTACCAACTATGTAAATGCCATTGGAGCACAGGGATTTTTATCCAGTCTTGGCTACAGCTTGTTTATTACCATCAGCTCTGTGGCAGCAATACTGCTGTTTTGTTCCATGAGTGCCTGGTATCTTGCCAGAGTAAAAAGCTGGTTTTCTACCATGTTCTATTATCTTTGTGTATTTTCCATGGTAGTACCCTTTCAAATGGTAATGTATACTTTGTCTGCTACGGCAGATAAGCTGAAGCTGAATACCCCTTGGAATATCTGGGTTATTTACCTTGGCTTTGGAGCAGGCCTGGCAGTCTTTATGATTACGGGCTTTATGAAGTCCATTCCTTTGGAAATTGAAGAGGCAGCCATGATTGATGGGTGTAATCCTATTCGTACCTTTTTCTCCATTGTTATGCCTATGTTAAAACCTACCTTGGTTTCGGTAGGAATACTTGAGGCTATGTGGGTATGGAATGATTATCTGCTTCCTACTCTCGTTCTTGATATAAAGAAGTACAAAACCATTCCCATGCTGATTCAATATTTCAGAGGAAGCTACGGAAGAGTAGAAATGGGACCTATGATGGCAAGTATCATGCTGACCATCATTCCTATTATTATTGTTTACTTACTGGGACAAAAGCATATCATTAAGGGTGTGGCAGCAGGAGCTGTGAAGGGGTAAAATTATTACTGAATAGAGAAGAGAAAATAATAAAAGGCTTTCGGGAATCTCCGAAGGTCTTTTATATTTTGCTTGAAAAATTTCAAAAACAATTATATTTTGTTAGAGTAAGATAAAAAAGATTTGATATAAAATATGATAAAGAAATAAGGAGTTCAGTTATGCCAAGAGCATCCACAAAAGAAAATAAAAATATCTATCAGAAAACCAGAGAGTCATTAAAACTTACAAGGGAGGCAGCGGCTGAGGTATTGGATAGTATTTCCCCGGAGAGGATTGAAAAAATAGAAAACGAAAGATCCCTTCCTCACCCTGATGAGGTGTTGATTATGGCAGAAAAATATAGACAGCCTACCTTATGCAATTATTATTGTGCCAATCAATGTCCTATTGGAAGACAATATGTTCCGGAGATTAAGCCAAAAGATTTATCTCAAATTGTATTGGAAATGCTTGCTTCCTTAAACTCTATGAACCGACAAAAGGAACGTCTTATTGAGATAACGGTAGATGGAAAAATTACAGGAGATGAGCTCACAGATTTTATGAAGATTCAGGAAGAGCTGGAGCGAATTTCCATAACAGTAGAGACTTTGCAGTTATGGTATGAAAAGATGCGAGCTATAGGTGAAGTAGAGCGAAGGTAAAAGGGTAAGAAAGCGAAATTAAGAAGTTTTTTATTTTGCTGTAAAAGAAAAATAAAGGGTTTTATTTTGCAAAAATTATTATTTAAATCTTTTAAAATTTTTAATATAATCAGTTTAAATTCAAGGGCAGAAAGTAGTGGTATTTTATACGAGACAGCGCTTTTGAATCAGCAACTAATTACCATAACACAGAAAAAGAAAGGGGAAGACAGATGGAAATTTTAATTGGTGTTATTGCAGCTGTTGTGTTACTGATTGTTATTATTTTGATTGGGTATGTTAAGGCACCACCGGATACGGCTTACATGATCTCAGGTTTTCGTAAGCCTCGTATTTTAATCGGAAAAGCAGGAATCCGTATTCCTGTGTTAGAACGTCTTGATAAGCTATCTTTAAAGATGATTTCCGTAGATGTAAAGACCACGGATTTTGTCCCCAATGCGGAGTATATTAATGTGAAGGTAGATGCTACCGTAAAAATCCGGATAGGACAAAGCCAAGAGATGATGGCTCTGGCATCAAAATTTTTCTTAAACGAAAGTGAAGATATGATCATCCGTCGTGTACAGGATACTTTGGAAGGGAATATGCGTGAGATTGTTGGTCAGATGCGTTTGGAAGAAATGGTAACAGACCGTAAAGCTTTTGGAGAAAGAGTACAGGAAAATGCTATCCCGGATTTAGAAAAGATGGGATTGGAAATGATCTCCTTTAACGTACAGTCCTTCTCGGATCAAAATAATGTGATTGAAGATCTTGGTATTGATAATATCTCCCAGATTAAAAAGGGAGCTGCAGTTGCCAAAGCTCAAGCAGAGAGAGATATTGCCATTGCACAGGCTCAGGCAGCAAAAGAAGCCAATGATGCCAAGGTACAGTCGGAAATGGAAATTGCAGAAAAGCAAACCTCTTTGGCCATTCGTCAGGCGGAATTGAAACAGCAATCCGATGTGAAAAAAGCAGAGGCCGATGCTGCTTATTCCATTAAGGAGCAGGAACAGCGTAAATCAATTGAGGTTACCTCAGCCAATGCAGATATTGCCCGTGCAGAACGTACAGCGGAGTTAAAGGCAAGAGAAGTTGAGGTTACTAAACAGACCTTGGATGCACAGATTCGTGCTAAGGCTGATGCAGAGCGTTATGCAGCCCAGCAGGCAGCAGAGGCAGAATTATTCCGTCGTACCAAAGAAGCAGAAGCAAAAATGATTGAGCGACAAAAAGAAGCAGAAGGAATTCGAGCCGTAGGAGAAGCAGAGGCAGAAGCCATTCGCTTAAAGGCTCTTGCAGAGGCAGAAGGTATTGATAAAAAGGCTGAGGCCATGAAGAAATATGGAGAAGCAGCAGTCATCGAAATGATTATGAATGCCCTTCCCCAGATTGCCAAAAATGTGGCAGAGCCTCTTGGAAAAGTAGATAAGATTACCATGTATGGAGAGGGAAATAGTGCTAAGCTTTTGGCAGATATTGTAAACGGAACTACCCAGGTTACAGAAGGCATCAGTGCCGGAATGGGAATTGATATTAAGAGCCTTCTTATGGGGGCCTTGGGAGGAAAGATGGCAGCAGATACAAACAATCCTGTGGTTGTAGTACAGCCGCCTGTGGAAATAACAGCAGAACAAAAGGAAAATCAGAACGTAACTACATAAGGAAAAGGATAAGAGCCTACTGAAAATAGGCTCTTATTGCATTTAGGAACATAGAAAAAAATTTTGATGAAAGCTTGTAACGAAAGAATAGCTTTTTGGACATATATAACAGAAGAAGGAAAGGGGGAGGCAGGTGCAAAAGATAACAGAAAATTACGAAGAGTATTTTCGGCTAGTCTATGGATTTTTGTTAGGACTTACCGATGGGAATCACCATTTGACAGAAGAACTGACACAGGAAACCTTTTACCGTGCAGTAAAAAATTCAGAATCCTTTAAAGGAGAAAGCAAGGTATCTACATGGCTATGTCAGATAGCAAAATATACCTTCTATCAATACCTTGAAAAAAAGAAAAAGACAAAAGAAACACTCTTAAAAGAGGAAGAAAAAGTACGAGATTTTCCTTCGCCGGAAGAACAAATTACGAAAAAGGAGAGAAAGGTAGAAATCTACAGCTTAGTCCAAAAATTACCCAATTCCATGAAGGAAGTGTTTCTCTATCGTTTGACAGGAGATTTAAGTTTTCGGGAAATTGGAGAGATTTGTGGAAAAACAGAGAATTGGGCGAGAGTAACCTATTATCGTGCAAAACAGCAGTTAGGAAGGGAGTTAAAAGAAGAGGATGAATAGAGAAATGGAATGTATACTTGTCACAGAGTTACTCCCCCTATATTTAGAGGAACAAACGGGGGAGGAAAGCAGAAAACAGATTGAAGATCATATAAAAATATGTGAAAAGTGCAAGAAAGAGCTGAGTTATATGAAAAGATCCTATGGAGAGGCTAGTGGATATGGCAAGATAAAAAATATCAAGCAGGTTTGGGAGAAAATGAGAAATAAAGTACTTTTAGGGTATGGATTACTATTGTTGTTGACATGGATTTATATCGTGATTTGCTTTTTATAAGGAAGGAGTAAAAATGAAAGACTGTGTATTAATTAAGGACTTATTTCCTCTTTATAAAGAAGAACTACTGAGGGAAGAGGCGGCAAAGATTTTAAAGGTTCATTTCAAGGAATGCGAAAACTGTAGAAAGGGTTACGAAAGATATTGTAAAAAAGAGCAGGAGAAAGAGGAAATAATTAGGAAAAAACAAGAAGAAAAAGATAGAGGCTTTTTAAAGCTTCTTAGAAGCTACCGTAAAATATTTAGGTTTTTGGTAGGAACATTAGCCATATTGACAGTGACACTGAGCACACTTTTATTTTTATTTGCAGCTCTTGTTATAAACGGAGGCTGGGCAAAAAGAAGTAAAGATATTGCAGATTATCCTGAAATTTTAACAAAAGAACAGAATATGCGTACCGGTTTTTTTGTATTTCCTAAAACTTTAGGGGAAGAGATAGTGGATAGTACCTTTGATTACTACTATAAGGATACCTTATTTGACCCTACTATTTCTGTTTTTTTGCAGGTTACTTATAAGAAGGAAGGATATGAGGCAGAGGTAAAGCGATTAGAAGAAGTGAAAAAAACACAGAGTGGAGAAGTAAAGCTGCTTTTACGAGATGATGGAGAGAACTATCCTTATTCTGCCTATATCGCGGTGGAAAATCATAATTACAGCTATGAATATGCTCTTTTAAGCGGAAAGCATCAGATTACCTATATCTATACACTGCATGTGCCAAGAGAAAAGATTAAGTTTGATACCAAATATCTTCCCTCTGATTATATGACTGAGGAAGGAAGAGCTTTTGGAAGCGGATATAGTATATATAGAGCAAATAAGGGGGAGAGTGTGATATCTTACGATTATAATAGAGAAGAGTAGAGGAAAGAGAGAATAGCATACTTTTCATATTAGGGTTTCAAGGATAAAGTAACCCTTAGGATGAATTATTGGGAAATTATATTGCGTATACCTTCTCCTTTTGATATGATAAAAATGGTCAAAATATGACAAAAAGGGGAAACTACTATTGAAGAAAAAAAATGTAATGGCGGCCTGTCTTTTCCTGTGTACTATGTTATTCGCGGGCTGTAATTTTGAACATAAAACAGATAATACCGTATCAGCCTTTGAAGCCATTCAGGGCCTGCAGTATGAGCAGGCATTGTCCTTATTTCAGAAAGCTACAGAGGCAAAGGAGGATCCGCAAACCATTGCAAGAGGAGAAGGAATTGCTTATTTGGGATTGGCCAAGTATGAAGAGGCTATTGGGCAGTTTATTTATGCTCTTAGTTTTAGTGATGAATTTGTAGATGATTTTGATTTTGATACCAATTATTATCTGGCCACCGCTTACTTTAAAAACGGGCAGATAAAGGAAGCTGAAAGTGTGTATTCTGCTATTTTAGCACTTAGGGAGGAGCGGGAGGCTTATTTTTTGCGCGGCCTGACTTATCTGGAACAAGAGGAAGTGGCTAAGGCCAAGGAGGACTTTGATCTTGCGCTGGAGAAGGATAAAACAGACTATGATATGAGAATTCATATCTGTCAGGCCTTTTTTGAAAAGGGAATGGAAGAGGAAGGGAAAGCCTATCTTCAGCAGGCGCTGGGAAGTAATGAGAAAAAGATTTCGGAGTATGACAGAGGACGTCTCAGCTACTATATGGGGGATTATGAAAATGCCAGAAATTATTTGGAATCTTCTAAAAACGATAAGGATCCCCAGACCATACTTCTTCTGGGTCAGACCTATGAAAAGCTGGGAGATTTTAATTATGCAGCCAGTATCTACAGCAATTACTTAACAAAAAACAGTGAAAATGTTATCATCTTAAATCGTCTTGGAATGTGCAAGTTGGAAAGCGGCGATCCTGCTTCTGCCTTGGAATATTTTGAAAAAGCACTGGCGCTGCAAGATCCTTCCTTGACCCAGGTGCTTAAGTTTAATCAGATTGTGGCTTACGAATATTTGGGAGAATTTGATCAGGCAAATCTGTTAATGAAAGATTATCTGGCTATTTATCCTGATGATCAGGAGGCCATCAGGGAGTATGAGTTTTTAAAATCAAGATAATGGGAATGGAAGATGAACTGGAAACGATATTTTTCACAGACAATGATAGACAGAGGATACGAGTACTATGTAAAAGGAAAGGTAAAAGGAGTAACGAAAGCAGGAGATACCTATAAGGCTACCATTCTTGGAACACATGTGTATCATACACAGGTAAGAATTGTGGATGACTCTATCTATACCCCAAGATGTGATTGCTTATATGCACAAGGTGGACTTTATTGTAAGCATATGACCGCATTGCTTCATTATATTGAGCAAACAGAAATGACGGAAAATCACAAAGAAAAAAGGGAAACGAAAATAATACCGGTATTTTCCCCTGTTAAAAACAGTTACCAATACTTTATGATGGATCAGATAAGCAACCACCTTGAACTGGAAACCTATAAAGTAGAAGAAGCAAAACACATGATCGAGCAAGGAAAGATTCTGTTAGACAGCATAAGGGTAGACTATCGTCATACGACTCAAGGGATAAAAAAAGTGGTACATGCCAAAGCAAGGTATCTGAATGAGGATATAAGCGATACCATTTCCTGCTTGTTTACAAAAGATAATTTTCTCCAGTCACAGTGCGGAGTTGTAGGCTGTAGATCTTACCATTATGGATATAGTTATTCTCAGTTATATGCTGCCAATGTTTGCGTACATCAGCTGGCCATGTATCTTCTGGTAGAGGAGCATTTAGAAAAATATAATCCCGGAGACTCTACCGATTATGATGGAGCAACCATATTATCACGGTTTAGAAGCAGAGAAGGAATAAGTCAGCTGGAACAGCTGGATGAGGAGAATAAAGACCTTAGCCTTGAACCGGTTTTGGAAAGTGAGAGAGATAAGATTTATCTTTCACTAAAGGCAGGAGTAGACAAAGTCTATGTGGTGAAAAACATAGGTGACTTTATTGCCAGATACGAATCAAAAGATACCATAACCTTTGGAACAAGAACCACTATTGACTTGGCAAGCCACCGGCTAAAGGAAGAGGCACAGCAATGCTTTGAGTTTGTTCGTCAGATCATACGGGAGGAAAATATACGTTCTCAATACTTAAGGAATCAATATGGATACTATTATCAGGGAGAGGATATTAAACAAAGAGTATCTTTATATGGAAAAAGAGTAGATCAGTTATTTGAACTTTATCAAGGAAAGAAGATTGACCATACCGATAAAACAAAACGAAAAACGGAAAAAAAGACCTGTCTTTTTACAGAGGAAAAACCAAGGATAACCTTAACCATTTCGAAGAATCTGGATAAGGGAAATAGGGTTCATGGAATACAGGTAACCGGAAAGGTTCCGGAGTTTTTTGAAGGGGAGAAATATAAATATTTTTGGGAAAAGGATAGCTTTTGCAGAATACCGGAAGAGATAATGGAAGTGCTGGGGCCTCTTTTTGAGGTGGAAGATGGAGGAAGAATTTTCTTTGAGGTAGGAAGAAGAAGCTTATCGGAATTTTATCATCATGTGTTGCCTATGTTAAAGGAAAATGTATTCATTAAACAATATGATCGGGAAGTTATTGAGGAGCTGATTCCACCGGATGCCGCATTTTCCTTTTATCTTGATGCACAAGACGGACATATTTCCTGTAAGACTTATGTAGAATATGACGAAGATAAGTATTCTTTGTTAGAGCATAGGCAAAAGGGAATTGTATTTCCCTGGTTTAGGAATTTAGTTAGAGAAAGAGATGTGCTGACACAGACAGAAAAGCTGTTTCCTATAGTAAATCTTGAAGAAGATGAGCTGCAAAGTGAACAAAATGAGGATACCCTGGTTTCTCTTCTTGAGGGAGGAATCGAACGGTTGATGATATTGGGAGAGGTCAATACAACAGAACGCTTCCGTAAGATGAATATACGGAAAAGACCAAAATTAACCATAGGGGTAGCCATAAAAAGTGATCTCATGAATCTGAAGGTTTCCAGTGAAGATCTGGAAGAAGACGATTTATTACAGTTGTTAAACAGCTATCAGAGAAAGAAAAAGTACTATCGCCTAAAAAACGGAGATTTAATTACTGTTAATGAACAGGATA
>JAFXGR010000047.1 GCA_017520155.1 Lachnospiraceae bacterium
AAATAAGGGAAGAGCTAAAGGATTATTCCTTTCGTTCCCACTGTGATACAGAGGTTATCCTGGCAGCTTATCTGAAGTGGGGGATTTCCTGTGTTAAGCGTTTTAATGGGATGTTTGCCATTGCTTTATATGACAGAGAAGATGAAAGTCTATATTTAGTTCGTGATCGAATAGGGAAAAAACCCCTTTACTATTATGAAACAAAAGAGGGAATTGCTTTTGCCTCAGAATTGAAGCCCATTCTAAAGTATCCAGGATTTTGTAAAGAAATTCGCCAGGAGCTTTTAAGCAAATATTTGGTGCATCAATATATTAATGCACCGGATACTATTTTTAGAAACGTATATAAATTAGAGCCGGGAAGTATTTACCATTTTCAAAAGGGAAGGAAGAAACAGTGGAAGTACTGGGATATTGCCTCTGTTTATGAGAAAGAAAAGAATACATTTACCGGCAGCTTCGGGGAAGCCAAGGAGGAGTTAAAAAAGAGATTAAGTGCATCTGTGGAAAGAAGAATGATTGCAGATGTTCCTTTGGGAACCTTTTTAAGCGGAGGATACGATTCCTCTCTGACAAGTGCCATGGCACAGGAGAAGAGTGAAAAGCCTGTAAAAACTTTTTCCATCGGCTTTGAAGAAAAAGAATATAATGAGGCTGTTTATGCCAAGGAAGTAGCAGAATATCTGGGAACAGACCATACAGAGTTATATATTACTCCAAAGGAAATGCTTCAGATGATAGAGGGAATTACCACCTATTATGATGAACCCTTTGCAGACAGCTCCCAGATTCCCTCCATGTTGGTATCCGGACTGGCAAAGGAAAAGGTAACCGTGGCACTATCCGGTGATGGAGGAGATGAATTTTTCTGTGGCTATAATAATTATAAAATGCTTCTGGATATGCAAAGACTGGATCCTGTGGGAGCAATACTTTATGGAATAGCCAATTTTCCGGGACTGAAACAAAAAAAATTAATGGATAAGCTTCCCATAAAAGTTCAGCTGGTAGCAGGAAACAGAAAAGGTAATTTCAGAGTGCAGCCCTTTGATTTAAAACGAGCAGAATTGGCAGATACCTTGTTGAATAAAGAGCAGCAGGAGTATCAGTTTCAGGAAGAAAATCGTTATGAGGAAAAGAATTGGCAAATCCGAAGAATGCTTTTAGATATGGATACCTATTTGCCGGGAGATATCCTGTGTAAAGTGGACAGAGCAGGAATGAAATATTCCCTGGAAACAAGATGTCCTATCCTGGATAAGGAAGTAATGGAGTTTTCCTTTGCTCTGCCTCATGAATATAAGTACGACAAAGGAAATAAGAAAAGAATTTTAAAAGAACTGGCCTATGATTATATTCCCAAAACCTTACTGGACAGACCAAAGGTAGGATTTTCCGTACCTTTGGATCAGTGGCTGAGGAGAGAACTAAGAGAACAATTATTGGATTATTGCAGTGAGGATTTTTTAAAGAAGCAAAATATATTTAAAGCTAAAGAATTACAAACCTTTATTAATAATTATTTAGAAACGGGAGATAAGGGAAGAGGAACGGGAGAGAATTACTCCCGGTTTATTTGGGGATATTTTATCTTCCAGAAATGGTATAGGCAGTATATAGGGTAAAATATTAAAGCGAGATTTTCTCATTCGGCTCCATAAAAGAAAGGAATGTTTGATTAGAGTGGAAAAAAGAAAAATTATATTTTATATCAGCAGTCTGGCAAAAGGTGGAGCACAGAGAGTAATTCTTAATCTGTCAGAGAGCTTAACAGAAAAAGGACATAAGGTATTGATTGTTACAACAGCAGTGGCAGAAGAGGAATACGATTTACCCAAAAAGGTGGAGCGAATTATTTCTGATATTACGGAGGAAGAAATTACACAAAATAGAATTACTAATTTTATTAAACGTTTTTTAAAGCTGCGTAATATATGGAAAAAAGAGAATCCGGATATTATAGTTTCTTTTATCGGAAAAAATAACTTTATGGCACTTCTCACAGCCTGGGGATTGGCAGTTCCTGTAATTACCTCTGTTCGGGGAGAGCCAAAAGAAGAATATTACAATAAAATAACCGGCTTTTTAGCAAAAACTTTGATGGGAAAATCTTCGGGGATCATTTTACAGACTGAGGATGCCAAAGGTTATTTTCCTAAATGGATACAAAAGAAAACTGTTATTTTAGAAAACCCTTTGAATCCTGTTTTCGTAGATGAATACTATGAGGGAGAAAGGGAAAATAAGATTGTTTCCGTGGGGCGAATTGATGCTAATAAAAACCAGAAACTGATTGTTGATGCATTTAATGAAATTGCCGGGGAATTTCCAAAGATGAATCTGGTGCTGTATGGAGATGGTGAGGAAAGACAGAACTTAATAAAGCAGGCTCAGTCCGGACCCTATAAAGACAGAATATTTTTTCCCGGGAATATAAGCAATGTGAAGGAAGAAATTCAAAAGGCAAAAATTTTTGTTTTATCCTCCAATACAGAAGGTATGCCCAACGCCTTGATGGAGGCACTTGCACTGGGAATCCCTTGTGTATCTACAGATTGTCCCTGCGGCGGACCGAGAATACTGATGGAAAAGAAAGATAACGGTTTTTTAGTGGCGGTAGGAGATAAAGAGGCCATGGCTCAGGCAATAAAGAGATTATTATCAGATGATATTTTGTGGAAAGAATATAGCAGGAATGCCTATGAAACAACTAAAGAAATTTATCCGGATAAAGTAAATCAAAAGTGGGAACAATATTTGCTTTCCAAGTAAATCCTAAAGTTTGAAAGGAAGAATAAAATGTGCGGAATTGCAGGCTTATGTAATTGGAAAGGTGATATACAGAAAAATATTAATCAGATGAATGACAGAATGATTCATCGGGGACCGGATGGAGGCGGCAGCTTTATTGAAAGCGACTGTAGTGTAGCCCTTGGTCACAGAAGATTATCCATTATAGATCTGTCACCAAACGGAGCTCAGCCTATGACATCTCATAGTGGGCGATTTGTGATTGCTTTTAATGGGGAAATTTATAATCACAGACAGATAAGAGAACGTCTGATAAAGGAGCATAAAGTAAAAGAATTTCGAGGAAGCTCCGATACAGAGGTCTTGTTGGAGCTATTTGAGACCTATGGGGTAAAAGAAGGAATCTCCATGTGCAAAGGGATGTTTGCTATTGCCTTATATGATCGTCAGGAGAAAACTATTTCGCTGCTAAGAGACCGGGTAGGAGAAAAACCACTATATTACGGATGGGTGAACAATAGCTTTGTATTTGCTTCCGATATAGGATGTATTGCAGCCTTAGATGGTTTCAATAATGAAATTAACAAAAAGGTATTACCCATTTACTTTATCCATGGTTATATACCGGCACCATATTCTGTCTATCAAAATATTTTTAAATTGGAGCCCGGAACAATTCTAACCATAAAAAAACCCTATCAGGATTTTTCTATAGAGACCTATTGGTCCATGAAAGAGATAGCCGGGCAGGGAGAGAAAAACCAATTTAAAGGAAGTGAAGAAGAGGCAACTAAGGAATTGGAAAGGTTGCTGAAAGAAGCAATTAAGGGACAGATGGTAGCAGATGTTCCTGTTGGAGCTTTTCTTTCTTCGGGAATTGACAGTACTACAGTGGTAGCTTTAATGCAATCCTTAAGCAGTCAGCCGGTAAGAAGCTTCACCATTGGAGTGGAGGATCCAAAATACAATGAGGCAAAGGTGGCGGAGCAAATTGCAAAGCATTTGGGAACCAAGCATACAGAGCTTTACATTACCAGACAGGATGCCTTAGCGGTAATTCCAAAATTATCTTATATTTTTGGGGAACCCTTTGCAGACAGCTCCCAAATACCCACTTATTTAGTGAGTAAGATGACAAAAGAGCATGTTACGGTTTCCTTAAGCGGTGATGCAGGGGATGAGCTGTTTTGCGGCTATACCTCCTATAATTCCATTGACCGAATCTGGGGGAAGATGAAAAGCATTCCTTATCCGGTAAGGAAGCTTGCCAGTAGCTTAATTTTAAATGTCCCCATAAAGAAGAGTAAGGTTGTGAATGTAAAGGCCGGACTGCTGGGAGCCAAGGGACCGGCAGAGCTATATGAGATTTCCAACGAAGAGGAGCCTTTGGCAAAGCAAATATGCCTTGATAAGCAGATGCTCCCCTTTAAATATACAGAATATCGCGAAGGATATTTAAAAGAAACCCGCCATAATATTATGCTGATGGATCTGTTGATGTACCATCCTGATGATATTTTGGTAAAGGTAGACCGGGCGGGAATGGCAGTTTCTCTGGAATCCAGAATACCTATGCTGGATAAGGATGTGGTAGAATTTGCCTGGACTCTGCCTTTGGAGTATAAATATCAAGATGGAATTACAAAGAAGGTATTAAGAAATATTTTATATCAATATGTTCCTAAAAAAATTATGGATTTGCCCAAACGTGGCTTTTCCATTCCCATTTCCAAATGGCTAAAGGAGCCGGAGCTTAGGGAATGGGCAGAAAGTTTAATTGACAGAAAGACATTGGAAGGTCAGGGAATTTTAGATGCTGATGTGGTGGGGAATATTTGGGACGATTATATAAAGAATGGACAGTGGAGAATACAGATCTGGTATATTCTTATGTTTCAGCAATGGATGTGTAGTAGGAAAATATGGTCAAAAGAACGTTAGAACAGATAAGAGAAAAAAGAAATACAGGTGAATTACCACTATTAACAGTAGTAATTACAGCTTACAATATTAAGGATTATTTAGAACGATCCATTGAAAGTGTCAGAAGACAGAGTTACCACAACTTGGAAATTATTTTGGTGGATGATGGATCTACTGATGGCAGTGAAGTGCTTTGTGATAATTATGCTTTGCTTGATAAAAGGATTAGGGTTATTCATAAAGCTAACGGAGGGCCATCGGAAGCAAGAAATGTAGCAATTGAAGAAGCAAAAGGAGAATATATTGCTTTTGTAGATGGAGATGATTGGGTGGAAGAAGATATGTATGAAAATATGTATCTGGCCATAAAAGAATGGAATGCGGAGCTGGCAGTTTGCACCTATAAGGAGGTTTCTAAAAGATATACAAAAGACCCATCGGATCATAATATACTGTTTTTTGATAAGGATGAAGCACTGGAATCCTTTATTAAAGAAGAAGAAGAGGTTCAAATTCAAAATGCTGCCTGGAATAAGCTTTATAAAAGACAATTATTAAGTACTCTGCGCTTTCCTGTAGGGAAGTTATATGAAGAAATTGTGTTTACCACAAAGTTACTTCATCATGCCAACAGGGTGGTTTATTTGAATCAGGCTTACTATAATTATGTGGTAGATCGAATAGGAAGTATTATGAATATGGGAGTAAATTATAGAATATTTACAGACCAGATTCCTTTATATCTGGAAAAAAGGGAATATTTATTGTCCATTAAAAGAAAAGACCTGGTGAAAATTCATAATGCTTTCTTCTATAAAAGATTATTGATACATTACATGGAATTAGAAAAAAATAAGCCGGAAAATTATAAAATTTATGGTAAACAAATAAGACAAATCATAAAAGGGGAGAGGAAGTATTTTAGGGAAGTTTTATCTTCTGATATAGTTTCTGGAAATGAAAAAATAAAAATGAAACTATTTGGTATTTCCCCCAAAGCTTTTTATTACTTTACCAGATTTAACGAAAAATATGTAATTCCTCAAAAACAAGTGTTATTATCAGTAAATGAGCCATTGGTAGTGATTCAACTTTCCGGAGGTTTGGGAAACCAGATGTTCCAATATGCCTTATATCTTCGATTGAAAGCCATGGGAAAGAAGGTAAAGATAGACGATAAAACTGACTACCGGGGAGTAAACAAAAGACCCATACGCCTGGGAATCTTTGGGATAAGATATGAGGTACCCACAGAATTGGAAATGTTGTGTTTGACAGACTCTTTATTAGATTTAGCTTCACGGATTCGGAGAAAATTAATGGGTAGAAGAACGGCAGAATATATAGAAAAAAATCAATTATTTGATGCTAAAGTATTAGAAATAGATAGAGCTTATCTGGTAGGTTGTTGGCAAAGTGAAAAATATTTTGAAGATATTAGAGAAGAAGTAAGAACGGCATTTGTTTTTAATATTCCTGAGCTTGCAGAAACAATGAAGGATTATGAAAGAAAAATTAAGGAAAGTAATTCTGTCTGTGTTCATATACGTAGAGGAGATTATTTGGAAGTAAGTGAATTATACGGTGGGATATGTACCCCTGAGTATTATAAAAAATCTATGATACAGATGGAGGAGTGGTATCCGGATTGTCATTTCTTTGTGTTTACCAATGATGTATCCTGGGTGAAACATAATTATAAACAGGATAATCTTACTATTGTGGAAGGAAATGATGAAGATAGCGGTTACATTGACATGTATCTAATGACACAGTGTAAACATTTTATTCTGGCAAATTCCAGCTTCAGTTGGTGGGGATGCTATCTCAGTTTATCACAGGAAAAAAAAGTGATTGCACCAAAGCAGTGGTTTAATGGAAGGGACTGCAGAGATATTTACACAAAAGAGATGCAGATAATAGACTAAAAACATAGTTATTTCTTATTAGTAGAGAGAATATCGTTTTCAGTCCCACTCTATTGCATTTCAAAGAATATTTTAGTACACTGTTAGTATATTTGTAATAATATTACAATGCGCTAATTGTGTACTTTTTTATTTAATAAAAAGTAATAATATCTTAAAAAACATTTTACGTTAAGGAAAGAGAACTTACATGATAGATATAATTAGAAAGCTGTTTAGTATATTAAGCAAAAGACAAAAGCGAAGTGTGGCAGGATTGGGCATTTTGATTTTGATTGGGGCAGTATTGGAAACTATAGGAGTTTCCATGATTGTTCCTCTGGCTCAGGCAATTTTGGATGCAGGAGAACTGGAACAGAATAAGTATGTGATTATGGTCCGTGAAATGTTGGGACTAAAGGATATGAATCAGTTTGTTGTACTTTTACTTCTATCTGTAGTGGCAGTTTTCATTATAAAAAATAGCTACCTGCTGTTTATGAATTATGTACAGGCCAGATTTGTCAATAAAAATCAATTTAATACAGTAAGCTATATGATGGATGAATACTTGAATCGTCCCTATGAATTTTATCTGAACGCAGATATTCCCACCGTATTTCGTACCTTAGACAGTGATGTACCAAAGGTATTTATTGTATTAATGGATTTTATTCAATTGATGACAGAAGTAATAGTATCTATTTGTCTTTGTATCGTGGTATTGATTGTTGATCCGATAATGACGATTATGATTGGTGTCATTTTACTGGGAATGACGATTTTAATTGTAGGAATTTTAAAGCCCCGATTAAACTGTCTCGGACAGGAAAACCAAGAAGTGCAAGCGCGCATGGGAAAATGGAGAAATCAGTCTATTTTTGGAATTAAAGAAGTAAAAGTACTTCATAAAGAAACTTTTTTTGTTGATAATTACTCTGTTTATGCTAAAAATGGTGCGGATTTAAACAGCAAATATACGGTATTTAATAATCTTCCTCGTCTGTTAATCGAAACCATATGTATTGGTGGTTTATTGGGCTATATGGCCATATGCTTGTTAATGGGACAGGATTTGTCAGCACTGGCGCCTAAAATCAGTGCCTTTGCTGTAGCAGCGGTGAGATTAATGCCCAGTGTAAACCGTATTAATACCCATATTACCAACATTGCTTTTTATGGTCCCAGTGTTCATTTTGTTTATGACAATATTGATTTTAGGGATTATAAGCAGGAGAGAAAGGTCAGCAGTCGCAGGATAGAGGAAAAACCGGCTATTGTGGTAAAAGATAAGATTGCGTTGGAAAAGGTAACCT
This sequence comes from Lachnospiraceae bacterium, assembly GCA_017520155.1. Taxonomy (GTDB): domain Bacteria; phylum Bacillota; class Clostridia; order Lachnospirales; family Lachnospiraceae; genus SFDP01. The sequence goes on from JAFXGR010000047.1 coordinate 7,898, forward strand.
ATGCATATCCTAATACTGATAAATTAATACTGGACCAGGCAGATATGGCAATTCCGGTGGGGAAAAGTGTGGGGATTATTGGTCCTTCCGGTGCAGGAAAAACTACTGCTGTAGATATTCTTATGGGACTTTTAGAGGTACAATCAGGAAAGATTACCTGTGACGGAAGAGATGTAATGGAAAATTACGGATCATGGCTTAGCCATATCGGATACATTGCTCAAAATATCTACCTTACCGATGATCCCGTGAGGGATAATGTGGCCTTTGGAGTAAATCCCAAAGATATCGATGATAAAAGAGTATGGGAAGTGTTGGAAGAGGCGCAGCTAAAGGAGTTTGTAGAGAGCCTTCCGGAGGGCTTGAATACTTCTGTAGGAGAGAGAGGGGTACGAATTTCAGGAGGTCAAAGACAAAGATTGGGAATTGCCAGAGCTCTTTACCATAATCCTGATATTCTTGTATTTGATGAAGCCACCTCAGCCCTGGATACGGATACGGAAACTGCGATTATGGAAGCTATTGACAAATTCCATGGAAGAAAGACTATGATTATTATTGCCCATCGATTAAGAACCATTGAAAATTGTGATATTATCTTTAAAGTGGAAAATGGAAAAATAGAAGAAACAACATTAGAGGGAAGAACATGATTGGTACTAAGCTAAATAATGGACAGGGTCTGGGAAATGCTATATTTTGTTATGTTACAACAAGATGTATTGCCAAGAAGAATCAATATGATTTTTCCATTATGGGAAAGGAACGACTGGAAGGAATAGCAGGAAAGGGCAAAGGTTTGTACTTTATGAATCTGGATTTTGGAAAGCCTGCTTCGGAAGATGAATTTAAATCAATTTATCATGAAAAGGAAGAAAGAATATATTTGGGTAATTCCCGACATGATTGTAAGCATGGATGTTATATTACAGGGATAGATGAAAAATTGACGGAAGTAGAAGATGGAACCTTACTGTATGGTAATATGCAGGCAGAGCAGTATTTGTTTACTTATCGTGAAGAGATAAAGACGTGGCTGGCTGTAAAACCGGAATATGAAGATTATACTTTTTCAAAAGAAAATTTATGCGTAATGAATATCCGAGGGGGGGAATATACCGGGAGTCCTGAATTATATGTTAATAAAAAATACTGGCTTAGTGGAATGAAATATATGAAAAGTATCAGAGATGATATGGAATTTATAATTATCACTGATGATGTAGAAGCTGCCAATAAAATGTTTCCTCAAATTCCTGCTTACCATGGAAGTTTACATGAGGACTATGTAAGGGTAAAGAATGCACATTATTTATTATTATCTAATTCTTCCTTTGCTTTTTTTCCGGCTTTTACCAGTGAGACAGTAAAGGTAATAGTAGCTCCTAAATATTGGGCAAGACATAATGTATCAGATGGATATTGGGCATCAGAACAAAATATTTATACAGGTTGGAAATATATAGATAGAAAAGGAAAAGTATATACAGCTGAGGAATGCCGAAAAGAGTTGGAAGAATATAAAAAAAAGAGTAAAAAATATAAGAAATACAATATAAAACCGGGACGGCTCAAATTAAAATTGTTAGAAATAGAGAGTGATATATTTTTTTATTTATCTTATCTTCCCAGAATTTTACCTGCATTAAAACGCAGATGGAAGAAAAAGTTCCTATGATTTTAAAGGAATTAAATACCGTATAGAATTAGAAAGAAGTAAGCTAATCGAATGAGTACAGTAGAGAACAAGATTAAATTAGATAATGTAACCCTTGTGGCAATGACCAGTGTAAATATTGTGGAAACAATCAAGGCCATGAAATACAGTATGCGTGGTATTGATTTTGGAGAAGTAATCTTAATTACCCATAGAAAACCATGGTTTTTGCCAAAATCTATTACCTATAAATATACCTCAAAGCTGACAGATATTGACTGTTTTAATTATAAAATGGCTTATGAGCTGGGAGATTATATAGACACGAATTATGCTTTGATTGTTCATGCAGATGGATTTGTAGTTAATCCTCAAATGTGGAGAGAAGAATTTTTAGACTATGACTATATTGGTTCTCCCTGGCCTCTTCCAAAACCGGGTACAAAGCATTGCTATCACGATATTCATGGGAATATCTGCAGAGTAGGCAATAGTGTTTCCATTCGAAGTAAAAGATTAATGGATTTCCCGAAAAAGGCTAATCTGGAGTGGAAAAGGGATGAGGATGGTTTTTACAATGAAGATATCTTTATCTGCTGTACCAATCGTCATTTGTTTGAAGCACAAGGAATGAGGTGGGCGCCTTTGGATGTGGCTAAATATTTTGCTCATGAGCATCCCATTCCTGAGGTACAGGGGATAACACCCTTTGCTTTCCATAAATGGTGGGGGGAAAATGAGCAGTATCCTGTCTTTAAAAATCCTGGGAAGGAGCTTTGGAAAGGAATAAAGAAAATGATTCGTCCCCTCCTTTTTTGGAGATATTTTAGAAAATAAAAAATAATAAGATGTGCAGATAAAACCATGGAGTTTAATTATGATATATGATTGTTTTCCCTTTTTTAATGAATTGGATATTTTGAAATTACGAATGGAAATTATGGATCCTTATGTAGATAAATTTGTAATAGAAGAAGCAAAGTATACATTTTCCAGTGAACCTAAGCCCTTATATTATTTGGAAAATAAGGAGATGTTTAAAAAGTGGGAACACAAGATTATCCATATTGTAGTAGAGGACTGTCCCCTGGGAATTCCCCCCCATGATATGGATCACTTTCAAAAGGATTATTTATTAAAGGGCTTGGAGCAGTGTAAGGAAGATGATATTTGTATTTTTAGCGATGTAGATGAAATTCCAAATACAGATACCCTACTGGAATTATTTCCCAAGATGGAAATGGGAAAAATCTATCATTTGGCCCAGCGAATGTTTTATTGCTTTTTAAATGCAGAGGAAATCAGCGGGAAGCTGCTTTCCAATAGCGGAGAGTTTGAAGGAATTAAAAAACCGCAGTGGTTGGGAACAAAGGTGTTTTACTATGGAAGCCTTAAGGGAAGAGGATTTTGGGATCTTAGGGATAAGAAAGCAAAAGAAAATGGTATTAGAATAGACAATGGGGGCTGGCATTTCGGTTATATGGGAGGTTTGGGAGAAAAAAACCTTGCTAAAAGAATTGGGGACAAGGTAGTGGCAGCAGCTCATCAAGAGTACAACGAGGAAGAGATTTTAGCACAGGTAGTGGATCGTATTATGACAGGACAGGATATTTTTGGAAGAGATGCTGTTTTTCAAAGAGTGGAGATTGATAAAACATACCCCAAATATCTTCAAGAACATAAAGAAGAATATGAATATCTTATTATGCCAAAGCTATCAGGAATACAAATTAAAATTACAAAATTAAAAATGAAGCTAAAAAGGGTAGGAAGAAGATTAAAAAGAGGATATAAAAGAGTATGGGAAAAAATATGGAAAAATTAAAACCTATTTTTCATAAAATTTCACAAGTAACCTTTGCACTGGCTCTCTTTATTGAACTTACCATTGTAATCGTAGAAAAGAGTGAATATGTTATTCAGTATGAAGGAATATGGTTTCGTCTTACTTTCCTTCTCTTTGGAATCAGTCTTATTACCACAAAACATTACTTAAAAGAATGGATTGCTTTGTTTTTCTTTGGAATAATCGGAGTTATTTCCTATAGGGTAACCGGCAGAAATGAAATTTTACGGTGGATTGTTTTTATCTGGGCTTGTCAGGGTAAAGAGATGAAGAAGATTTTAAAGTTTACGTTCTGGTATACTTTGGTAGGATGTGCCATGATTATGTTGCTTTCTATAATAGGAGTTTATGGTACGGCGTTCCACCAAGAGATATACCGTACAGAGGCTGCCTGGACACCGGGAGTTTTGGAAACAAGATTTTCCTTTGGAATGGGACATCCCAATGCATTTCATTGTATGATGCTGGTAATAACATGGCTAGGGATTTATTCTTATTCAAGTCGGATAAAATGGCATGGATATTTACTTATTTTATTGGGGCATATTGCTATCTTCTATTTTACAGATTCAAAAACAGGAATAATAATGTCTGTTACAACAATAATAGTAATTTTCTTAACATTTTTGATGAAAGAATCCAGGTATTTAGCTATAGGAAGTATAGTCCTTACGGTGGTTGCCATTGCTACTTCTATTTATATGGCAGCTAATTCACAGAATGTGATTAATAATGATTGGTTGTATAAAATTGACAATATTCTATCAAATAGAATATTGAATTTATATTATAATACTACAATTCACGAAGGTACTTTAGCCACATGGTCATTATGGTCCAATGATATAAGTACAGCATTTTTTGATTTGGGAATTATTCGCATGTTCTATTGGTATGGTATAATCCCTGCAGGCATTTATTTTATTTCTCAATGCAGACTTTTATGGTGTGGCTATAAAAAAGGGGATAATATGATGGTGGTGGTTTTAATTTGTATCACGATTTACTCTCTGTTTGAAGCACATTTTGTTTCTGATTATATGGGAAGAAATTATATCTTATTCTTTTTTGGAATGTATTTGAAGGATATGCTGGGAATTAAAGAAAATGTTCAGTAAATTAAAGTAAAATATTTCATGAGTTTTTAATATTTATATTAGAATAACAGGAGATGTTAAAATGGAAAACAGAGATCCTTTGGTCAGTATTATCGTGCCGGTATTTAATACTCAGGATTATTTACAGGAATGTCTGAATAGTATTCGGGAACAAAGTTATAAAAATCTGGAAATTATTCTAGTGGATGATGGTTCTACTGATCAGAGTGCCATACTTTGTGAAGAATTTGCAAGAAAAGATCATAGAATAAGAGTATTTCATAAAAAAAATGGAGGCTTAATGTCTGCTTGGACCTATGGAATAAAAGAAGCTTATGGAGAGTATGTATCCTTTGTAGATAGTGATGACTGGATTGAGTTAGATATGATAGAAGGTCTGGTGAGAGAAGCTTCGGGAAATGCCAGAGAAATAATTTGCAGTAATTATATCATTGAAAAAATGCAAAGAAAAGATTCTATTAAAGTGAGGCAGGGGCTTGAGCCGGGATACTATGGAAGAGAGGAAATTGAAAATAAGATAATTCCACAACTTTTAGGAAATGAGATACGTAAAATTCATAGTTCCCGCTGTATGAAATTAATTTCTAAAGATTTAATTTTAGATAATCTTAAATTTACTAATGATAAGATTACCATGGGGGAGGATTTGAGTATTATGTATCCTGCGCTCTTGGATGCAGATAGAATTGTAATTATGAAAGAAGGATATTATTACCATTATCGTTATGTAAATTCTTCTATAGTTCATAAATATAATCCTCTTTTGAATGAAAAAATTGGACTATTGTATAATACAATGAGAATGATTATTTTAACAAAAATTCCGGAAGAAGAAAAACAGAAGTTTTTGTTAGAGAAGTTAAAACAGGAGTATTTATTTTTATTTTTTTTGGTAATTAAGAATGAGCTTCGTTCAGAGGTAAAAGGATATCATAAAAGGCTAAGGCAACAAATTCTTGACATCAAAGAAAAAGAGCTGGGAGATGTACAGATAGAGGTGGATTCGATAGCAAACAAAATATTGTATTTAATATGGCAAAAACCTAACAAAGTGATAATAGAAGCTGCAAAAATTGCAATTAATTTGTTTGATAAACGGTAGGGGGATAACATGGTAAGTATTGTATTACCTGTTTATAATGCAGAAGAATATATCCGTAAGTGTATAGAAAGTATACAAGGACAAAGTTATGTTGAGTGGGAATTAGTAATCATTGATAACGGTTCTACGGATGCGGGATATGAAATTTGTAGAGAATATGCTAAGGAAGATTCCAGGATTGAGGTGTTTCACCAATATCAGAATAGAGGGGTATCAGTAGCCAGAAATCTTGGATTAGAACGATCCAGTGGTGAGTTTATCACATTTATTGACGCAGATGATTGGGTGGAAGCAGACTATTTGGAGAAGCTATTAGAAATCCAAAGAGAACATAATGCAGATATGGTGGTGTGCGGCTATCAAAAGGGAAATGATAGGGATAGAGAAGTTGGTAATGAAAAACGAATAGAGAATAGCAGGAATAGCCGGCTGCTATCGGTGGAAGAATATTTCCGTGATTATATGCTTCGGGGAAATACCCATTGTTGGGGAGTATTATATCGTGCAAAAAAAATTGATGATATTCATTTTCCCAATAAAATGACAATAGGGGAAGATTTACTTTATTTGATTCATGCAACAATGAAAATGGAAAGAATTGCAGTTAGTGATTATAATGGGTACTGGTATTATACCAATCCTAAAGGTGCAATGTTAAAAAAATTCACTCATAGTTATATGGATCAATTAATTTGTTGGCAGCAGGCAAAAGAAGAGTTAATTGAACAATACCCTAATCTGAAAGATAGATTAAACAGTATTCTGGTAGTATCTTCCTTGCTGGTAGTAGGAAAGATAGCTGAGCTTACAAGAGAAGAGCAAGAAGAATGCAAGGAAGATTTACAGGAATGCTTGAATATAGTGAAAGAATATAAAAAATACCGTAGTATCAGAAGATATTTACCAAAGGGATATCCAATAAAAATAGTTATATTTAGTATAGCTCCCAAATTTTATTTAAAGCTATATGGGGCAAAGAAAAGAGCAGAATATGAATCAGAATAAAATTGTGTTGTATGCCCATGCGGGAAGTGGAAATCATGGCTGTGAGGCCTTGGCAAATACTATTTGTAAATTAGTAAAAAAACAGGTTAGACTCGTTAGTAATAGCGTAGAGGAGGATAATTACTATTCTTTAAAGAATATTTGTGAGATTGTTCCGGAACAAAATATAAGAAATAATAAATTAATGCATATTTTATATTATGGGTGGAGAATGGTAACGGGAGACAGGGAAAGCTTTTTACGCTATCGATTCAAAAATGTTTTAGGGAAAAACAGCTGTCAGTGGAATATTTCCATAGGGGGAGATAATTATTGTTATGAGAGTATGGTGAAGGACTTAATTCTGGCAAATCGTATGTTTCATAGAAAGGGGGGGAAAACCATTCTTCTTGGCTGTTCCATAGAGCCGGAGCTTCTACAGGAAAAGGAAATACAAGAAGATATGAAGCTGTATGAGGCAGTTTTTGCCAGAGAAAGTATTACCTACGAAGCACTGAAAAAGATTGGAGTTAATAATTTATGTTTTTACCCTGATTCGGCCTTTCTCTTGGAAATAAAGAAACTTCCTTTGCCGAAAGAATTTATCGAAAATAATACTGTAGGTATTAATATTAGCCCAATGGTTGTAGAAAATGAGAAGGTGATAGGCATTACCATGAAAAACTATCGGGCACTGATTCAATTTATTTTAGATACAACGGATATGAATGTAGCCTTGATTCCCCATGTGGTATGGGAGAGAAATGATGACAGGACTACCTTAAAGGAGTTGTATAAATTTTACGGAAATAATAAAAGGGTAAGCATGATTGAAGACTGCAGTGCAGAGGAATTAAAGGGCTATATTAGTCGATGTCGTTTCTTTATTGGTGCCCGGACACATGCAACCATAGCTGCCTATTCATCTCAGGTACCTACATTAGTAGTAGGTTATTCCGTTAAAGCAAAGGGAATTGCCAAGGATTTATTTGGCACCTATGAAAACTATGTAAAGCCGGTACAAGAATTGGAAACAGAAGAACAATTAAAGGAGGCTTTTGGCTGGATTTATGAAAGAGAAGAGGAAATCCGAAAACGACTGGCCGAAGTAATTCCGGAATATATTGAAAGAGCAAGGCAGGCTGGAGAAAAGCTGGAGGAAGTGATGAAGTAAAAACTTAAACTCAGAAGTTGAGAAAGGAGGAGCCTATGGAAGAAAAAATATTGAACACTCTATTGGAAAAAATAAAATATGATTTATTCCATTACCATGAAAAAAGTGGAAAAGAGAAGATAAAGTATAGAATAAAAAGACTACTGAAGCCAAAGGATACGCCAAGAATAGATCCATTTTTCTGGCCTCAGGCTCTCCTGACACAGACCTTGGAAGAGGCAGAACAGCTGGAAGTTTTGCTTTTATATTATGATAAATGGTATAAGGCAGGAGTAACCATTTATCATATAGATAATATTATGAATGGTTACTCTTTGGTTTATGTTTATCTAAAGACGGGAAATATAAAGTATAAGAAAATGATGGATAAACTGTGTGACTACCTATGCTCTTATTACAAAGAATACGGAAATATCATGCCGTATCGAGGAAACCATCCAACCCATATTTATGCGGATGAATTAGGAATGATTGTTCCCTTTTTGTGTCGTTATGGGGAGAGCTTTGGAGTGCAGGAAGCAGTAGAGCTTGGACAGAAGCTGCTGATAGATTTTCTGGAAAAGGGGATGGATGAAACTACGGGACTCCCTTATCATGGGTATGATGTAAACACAGGTGTAAAATATGGAATTGTAGGCTGGGGAAGGGCAGTAGGCTGGCTTCTTCTTGGAATGGCAGATTCTGTGGAGTTTATGAGAGACAGCAGGGAAAAAGAAATTATTGTCATAGCTTTTCAGCAGCTGGTAAAAAATAGTTTTCAATATTTTAAGGAATCAGGATACTTTCCTTGGCAGCTTCCGGCCAGGGAGGGACCCGTTGATACTTCAGCCACTGCAATGATTGCCTATGCTATTGTAAAGGGGAAAAGAACGGCTTATTTACGTTGTGACTGCGAGATGGATGAGCTTATGGGAAAAACACTTCCTGCCGGCAGATTATCCATGGAGGAAGTATTGAAACGAATGGAAAAGGCACTGATCCAATCCTATCAGGAAGGACAGATAATGGACTGTTCCGGAGAATGCGAAGGATTTTCGCAATATCCCCAAGTCTATGGAGGTTATCCATGGAGTAATGGACCTACACTTAGATTTTTTTTGGAGAGAAAGAATGATTATCATTAAAGTTAATGGGGGCTTGGGAAATCAGCTTCAGCAATATGCACTATACGATAAAATGAAAGCTATGGGAAAAGAAGTGAAACTGGATCTTACTTGGTTTGAAAAAGACATGGAAAAAGCTTCACGCAGAATCTTGGAATTAAACTATTTTTCTGATATAACCTATGAGGTGGCGACACAAAAGGAAATAAAAGAAGTTTTGGGGAATAGAAATATTTTTATAAAATGTCTAGAAAAGCTACATTTGAAGGAATGTCCCCTTTATATAGAACATCAAATGTATGATCCGGGAATCTTCGAATTGAAAAATAAGATTCTTGAAGGATATTGGGCTTGTGAAAGTTATTATGCAGATAGAATATGGGATTTATGTAAACAATTAGAGTTTCCCTCGAATATATCTGATGAAAATAAGAGGATGAAGGAAAAAATACAAAAATATAATGCTGTGAGTATTCATGTTAGGAGAGGTGATTATCTTACAGAAGAAAATCAAAGAATGTTTGGAGGAATTTGTACTAAACAGTATTATGAGGAGGCAATAAAATTGATAAAAGAAAAAATAGAACGCCCCCATTTTTTTATTTTTTCGGATGATTCTGCTTATGTAAAAGAGCATTATTCAAATGAAGATTTTACCGTGGTGGATATTAACCATGGTATTAATAGTTTTTGGGATATGTATCTTATGAGTCAATGTAAACACAATATTTGTGCTAATAGTACTTTTAGCTTCTGGGGGGCAAGATTAAATAGAAATATGAATAAAGTAATGATTCGACCATTAAAGCAGAAGAATTGTGATTGGTATAATCCGGATGAGATGAAACAATTATGGCAGGGCTGGAGCCTGGTTGATGAAGAGGGGAATAGGATTGCAGAATGAAAAGAATTACAAAAAAGGGGATATGGATTGTTTTATTATTATTTTTTATCACCAGTCTTATTCCTATTTTGGGATTAAGTTTTTATAATTTTCCATGTGCAGATGATTTTTCTGCCAGTGATGATGTGCGACTTGCATGGATAAATAGTGGAAGTATAATTGCTTTATTCAAAGCAGCATGGGATAATGTGGTATTCAATTATAAAGAATGGTCCGGGGTATATATGTCGGTTTTTTGGACATCTCTGCAGCCTGCAATATTTGGAGAAAAGTATTATTTTATCAGCAACTGGTTTACACTAGGACTTTTGGTATTCTCTGTTATGTATTTTTGTCATGTTATTTCACAAAAATATATAACAGGAAAAAAATATGATTTTAGAATAGTTGCAGTTCTATATTTGTTTGTTATCATTCAATGTATGCCGGATGGTAATGAAGGTATATTTTGGCATGCAGGTGCAGCTAACTATACATGGGCATTTTGTTTTCTAATGATACTCATAGGGATAATTTTATCTGTTAAGAAAGAGAAAAGTAAGGCATGGAAGTATTCAAAAATAGTTATTTCTTTTATTCTTTCAATCTTTGTGGGTGGAGGAAATTATTTAACTGCCTTACAGGGAGTATTATGGATGACCTTTCTTTTAGTAATACTTTTGTTGCTAGATAAAGAAAAGAAAGAGTGGAGAGAAAAAATAACAAATATATATTACATCCTTATGCCTTTACTTGTTATGAGTTTATCCTTTCTGATTAGTGTACTTGCTCCCGGAAATAGTGATAGGATGCTGGAGGCAACAGGGATGAATCCTGTTAAAGCAATCCTTTTATCATGCTATTACTGGCCTGAACTTGTGATAAAAGAGTGGATTAGTTGGCCGGTAATATTAATTATATTGTTGGCAATTCCATTTTTATACGATATTGCAAAAGAGGTTGATTATGATTTTAAATATCCGGGATTTATCATTTTAATAAGTTTAGGGTTTGCCACGGCTTGTTTAACTCCTAACCTATATGCACAAAGCGATGTGGGAGGAGGAAGGACATGGAACATTTGTTTTCTTGTCTTGCTTTTTTGGGTTTTCTGTGACCTATTCTATATTATGGGATGGTTTAGTACAGTATTCCAAAAGAAAGAGGAAAAGGTCATATGGAAGAAATATATACTGTATTTGATGATAATAGGGATAGGTTTTGGAGTGCTATGTACCAGAATTGATAAAGAAACATTTATGGCAACAGAAGCATGGGATGAGATTTCTTCCGGAAGAGCAGAATTTTACCGATATGAATGGGAAGAAAGAATAAAACTATATTATGATGACTCCATTGAAAATGTAGTCGTAAAACGCTTTACAGCACCGCCGCAATTACTTCTTTTTGAAGATAATGTTCCACATCCCGGAGAATGGATTAATTTAGTAGTGGCTAAGTATTATGAAAAGGAAACGGTACAGAGTGAATAGAGAAAAAATGAGAATAAGAGAATATAATAGGTATGAGCTTATCTTAACGGTCGGAGCAATTTTAGCAGTTATATTATTTATTGGCAGTCTAATACCGTTAATACATGTAGGAGTCTATAATTATGCAACCGGAGATGATTATTGGTATGGAGTAAATACTTACAGAGGGTTTATTGAAAATGGTTTGATGGGAGCATTAAAAGGATCCTTAACCACTGTAAGAGAATTCTATTATAGTTGGCAAGGAACTTGGTTCACTATTTTTTTGTTTACCCTGTCTCCAAATCATTTTTGGGAAAATGGATATGTATTAACAGTTTTTCTTTCGTTGGGATTGCTAATAAGTAGTGTATCCCTCCTTTCTCATTATTATTTAAGAGAAAAGCTGTTATTTCGAAAATCTGTAATTATCATTATAGATTGTTTGGTATTAAACCTAATGATTCAATATATCCCCAGAACTACATCGGGAATTTACTGGTTTAATGGTATTATGCATTACTCGGTTCCCTTTTTTTTGGCCACTTTAGCAGTAATTTATTCTCATAAATATATTGAAGAAAAAGGCAGAAAAAACTACAGTGTTCTTTTTTTGTGTTTTCTCTTTTTGGGAGGGGGAAGTTATCTGGCACCTTTAGCAGCCACATTAGTTGTGTGTATGCTATTATTAAATGCTGTCAGGATTGAGAAAATAAGCTTAAAAAATAGAGTATTTAAAATAAGATACAATTCTAAGAATTTATGGATATTATTAGCTATTGTAGCTGAAGTGATTGGTTTGATCATTAGTTTTTTAGCACCGGGAAACAATGTAAGAGGTGGGGAAGAGTTTGGAGCAGATTTAAAGTGGGCAATACAGTGTATATTTTATGCAATAGACCGAGGAATATATTTGGGGGAAGATTATTTCAAAAATAATATGGTTACAACTATAAGCTTTGTTTTAATTGCAGTGCTTATCTGGAATGAACTATGGGAGAAAAAGGAAAAGAAGTTAAGTTTTCGTTATCCTCTTCTTTTTGTAGTATTTATGAATGGAGTATATTGGGCTATTTATACTCCGGAAATCTATTCAAGATCTGCTGTATCGGGCGGTGTACCAAATACATATTTTCACGTTTTTTTACTGGTAACAATAGCTAATATTATTTATGTTCATGGATGGATTCAAAATATTCTCATCAGTGGTAAATTACAAGAAAGAATTAAGAATATCAAGGGGAAAAAACTGAAATATATTTTATTAACAGTGATATGTTTACTGTGGATTGGAGTTGTCATAAAATCTGATTTAATCACAACTTATGACTATTGCAGGGAATATATCCGTAGTGGAAAGATGGAAAGATATTTCGAGGTAAGAAAGGAACAACATAGAATTCTTTCTACCAGTGAGGAAGATCATGTGATTATACCGGAAATGGAAGGAACATATCCTTTGACCAATATGTGCCTCACAGAAAATGTAAATGCAGAAAGAAACGTTGACAGAGCGAAGTATTATAATAAAAAAAGTGTCGGAATTATAATGGTGGAATAAAACGTGGGAAGAATACAGTATGTTGCAAAAAATATATTATTTGGTTATATAGGAAATATTAGTTCTACCATTCTTGGTTTCATTTTAAGAATTGTTTTTATTCGAAGACTAGATGCTACACTTTTGGGTGTAAATGGCTTATACTCCGGAATTTTAACGATGCTTTCTTTGGCTGAATTGGGAATAGGTACAGCACTTAATTACAGCCTTTATGCACCTGTGGCAAAGAAGGATAAAGAAAAAATTAAATCCTACATGGTATATTACAAAAAGGCTTATAGACTGATTGCCATGATTATTATGATTTTAGGAATCAGCCTCACTCCTTTTTTGAAGTATTTTATTAAAAACCCGGGGAATTATGGAGAAAAAGAATTAATAATTTACTATTTCATTTTTTTGTTTAATACAGTAAGCACTTATTTTGTATCTTATAAATATAGCATTGTTAATGCAGAACAAAAAAACTATATTCAAACCAACATTCTAACGATTACAAAGCTGTTTACGACCATCCTTCAGATTATAATTTTATTACTAACTTCAAACTTCCTGTTTTATTTATTAGCATCAGCATTTGTGGAGTTAGTACAGAAATTATATGTAAATGCTTTTTTTAATAAAAAATATCCGTACCTGAAAGATAAGCAAGTAAGAGAGTTGGAAAAAGAAGAACGTAAAGATATTATAGAAAAAACAAAGGCTTTAGTATTTCATAAAATTGGAGATGTAATGCGGCTTCAAACAGATAGTATTATTATATCATCGTTCATCCAGGTTTCACTGGTAGGAATTATTGACAACTATCTTATGGTAATAAATTCTATTTCAGCATTTTCGAATATTGTATTTAATTCTGTAATATCCAGTTTTGGTAATTTGATTGTAACAGAAAATGAAGAAAAACAGTATGAAGTTTTTAAAGTATATCGTTTTGTAGCAAATTGGTTTTATGGGTTTTCAACCCTAGGATTTTGGTTTTTATTATCTCCGTTAATTATTTTATGTTATGGAAAAGAATGGATTTTATCAGCCGGAGTTGTAAATTTGATTCTAATTGATTATTATTTCAAGGGAGAAAGAATTGTATTGTCTAATTTTAAGACAGCAGCCGGAGTTTTTGAGCAAGATAAATACCTTACTCTAATTCAGGGAATTGTAAATTTAGTTATCTCTATTTGGTTGGTTAACGAAATAGGGGTGGCGGGGGTGTATATAGGTACTATAGTATCAGGATGGATTGCCAATATAACCAAGCCTATTATTATTTATAAGACCTGCTTTCATGTAGAAGTGTCGGAATACTTTGTCAAGGGAATGAAACAAGTATTTACAATAGGTCTTATCTCTTTATGTTGTTGGTGGTTTTCTAAATATATCCTACAGGAAATTACTATCATAACTTTTGTAACTATGGGAGTTTTTATCGCAGTTATATTCCATATAATATTCTTAGTACTCTATTGGAAAACAAAAGAAATGGCATATATACGAAATATTGTTAAAGAAAAGATTAAGATAAAACCATAAAAGCAAAAATGTTTTACAGATTGAAAAGGGATTTAAAGTGGAAAAAGTATTAATTACTCAAACAATTCCACTGATTAAAAAAATGTGGATTAAATAAAGTATGTACAAATGGTTAGAAGTGATGAGAGAAAATAGAGGAGTTTTGGAAAGGACATATGAATAAGGTATTATTAGTAATTCCGGCATATAATGAGGCTGAGAACATAGAACGTGTTGTAGATGAGATTATAAATAATTATCCCAAATATGATTATGTAGTTGTAAATGATGGTTCCAGAGATGATACAAGAAAAATCTGTAGAAGAAGAGGTTATAATCTGTTAGATTTACCAATTAATGTTGGTTTGGCAGGTGCAATACAAAGTGGAATGAAATATGCCAATTATTATGGGTATGATTATGTTGTACAGATTGATGGAGATGGTCAGCATAATCCTCAATATATTAAAGATATGTTGGAGAAGATGGAAAGTAGCCGGTGTGATATTGTTATAGGTTCACGTTTTAAAACCGAAAGAAAACCGGTTACCGCTCGAATGATAGGAAGCCAGTTAATAACCTATGCCATATATATTACAACTAGAGGAACATACATAGGAGATGTTACTTCAGGAATGCGATTATTTAACAAGTCCATGATTAAGCGTTTTGGTTATCAGATGAATTATGGACCGGAACCGGATACTCTGGCTTATTTGATTAACTGTGGAATTAAGATTGAAGAAGTACAAGTTGAAATGTCAGAAAGAATTGCAGGAGAGAGCTATTTAAATGTGGCAAACTCTTTTACATATATGGTGCAAATGTTATTTGCTATCTTGATTTTTCAATGGTTTAGAGTGAGGAAATAATATGTCGATTACATTAAGAATAGTACTGCTTTTTGCTGGAATTATCACAGCAATATGGATTTTAAGAAAGATATACAAATGTAAAGTGAAATTAGGAGATGCAATTTACTGGATATGCATGGCAATTTTATTAGTTGTTTTTGGGATTATACCTGAAAGTGCGTATTTTTTTACAAAAATGCTTGGAATTCAGGCACCGGTTAATTTTATTTTCTTGTTTATGTTGGCAGTTGTAATAGAAAAACTATTTACATTATCAATTAAGGTATCTCAATTGGAGGATAAGATAACGGTTTTATCTGCAGAAGTAGCGCTCAGAAGCAACAATAGTGAAAAGCAAATCACAGAATTAAAAGAAAAGAGATAGTACAAATGTCTGATAGGAAAAGTGAGAAAGTTTCTTTAATCCTTACAACATATAATTGTCAGGATAATTTGAGAATTACGTTAGAAAGTATAGAAAAGCAAGATTATCCGAATCTGGAAATTATTATTAAGGATGGAGGATCTACAGATCAAACATTAGAGATCATACGAGAATATCAAAAAAATAGTCATCTTGATATTATATACAAAAGCGAGAAGGATAAAGGTATTTTTGATGCCATGAATCAGGGATATGCTTTATGTACAGGTGATATTGTTGCTTTCTTTAATGATGTTTTCTTGGATAATTCTGCAATTACAAAATTAGTTAATGCAATGAATACACCCGGTAGTGGTTATATAGGTGCACATGCAGATTTGGTTTATCGCGAAGGAGAACGTGTAGTGCGTAAGTGGCACATGGGAGAAGGAAATATATATCAAGGATGGCTTCCAGGACATCCAACATTGTATCTACGTAGAGAAATTTATGAAAAATATGGATTATATGATGCTTCTTTCAGAATAGGTGCAGATTATGAATTTATGATTCGCTTTTTAAAAGACAAAACTAATAAAATTGCCTATGTACCGGAAACTTTGGTATCCATGTTTTATGGAGGAACCAGTAGCAATGGGTTAAGTAGCTATTTAAAGTCTTTGGCAGAAGGGCATCGTGCATTGAAAAAAAATAATATATTATTTGCATGGTGGGTTGATATAAGAAGGACAATCAGGGTTTTGCTACAGTTTTACAGATAAGAACCCAAGGTTTTTTACTTGTAAAGGAATAGATTTCCAAAGGGATATGGCCCATTAAAAGAATAGTATACGTAAATTATATTGAACTCAAACTTGGCACATAAATTATAGCTATACATTATGTTACGAGCTTTTTTCATAGCAAGCTGTATAGTCATATTTTAATATGCGAAGTTTGAGTTTAGTTAGTTTTAAAGGATACGATTATAGAGTTCTAAATAAGGCTCAAATACCCTATCCTTGTCATAAATAAGTGAACGGATGCGGCAGGTTGAAGAAGTGATTTCTGTGCTATTTTCCAAAGACAGGATCGCTTCTTTTAGTTTTTTTATATTCCCCTTTTCTACAACAATGCCACAAGAAGAGGTAAGTGCTTCCGGACTCCCACCAGTATTAAAAGTGATTACAGGAGTTCCACAGGCCAAAGCCTCTAGGTTGGTGGTAGGAAAATTATCTTCCAGGGTTGGGTTTATGAAGGCATAAGCATTCCGATACCACTCTGCCAGCTCCTTTTGGTTGGTAGTTCTTGTAATGGCAGTTATACGATTAGGATACTGTTTACCCAGTTTCTTTTGTTGTTTTTTGGAAACCCCAATTAAAACAATATGATAGTTAGAGTCTAGGGTGTCTGCGAGTTCCTTAAAATATTCCAAACCTTTCCTCTTATCCCATACATTGGCTACACCTAATAAAATACGCTTGTTGTTATCTAAAGGATTTTGAGATAAAGGTACTTTGGAGGAAACATTATTAGTGTTAGGCGAAAATATATTCAAATCAATTCCGTTGGGAATGGTGATTACAGGATACTCTTTAAGAAAAGACTCTTTTATCAGAAAAGCCATCCAATGGCTGGGAGTCACAATTATCATCTTTGGAATATTGGTAAAGGTTTCTTTTTTTATATAATAATTTTTTTTACTGTTATCCTTAAACAAAGAATAAGGATAATCACTTCGGTAAACAGGGCAGGAATAACATTCTTTTTTCCATTTTTCGCAGCCGGAATACTCGAAAAAAGCACATTGACCAGTTATAGGCCAGCAATCATGAAGAGTCCACACCACAGGAATCTGCTTGCGTTTGATATAATCAAACAACAGAGGAATATTTATATAAAAGCCATGAATATTGTGTAGATGAATAAGATCCGGCTGAATCTCCTCTAACCAGAGAATAAATTTTTTCGTGACTTTTAGGGAAGCAAATCCGCTGTTTCCACGGAAAAAATTGGACAACACATGAGCACCAAAGTCTAATAAATTTCCAATTTTATAGCTGTTTAATTCGGATGCTGCTGTACCCCGCCCGTAGGCAATATAAGGTTCATGTCCTGCAGATTTGGATAAGTGATAAAGAGATGTAGTAATTTTACCTGTACTTCCGGTACTACAGACAGTATTAATATATACAATTTTCATGGGGATCTCCTGATTTTTTTAGAATTACTATGTGATTATTGTATCTTATGATGGAAGGATTGGAAAGGATTACTTTAGAAAAATCATGAAGAGGGAAAACTATAGATATTGCTAGGACAACCTACAACATTTTTATATTCAAACATAAAAATAGAAATTCAATATGATAAGAATCCAGAAACTATGATACAATACAAGGTAGTACGAGCGGAGAAAACACTTCTTGATTTTGTAAATTGATTACGTATAGAAGAGAATAGTAGTAAAAGTAAGTAAAGTTATAAAAATAGAGAATAGCTTTTGCTGAGTGGCAAAAGAGGGGACAAGGGTTATATTTAGGATGTTTTTTAATATGTTTATAGGTTGGGATTACTATAGTTTTGTATAGATTGTAAATTGAATTAATATATGTTATAAATAGAATGATTTATGAGCTTTTGATATACTAAAATTAAAACGAGTGCTACAAGAAGCATCTATTTAAGTTGATTCCTCGATAAAAATTAACTATTATTGTTAATGAGGCAAAATTTATGAAAGAAATAATTTGGGACGAAAAAAATAAATCTAAACTTTATGTTTCTAAAAAATAGACTAGTGGAGAATAGGAAATGACACAGATTCTAATGTGTGGCTATTATGGTATGTGCGATTCTGCAGGTAAAAGCGTAGGGCATACAGCAAAAGTAACTGAAGAATATTTTGATTTGCTTAAGGAGAACCATGAAGTTTATATTATAGCTTCTCCAAGTATTATATCCTCCTTGCCTGATAGATTACATAAATATTGTACAAAATTGAAATACGATATAGTAATTGATGTTCCATTTACTTTTATAAAAAGAGTGATAGATAAATTTAAAATAATTCATAATGTTCATGTTTGTTGTAAACAAAAAGATTATAATACATTATTTTTTTATCAAGTAGATTTTTTCTTTTTCTTTTATTTTTGGCTTTTTTATAGGAAAAAAAATAAGAAAGTTTATTGTTTGATATACCACCAGGATTTTACAGGGGGAAAAGTTGAAAGTATATTGCAGTGGATTTATAATCAAGCTCTAAAAAAAATAAGTGGAGTTGTATATACCCAGCAAAGACTTGGGATTGACCATCCAAAGACATTGTATATTCCAGATTACTTTTATCAGGAAGAAAAATATGGAAAGTATAGAATTTTAGATAAAAAAGAACAGGTAGTTTGTCTTGGTACTATGAATCGTTACAAACAGATAGAGGAATTGTTGGAAGTTTTTTCTACAATTGAGTATCCTTTGGAAATTTGTGGAAGATTTGATGATGAGGATAGATTTCGAAAGCTATTAGAATTAAAAACTGAGAATATAACGATAAGAAATTGTATTCTTTCTACAGATGATTATTATAGGAAATTAGGAGAGGCTAAATATAGTGTTCTGCCATACAATATGAATCAGTATAATAATCGGACAAGTGGTGTTTTACTGGAAACATTGTATGTAGGCAGTATTCCAATTGCACCAATTGGTTTATTAGAACAGAATGGGTTACCGGGATTGGGATATGAAGAAATGAGGGAAATTAGTCGATATTTGATAGAAGCTCATACGAGTAATCAAATAGAGGAGAAAATGAAAAATATTAGAAAGATTAACGACAAGGATTTTGTAGGAAAAAGACTTAGCGTTTTTTTTCACCAGGTATAAAAATGAGATTGGGAAGCCCTATAGACCTTTTTGCTTGAGTTTGGAGCTAATACCATATCTCAACTGAAGAAAAAAATAATTAAGATATGTTGGGAGTGGAAGAAATAATGAAGGTTCTTTATATAAATACCTATTTCTATGGTGGTGGAGCTGAGCTGGTGGTAAGGCAACTTTATTATAGTATGAAATCAGAAGATATCGAAACTTATTGTGTGGTCGGAAGAATTCAAAAAGATTTACCAAAAGAAGTAGAGTCTATTTATTCAGGATTTTTTGACAGAGCATATACAACTATTGTAGGTGGATTTTTAAACAACACCTTACTTCGAACAAAGGTGGCTCGAAGAAAAATTATAGATTATATTATAAAAGAGAAAATAGATATCGTGCATTTTCATAATATTCACAGTAATTATTTTGGATTAGAAGATATCCTGGAGATTCAAAAATATTGCAAGAATATCGTAATTACATTACATGATATGTGGCTGCTGACAGGAGGTTGTGCATATTCCTGCGAGTGTATGAAATGGGAAAAGTCGGAATGCAAAGAATGCAAAGGGAATTATTCCATGGCACCATTTAAATACTCTTCTATGGTGTATAAAAAGAAAAAATACAATTATCAAGGACGTGGCATTTCTTATATTACTCCTTCAAAATGGCTTCAGAATCAATGTATTCAAGGATATATGAAGGAGGAGTCGGTTAAAGTAATTAACAATGGTTTAGATATGTTCTCTTATAAGGCACATAATAAAGGTGAAATGAGAGAATTATTTCATTTTCCCCAAAATAAAAATTTGCTTTTATTTGTAGCAAATGGAATTAGAAATCCCTTTAAAGGGTTTCCTTATCTGTTAGAGGCATTAAAACTGATCAAAAATAAAGATAAATATGCTCTTGTTATTGTTGGAAATAAGGAGGAAGATCCTATTCATTTGGATTATGAATTGTTTACAATGGGATACATTAGTTCATCTGAAAAAATGAATCAATTGTATTCAGCGGCAGATTTATTTATTCATCCCAGTGTGGCGGATGTATATCCCTTTACACCTATGGAGTCTTTGGCATCGGGAACACCGGTATTGGCTTTTAAAACCGGTGGAATTCCGGAAATTGTTACTGAAGAAGTTGGATGGCTGGTTGAAAGCCGGAACAGTACACAGCTTGCTCAAAGAATAGAAGAAATATTTGATAATAAAGAATTACTGAAACAAAAAACAAAAGCATCCAGAATAGATGCAGAAAAAAGGTTTGATATAAAGAATATGATTTCGGGATATAGAAATTTATATAAGGAGCTGTTGAAAGAGGGGTAAGATGTACGCACCTGTAGTATTATTTGTTTATAATAGAAAAGATCATATGAAACAAGTATTGGATGCACTGCAAAGGAATAGCCTTGTGGAAAATACCGATCTTTATATTTTCTCAGATGCTGCCAAGAATGTATTCGAAACTGAAAAAGTCAAAGAAGTCAGGCAGTATTTAAAAGATTTTAAGAAGAATAATGGTTTTAAGACAGTAACAATTATTGAAGCAAGAGAAAATAAGGGATTGGAAAAATCTATTATTACAGGTATAACACAGGTGATGGATCAGTATGGAAAAGCCGTTGTACTGGAGGATGATATTCTGACATCGGAAGACTTTCTGACTTTTATGAATCAGGCTCTTGAATATTATGAAAAAGATAACAAAGTCTGGTCTGTTTCGGGATATACCATAGACAGTAAAAAAATCAGGAGATATAAAAGAGACGTATTTGTAGGAGAAAGAGCTTCCTGCTGGGGATGGGCAAGCTGGAAGGACAGATGGGATAAAATAGATTGGGAAGTGAAAGATTATAATATTTTCAGGGAAAATAAAAAAATGCGAAAAGCCTTTAACAAGGGTGGAGCGGATATGTCTAATTTACTGGATCTTCAACAAAGGGGGGAAGTAAATTCCTGGGCAATTCGCTGGTGTTATCAACAGTTTAAAGAAGGAATGGTTACTGTATTTCCAAAGCTTTCAAAGGTGAATAATATAGGGGTTGATGGTTCCGGAACCAATTGTGGAAATCATAAGATTTCTTCTCAGATATTGGGAAAAGAAGCAAATTGGAATTTTGAATATGATTTGAATGACAGGATTTGTTTTAATGAGTTTCGGAAGATGTATTCATTATCATATTTAAGGCAAAGAGTTGGATATTATTGGTATAAAATGCTGGATTATAAAAGTTGCATTGCTTATAGAAAAAAAGAGATGGGAGAGTTATCTTATATAGGTTTAAATGGCTTTCAAAGTATAGAAGAACCCAAAATATTTACGTGGAATAATGAGACTTATGTCTTTATGACAGAAAATGATAGAATTAAACGTAGGAAATGTATAAGTGTGATGAAGATTGAAGGACAGGCAAAGGGCTTATCATCTAAGGTTGTGCTTAATAAATTTAAAAACATGTCATTTCCCAATATTTTTACCATTAATCACGGAGTATTTATGTTACCTAATATTAATGAAGTTAAAGTACTTATACTGTATAAGATGGGAAATACACCATACGAGTGGGAGGAATATTATAGATTCCCGCTAGAATATAATCTTGTAAATACTATTAAGATAAAGGATGAAGAAGAAGGGGGGGTATTTTATGGGAATCGAATAGAAAACTCGGGGAAAATAAAATCTATAATATTTCGAATTTCTAATATTGTATCAAAAGAAAATATTCATTTGGATATTATGGAATGTAATTATGATTTGTTAAAAAATGAAAATATAAGTAATTGTTACAATAGGGATAATTATTACTACTTAATAAGAAGAAGTAATGATGAAAAAAAACAAACGAAGTATATGATAAAGATAAAGATTGATGAAATATACAGTAATTCCACGAATGAAGTGAGTTTAGAGAAAATTGATGTAAAGAATTTTCCGTTCAATTTGAAACCATTCATATATAGAATACAGGGGATAGTTGACTATGTAGAAAATGATGATTGGGAGGTAATAGAATTAAATTTACAGAATATTAATTTAAAAGGGTATATATATAAAATACTGAATTATATGAACAATGATAAATAAATGGGGTGTTTTAAGAACGTAATGATAAAAATATCTATAGTAGTACCTGTGTATAATGTTGAAAAATATATTAAAAAATGTATTGATAGTCTCTTGGAACAAAATTTTGATGATTATGAAATTATAATTGTTAATGATGGAACAAGAGATAATTCCATGGATTATGTAAGGCAAGTACAGAAGAAAACAGATAAAATAATTATTTATGAACAGGAGAATGCGGGATTAAGTGCAGCCAGAAATTCCGGTATAAGGTTAGCTAGAGGAAAATATATATTATTTTGTGACAGTGATGATGCTCTTGTGCAGAATTGTTTGTTAAAGCTTTATAATGAAATGGAAGCCAACAATTTGGACTTGTTAATATATGATGCTGAGCTTCGTTATGAAAACGAAAAAAGTACACATGATAATCTTTACAACAGACCTAATATATGTGAGGATATTATTAGTGGTAAAGAAATGTTGTCATCACTACTTAAAGATGGCTATTTTTTAGCATCATCATGCTTGTATATTGTTCAAAGAGAGATTCTTATTAAAAATGGATTGCGGTTTGAAGAAGGTATTTTGCATGAAGATGAACTTTTTACACCGATTCTATTACTTTACTCGGAAAGAGTAAAGCACAAAAATTGGATGATATATCAACGATATATACGTGAAGGATCGATAATGACAGGACGTAATCTGGTGAAAAGAATGATGGGCTTAAAAATTGTGATTCTAAAACTTATCGATTATACCAACTATAATAAGTTAGATAAAGTAGAGATATATTCTCTCAGGGTATTAATAAAAAGGCATATAAGACATTTTTTGGCTCAAGCGTTATTGTTAAAATATAAAGGGATTGACTTAAAAGATGAAAGAGGTATGATTTATAAGGCTATAATGGAGAACAAATTAGCACTTGGGGTAAAATTTTGGATGTATTTATGCTGTTTGAAAGTTCGTTATATGATTTATGGAATAAAGGAGGATTAAATTGCATATCGTATATGTTACCCCAGAGTTTGAAACTGAAAAAAAAGGTGGAGGACTGGCTAGTTATATTGCAAATATTAGCAGAGTTCTTGTGCAAAATGGTCACAAGGTTACAATAGTAGTATCTTCTGAAAAGAATAATGATAGTATTATTTGGGATAAAGGAATTGTTGTTGAAAGAGTAGTTAATCAAGGGATAAAGTTGCCGGTTCCTTTTTATAAAATTTATAAAAGCTGGAATTTACATAGAAGAGTTTGTAAAGTAGTGAGAGAGAATAAGGCTGATCTCATTCAATATGCCAGCTATGATTCTGTTGGATTTTTTAAAGTAAAAAAAGTACCTTCCGTAGTCAGAATTTCTTCTGATTGTGTTATGTGGCGTGAGCTGAAATTTTATGATACTAAAAAGGAAGATTTAAATAAATTATGTTTGACTGATAAGATAGAGTATCTCTCCATTAGAAACAGTGAATATATCTTTGGACCAAGTAAGGCTATTGGTGAGCTAATAGAAAAAAGAGTGGGTAAAAGAGTTACCGTGATTGAGTCGCCTTTTTTTATTAAGAAGATAGATTATAATTATGAGATTTATGATAAACTTTTACAGGGGAAAAAATATTACCTCTCTCATTCTTCTATGTCCTGTTTAAAAGGAACACATATAATTGCTGAAGCAATTCAGGAAGTATGCAAAGAAGACAAAAGTGCATATTTTGTCTTCGCAGGAAGTGACCATGGCATTTTTTATAAAAATGGAAAGGTAGTTTCAGTAAAAGACTATATTCTTGAAAAAGCGGGAGCATTTGCTGATAAAGTTATATTTTTGGGTACATTATCAAGAGAAGAACTTTATCCTGTTATTGAAAGAGCATATGCCTGCTTAATGCCTTCAAGAGCTGATAATATGCCTAATACATGTATTGAAGCTATGGCACTTGGTGAAATTGTTATTGGTACAAATGGAGCCAGCTATGAGCAGTTAATTGAAGACAAGAAAAGTGGCCTTTTAATTGATATTGATGATGTAAAAGGAATGGTTGAAAGGATACAAATGGTAAATCGGATGAATGATAGACAAAGATTAGAGTTAAGTAATAATGCAAAAGAGGTTACGAAACGATTTGCTCCGGAAAAAGTTTATCAAAGCTTAATAAACTATTACGATAGTGTAGTAAAGGAATGGAACGGTAAGTGAGTAAGATAATTACAAGTTTTAAAGATATTTTAACGAAAATGTCCTATATTTTGACTGTGAAACAAAAGAAATATTGTTTGGTGGTATTTTTGATGACACTTGTAGGAGTTTTGCTTGAGACGTTAGGAGTATCAATTATATTGCCGCTGGTTCAAGCAATGCTTTATCCGGAACAAATTTTAGAAAATAAAATTTTAGGAAAGATATTTTTCAGTTTAAAAATTCAGGATAGTTTTTTCATGGTTCTAATCATTGCAGCTTTTGTTGTAATGATCTACCTTCTTAAAAATATATATCTGGTCTACCTTTCCTATGTTAGAGCAAAATTTTCAGGAAATATACAACGAAGTTTGGGACTATATATGATGAAGTCTTATTTAAAAAGGGGATACCCCTTTTTTCTGAAAGAAAGTGCTCACAAATTACATAGGGGTATCACTGGAGATGTATCAGGTGTCTACAATATTATTTATAATGGATTTCGTATGATATCAGAATGTCTTACTGCCTTTGCAATAGGTGTATATATTTTAATGTCGGATTTTTTGATGGCTATTGTTATATTGATTATAGCAGGAACAACAGTGATGATTACAATGCTGATCAGTAAAAGTAAAATGCGGTCATATGGACAGAAATATAGAATATATGATACGAAAATGAAAGCCTGCTCCTATCAAACTTTTCATGGAATAAAAGAAGTTCTTGTAATGAATAAAGAAGAATATTTTATCAATGAGTATAAGGAATCTTGTAAAGAACAGCAAAAAGCACTGGTGGGACAAACTGTATTTGCAGAAGCACCTGCATTTGTTTTTGAAGCAGTTTGTGTGATTGGTATGATTTTAGCAGTTTGTTTCAGGTTGGCACTTGATGGAAATAGTCCGGAATTCGTATCAAATATAGCAGTTTTTGTGGTGGCTGCATTTCGAATTATGCCGTCACTGGGAAGAATTGCTAATGCTGCAAATATTATTATGTTTAATATACCGTCTATGAATGCTGCATATATGAATCTTCTTGAGGCAAACGGATACACTTATCATTTACAAATTGGAGAAGAGGTAGAAGAAGAGGTTGTATTCAAAGAAGAGGTTAAACTATCGGATATATATTGGAAGTATGAGGATGCGACAGATCCTGTTATTAGGAATCTTAATTTAAGTATAAAAAAAGGTAGTTCTATAGCATTAATAGGAGAATCAGGTGCGGGTAAATCTACTTTGGCTGATATGGTATTAGGTTTATTAAAACCATTTAAAGGTGTAATTGAAATAGATGGCATAGATATAAATACAATACCGAGACAATGGCATAAAATTATAGGTTACGTTCCGCAGTCAGTATATATCTTAGATGATACTATTAGAAAGAATGTTGCCTATGGTATCTTGGAAGAAGATATTGATGATAGTTTAGTATGGAAAGTATTAGAACAGGCACAGCTAAGTGATTTTGTGAAAAGGTTACCGGAGCAGTTAGATACAATCTTGGGAGAACGAGGCATAAGATTTTCTGGTGGACAACGCCAAAGAATTGCTATAGCAAGATGCTTGTATCATGAACCTGAAATATTAGTTTTAGACGAAGCTACATCTGCTTTGGATAATAAGACTGAAGAGGCAATTATGGAAGCGATTGAATTGCTTAGAGGATATAAAACATTAATAATTGTGGCACATAGATTGACTACGATTAAGGAATGTGACTATATATACGAAATTAAAGATGGAAAAGCAATTGAACGAAATAAGGAAGAAATTTTTTTAGAATAAAGGAGAAAATCATATGAAAATTAAAGCATTAGTTGCAGTAAGATCCGGCTCAGTAAGAGTAGAGAATAAAAATATTAAACCATTTGCAGACAGTACATTGTTAGATGTGAAACTTCAGCAGTTAAAAAGGATTCCAAATCTGGATGGTATTGTTGTGAACTCTAATTCGAATGAAATGCTGGAGATTGCAAAGAAATATGGCTGTGAGACAGTAAAAAGAGATGAGTACTATGCTTCTAATTCAGTATCTATGAGTGAAGTATACAGGAACATGGCAGAAAACTTTTCGGCAGATGTAGTAGCATATATCAATGTAACTAATCCTTTATTGAAAGATGAAAGTATTGTTAAGGCCATTGAAGTATATAAAGAATCAGTTCAGACAGGAGAATTTGATTCTTTAAACTCCGCGCATTTAATTAAAGAATTTATGTTTCAAGATAATAGACCAATTAACTATGATTTAAAAAACCAGCCAAGAAGTCAGGATCTACCGGATATATCTGCTCTTAATTTTGCCATAAGTATTATCTCAAAAGAGAAAATGATCTCATGTAAAAATGTAGTGGGAGAGAAACCTAATATCTATTTAATTGATGAGATAGAAGCAACAGATATTGATAATCCGATTGATTTTGAATTTGCAGAATTTGTATATAAAAAAGGACAATGGTAAAATGCAGATTATATTTTTAACATCATCTCCTCTTCATAAGATGCACTTTAATGATTTGTATATTGATGAACTTAGTGAACGTTTTGATACAGAAATCTGGGATGTAAGTGATTTATATGGAAGAGGAAGGGATAATAAGGAGTTTCCGCAGGTAAAGCGCATCTTTACTAAGGGAGAATTAGAGATATGTATTTCTGGGATAAAGCAAAAGACAGTTGTGATAACAAACATCTTAATCTTTGATTTATACTTGGTAAAGCCTCTTTTTGAAAAGAAAAAAATTCCTGTGGTATCGATAGATAAGGAGTCTATCATTTTTTGGATGAGGGATAATTTCTTGAAAAGAAATCCTCAGTATGCAAGTGAGGCAGACCATAAGAAATTTTTTTGGAAATCATTTTTTTTGACAAGAAAGATTTACAGTTATCTGGAATACCGTCATATGAAATATGATTATATGTTTGGAGCCTATAATTATTTTCCGGAGGCTTCGAAGAGGTTTATCAAAATTCATAATCTGAAATATGATGAGTACCTAAAGAGTGAGCAGGAAGATAGAGTTTTAGACTATGAATATATTCTTTTTATGGATGCAGGACTGGCTCATTTGCCGGCGGTATCAGGGAAACCCAATTCAATTGATCAAAACGATTATGTAAAAGCGATGAATTATTTGTTCGAAGAACTGGAAAAAAAATATAATTTGCCAGTTGTTATTGCTGCACATCCGAAATCAGGATATGAAGAAGAAACCTTTAATGGTCGTGAAATTATTCTTTATAAAACACCTGAATTATTAAAATATGCAGAACTGGTATTGGCACATTATTCTACTTCTTTAATTGATTTAGTTTTACAGAAAAAACAAGTACTGTTTCTTTATTCAGAAGAATATATGGATTCCTGCTCTCGGACGATTTTAATTACTACAAGAGAATATGCAAAAATGTTAGGAGCACCATTACTGGATATAAAAGATTTTTCTCTAGAAAAGATAGAAATTAAGATTAATGAAGAAATGTATGATTCTTTTATACAAGACCATATTTTAAATAGAGAATTTATATCCAGTACAAATGCCCAATTAATAGAAGATTTTTTGAAGAAAATTTAATTGAAGAGAGCTGATACGATG
The DNA here is from genome assembly GCA_017520155.1 of Lachnospiraceae bacterium. Lineage (GTDB taxonomy): Bacteria > Bacillota > Clostridia > Lachnospirales > Lachnospiraceae > SFDP01. The sequence continues at coordinate 36,268 of JAFXGR010000047.1, forward strand.
TATCAGCTCTTATAATAATTATAATAATAAATCAGCTCTTATGGCTCAAAGTGTTTAAATTAAGGTGGAAAATAGATAGTAGATTGGTGAGAGGTTTCAAATGAGAAATTTATTATATAGCGTAGAAAAAATGGTAGCATTTCCTGTAGTTGAAGTATGGGACAGAGTAACGCCTATGAGAGTTATAAGTAAGATAGCTGAGTGGCATAAATTAGAAAAAATTCATCCTTATGGAAACCCAGAATGTATAAGAAAAGAACGAGAGTGGAACGAGAATGACAAAATTCAATTAAGTCTGATTTGCCCCTTATATAATTCTGAAATTTATCTAGAAACATTATTACCATGTTTATTAAAACAAGAAACAGAATATGGGTATGAAATAATCTTTGTGGATGATGGATCAAAAGATAGTGCTTTTGCAGTTATTAAAAGCTATTGTGAAAAATATCCTGAGAAAATTAGCATAATAAAGCAGGAAAATATGGGAATTGCAGAAGCGCGAAATACAGGAATAAATTATGCAAAAGGAAAATATATAGGATTTATAGATCATGATGATATGATTAAAAAAAATTATGTACAAAAACTTTTAGAAACTGCAATAGCAGAAGATGCAGATATTGTAAAATGTGCCATTGAAGAAATAGAAGAAGGAAGAGTTGTAGCAAGCAGCAGTAAGGAGTATATGAATATTTCCGGTGCTATGAAAGATGAACTTTTGACCAGTATAGGGTATGTATGGGGCGGAGTTTATAAGAGAGAACTGTTTAACAGAGTATCATTTCCTAGAGGATATTGGTATGAGGATATGATTGGAAGAAGCCTTTTAAAAAGACAGAGTAAAAAATATATTCAGCTTTCAGATGTACTATATATAAAAGTGAGAAGTGAAAATAATGCTTCAAGAAAAATATGGTCAAGCAAAGAATATAAATGTCTGGAGCAGTTGTACCTTGTAAAAGAGATTATTTCCGCAAATGAAGAGTTAAAGTTAGGAAAAGACGTGTACTTTTACAAGGCTCTTTTGAAAGAATGTTCTAAAACACTGGCAGGCAGAATTCAGGGATTGAGGGTTGGAGACAGAAAGATTGTTTTATATTGTGTAAGTGATCTAATGAAAGAGCTGTGGAAAGAAGAATACGATATAATTCTGAATAAAAAAGAACGTTTGTGGAATAAGGCAATGCTTAGAAATAATTTTTTGATATGGACTTTTTTGAATATGGTGTATTAGAATAATACAAACATATAGAAATCAATTTTTGTCATGAAAAGAAAGGAATTTATGAAAAACATATATTTATTAGACTGTACTCTGCGTGACGGTGGCTATATAAATGATTGGAATTTTGGAGAAGAAGCAATTCGCGGAATATGCAGAAAATTGGAACTTACGGGAATTGAAATCATAGAGATTGGATTTATGAGAGGAGATACTTATAATCCGCAATATTCTTTGTTTCCTGATGCGGAGTCTATGAAAAATATTATAACTCCTAAGAAAAAAGAGTGTATGTATGTTGCTATGTTGGATATGTCAGATCCGGTTCCACTGGAACGGATACAACCTTATGATGGAACGTCCATAGATGGTATACGAGTAATCTTTAAAAAAGATAAGATAGAAGAGGCATATACATATTGTGAAAAAATTCAAGCCTTGGGATACAAATTGTTTGTTAATTTTGTTGGTACAGATAATTATTCTGACATTGAATTTGTGGAAGGTATTAATAAGTTCAATAAAATGATGCCTTATGGAATTGCTATTGTAGACAGCTTTGGTCTGATCAAGAGAAAACAGTTCCTAAGATATGCGTATTTGGCAGATAATAACATGGAAGAAAATATTATACTCTGTTATCATGCACATAATAATCTTCAGCAAGCCTTTGGTAATGCCGAAGCATTGGTAGAAATGAATTTAAGAAGAAAAATATGTATTGATGCTTGTGTTTATGGAATGGGAAGAGGAGCAGGGAATTTAAATCTTGAATTGTTTGCAGAACATTTAAATGAAAATTATGGAACACAGTATAGAATTGAGCCTATGTTGGAGATTATGGATGAGTATTTAAATGAAATTCATCAGACAAGATATTGGGGATATTCATTGCCACTATACTTATCCGCAGCTACAGGTTGTCATCCAAATTATTCGATTTATTTTGAAGAGAAGGGAACTTTGTCGGTAAAATCATTCAATGAACTTTTAAAATCAATTCCAGAAAAAGAAAAGGCAGTTTTTTCAAAAGAAAGGGCAGAAAAGTATTATAAAGAATACCAGGAAAATTTTGTGGATGATAAAGAAACTCTGGAAAAATTAAAAGTTCTTACCGAAAGACCAATTTTGATTTTGGCACCGGGCCATAGCCTTAAAGAATATAAAACAATAATAGAAGATAAAATCTGTGAAATGAACCCTATTGTGATTTCTATTAATTTTGAAGGGTATCCGTTTAAGGCTGAATATGTTTTCTGCAGTAATATGCGAAAATTTTCTAAGATTAAAGAAGAATACAAGAAGAAATGTATTATAACATCGAATATTAAAAAGCATTATGATACAAGTATTGTGATTAATTTTTCTTCCTACACATCAAGAAGAGAAGAAATAGTGGATAATGCAGGTATTATGTTGTTGAATCTTCTAATTACACTTGGGGTTAAAGAAGTAACAATTGCAGGTATGGATGGTTATATGTTGAATAATATTTCAAATTACTATGAAGAAAAGAGGAGTAACGGAAAAATGGAGATAGAGGAAATAAGGAATGTTTTAGTGTCAGAAGAACTGTCAGAGATTAAAAAAGTTTTAAATATGAAATTTCTTACTCCAACAATGTATAAGTTATAGTGAATTATAATTCTGATTCACCATAATGTATAGTTAAGAATTGTTTTGAAGAACTTAATTTATGTTTTGTTGAGTTTCATTGTTTTCTTACGAATATTCAAAATAAGGATAGGCACTAATAATCTATAAAATAAAAGTATCAGATTTTAATGACCTGATACTTTTATTTTAATGAGTTGAAAGTTCTACTTGACAGCAATCTCAAAGTTTGTTGTTTGATGGATTCTATATTGGCTCTTATCCAGCTTTGCCTTATGAACAATCGCTGTTTGAGCTTCTCCGGCAACACCCCATAGAATGTCAGCTTCACCAATTTGGGAATAGTCATTGGAATATTCCTCGATAAATGTAATGTCAGAATAACCATAAAAATGCTCTAAATAAGCTTTACAGGATATATCAAATTCTCCATATTCCTGAGAAGAACATAATATGATTTTAGAATCTGTTGAATAGTTACTTGTAATATCAGACACAATTTCTTGAAAATTCTCTGATTGTAAAGTGAATGCCTTGGCATCATTTGGGATATGCCAAGAGATATATAGTATAAACACAATAAGAGCTTGCGTATAACAAAATTTTACACGATACTGATTCTTGAAATAGCGATATCCCATAATAATTGTAAGATAGCCAACTCCAAAAACAAAAGGTAACAAATAGCGTTCATAAATACCAATTTTTGCGTAAGTAACCAATTGAGTTGACATAATATAAGCACAAAAAATTAATTCTAAAAAGAAAGATAGGTTCAAAACTTTTTTTGAGCAAATAAGTTGAAAAAAGAGGAAAAACAATATTATAAGAATCAGATAAGGAAAACAAGTTCTTCTGAGAGAAGTATAGATTCCTTCTAAATAAACGCTAATGTGATCACTAGCACTGAAACCGGCGTAACCTATAGAGTTGGTTCCTACATATTTTAAAATAATAAAGGACTCAATCAATAAGGTAATAATTGTGCATATAATATTTCCTAGGAAATAATGAAAAAAGAGCTTAACATTTTCAATAAAGTTATTTTTTGATAAAGTGTCTTTAAAAGTAAAAATAAATAATAGAAGAAAGAAGGCTGGGACACAAACTAAAAAGCATTCTTTCTGCAATGAAAGAAGCAATAATGAAAAATAGAAAAACACCTTATTCAACAAACTTCTATTATTTGCCAGGTTATAAGTAAGAAGTAAACTCAAAGAAAAGAACAAAGTTCCCACACCTTCCTGAGGACCAAGACGCCATATTACTGCAGATTGTCTGCCTAGAATAATTAAAGCACAAAAAAACAATGAGAAAAAGCGACTGACTCCCATTTTTCGAGCAAAAACATAGTTTAGTGAAGAAGCGGTAGAAATGATAACCGCATTTTTTAGTGCAATAATTCCAAAATGTTCGATAAACAGGATAGAGTCCAAGGAACGAAAAAAGGACCATAGCGGGCGGAAACGAATAGAGAGATCATTTTTCATAAATTGAAGAATACCTCCCCATATGCCATAAGCAGATATATGCCGCTGAATTTTAATGTAGTCCTGATCATCCTGTAAATGATAGCCGGAAAATAACGTACCCATTTTATCAAGAAAGAGAACAAGAAAAATAGTAAATGAAGTCCAAATAATCAGATACTCTAATGTTTGACGCGATATACTGAAATTCAAGTAGGGACATTTTATATCATCTGAATGTAAATCTCTCTGGGGTTTCAAATTAATTCCTCCAAACTTATAAAATAGTATAGAATAAACATCTTAAATATAATATAATCTAAACAAGTATGTCAATAAAAAGACAATAATGAAACGAGGAATAGAAATGTTAATCATATTATTTCTGGTAATTAATTATGTGGTATTACTGAATAAAAAGGAAAAGCCGTATTTTATATCTACCATTTTATATACTGCTATTGTATATTTTTGCAGTGAAATACTATCGTTATTTAACTTCTTAGAATATAAAGGATTATCATTCTGTTACGGTGTAATATTGATAATTTTGGGAAGCTTAATTGCCATTTCCTTTTATAGGAATAAGAAGCAAATTAAGTCGCCGTTAAAGGAGCTATTGAAAAAAAATGGAAAAGAGCCACTTTTCTGGATATTAGTTTTAGTTGGACTTGGCATGATGTTTTTATCCATAAATACAGTTCCCTATAACTGGGATTCTATGACTTACCATCTGCCAAGATTAACCCAGTGGATACAGAATAAGTCTATTGCTCATTATGCAACCGGAGATATCAGACAGGTAACAAGCCCGGTACTGGCAGAGGTGATAAATTTGCAGGTGTATATTTTTACCGGTGGTCAGGATTGCTATTTGAACTTGTTACAAACCTGCTCTTATTTGACTAATGCTGCACTAATCTATTTTATTGCAAAAAAATTAAAGGCGAAGAAACATTACTGCTATTTGGCATCCCTGATTTTTATGAGTATGCCCATAGCTTTCGGAGAAGCATTAACAACCCAGGTAGATCATTTTTCTACCTTGTGGCTGCTGTTGTTTGTTTATTATCTATTGGATTTACTGGGGACGGAAGTGCGATTGGTTTGGAATAAGAATATCCTATGGAACGTAGTTCTTTTGAGCTGCTGTATTGGCTTTGGGTATTTAGCCAAACCTTCCGTATTAATTGGAATGTTTCTATTTTCCCTATGGTTATTATATGCTGTAATAAGGAGAAAAGATCCTTCTGTAGAAATATTAAAGCTGATATTATTGGCAGCAGGAATTATCATAATTATAGTTCTTCCGGAAATTGCAAGAAATCTTATTACCTTTGGAGCAGTTTCAGCTCCTGTAGCAGGTGCAAGGCAGATGATTGGGACACTACATCCGTTATATGTATTTGTGAATGGATTAAAGAACCTGGGAATGAACCTGCCAAACACATATTTTTCCTGCGGTGGAATTATTGAATATGGAATCTATTGGATTTCTTATCTTTTGGGAGTGGAGATTAATGACCCTGCAATAGCAGAAGATGGAAGAGTTTTCTTTCTCCACCAAGCAGGAGAATATGGACATGACACAGCAATCAATCCATTAATCACTATTGTGATGATATGTATGATTCTGTGGCTATTCAGTACTTTTTTAAAGAAAGCTAAGCTGGGAATTTCTGGGCAATATGTGGTACTTTCTATTATAAGTTTCCTGATCTTTTGCTGTATTTTACGCTGGGAACCTTTTGTTACAAGATATATGTTGTCTTATCTGGCATTATTGTGTCCGGCAGCGGCAGTATGGCTTACGAAAATCAGAAAGGGTTCTACTTCAAGCAGTATTTATGGAATTATTTTGTTTCTGTGTATTGTGGAGTTGATACATCTTTCAGAGTATCATACTGGTATTATGGCAGAGCAAAAGCAGTGGAGAAATACTATGGCGGGGTATTTTTCTACCAGAAGTCAGGAGAGAGACAATTATCTGGCTTTACAGGAAATTTTGGAGGAAGAAAGTTTTCGTAGTTTAGGGCTGTTGTTATCAGTAGATACTTATGAATATCCAATTTGGAAAATGGTGAAAGAGGATACAGTTGTTCAGAATGTCTGTGTAGAAAACGAAACGTCAAGGTATATTGATAATAGATTTCTGCCGGAAGCTATTGTTATCATTAAAAGAGATCCGAAGAATTTATCTTCTTTTGGAGAAGATACCTATTTGAAATATAGAGAAGTGAATGATGAGATTTCTATTTGGAAATTAAGGAAAGAATAAATGAGAGTAGAAAAGTTAAAGAATGCTTATAAAGAGAATAGTACGATAGTTCTATGGTTCGGTTTCCTGTTTGTTTTGTTAGTGATTACCGTAGTTTTATGGAAGGTTCACATGGAGGAATATATCTTAGAATATACCTCTCACAGGAGCAATCAGGATGAGGTGCAGATAGTGGAGAACTTTACTATAGGTCAGGAGATTAGACAGGAGTTTGAAAGCTATATTGATTTTGACATGATTACCTTAAGCTTTAGTGATCATGATAAACCTCAGAAAGGGAAGATATTTCTTATTGTAAATAATAAACAGACAGGGAGACAGATTTACTATGAAGAAAAGAATGCTTCCGATATCCGGTATAATGAGCCTGTAGAAATTTATTTCCGCCATGGAGAATCGGGAATGGCAGAAGTTACCTACGAGGTTATTTTAAAATCAGAAGGAGAGGCCGAAGAAGGCCTGGGAGTGTATGGTCATAAGATTATAAATAAGGCAGCTAAAATAAATGGTAAGAAGGCAGAGTATGAATTAAGTATCGGAATTCATAGCACTACGCCTTTTTATCAGATTCTATCACTTGGAATCTTACTTTTGATGTTTTTGTCTATTTGTGTTACTGTATTATACGTATTTCAAAAAAGAGGAGAAGAGGAGCATATTTTTCTTTTCATTGCAATTCCTTTTTTATTAATAATGCTGTTTTTGTGGCCGGGAAACAATGTGTATGATGAGCCAAGGCACTATCATACGGTATATCATTGTTCAAATCAGATCCTTGGGAAAGGTGGTGATGATCAGGCGCGTAAGATTGCAATGAGAGCCTGTGATGTTCAGGCGGAAGAAATTAAGGAACAAATTGGTTTACCAATTAATGCTCAGGCACAGAATTTATGGTATCAATATAAGAAGGCAGGAAGGGCCGTACAGGATACATCAATGATTGAAGTTGATATAAGTGATTATCCTTATGTCAGTGATGGGTCTTTTGTTCAGTATACACCGGGAATTCTTGGTATGTCTTTAGCAAGAGTTTTACAGTTGAATTATTTTTGGATGATGTTTTTTGCTCGATTAGCAATTGTTATTTTTTATGTGATATTATGTTATTTGGGAATTAGGATGATTCCTTGCTATAAGATGATGATGGTCTTTATTGCTGCTCTTCCCATGAATTTGTACCAGGCATCAGGAATTAGCTACGATAGTTTTACTTTTGCAGTAGGTTTTGTTACCTTCTCTCTTATAGTTAAGCTTTGGAAGGAAGGATTAAGAAAGAAGGGCTGGATTTTACTGGGAATTTTTGTGTTCCTATTGGCACAATGCAAGGGTGGTGTATATCTTATACTTTTATTACTGCTTCCAATTATTCCTAAAATATCTTTTTTGGAAAAAAAATGGAGGAAAGTGATTGGTATTTATGCAGTAGCAGCGGTCTCTATGGTGACTTCTTTCTGGCCCACGATAAAAAGTCTTTTTATAAAGCCTTTAGCTATGGAAGTAGAGCAGCAGGCTACAGTTGTTATTAATTCCGGTGGAATTATGGCAAAAAAATTACACCCTTTCTATGCCTTCCAACAGCCTATAGAATTCATCAAAATGTTGGTGGAGACTACTTTTGAAAATATAGATATATATTTGGGGCAGTTATTAGGGTATCGGACGGCATGGAGCAATGATATAATAAGTCTGGTTATAGTATTACCATTTCTGGTCTTTATTCTTTTGGCAGTAGTTATGGAAGATAAAGAGGGAATAAATTTAAACTTATTTCAGAGATTATGGATTCTGATGATTCCTGTCATGGAATATATAGGGATGCAGATAATATTTCTGGTAGAAACACCGGAATATAGCAAGGTGATTCTGGGCTTTCAGGGGAGATATTTCCTTTTGTTATTACCGGTAATATCATTACTTTGTGCAGATAGTGGATTTGTATATAAAAAAAGAAAGGAACATTTATATCCGGTATTTGCAGTATTGCAGTATGCATATATGTATTTTTTTATTATCATGTTTATGGTGGCATAGATGTTTTAATGAAGAGAGGAAAGAGAGAAATTGATGTATGTTAACGGGAATGAAAGCTCTGAGTTAGGGATAATTAATATTATAAAAGCCATTGGTATCCTTCTTGTCATCTTTGGACATGCTATTCAATATGCTTCAGGAGAGCAGGTGTTAAGCAGTGGACTATTTTTTGAGGATTTTCTTTTCAAATTTATCTATAGCTTTCATATGCCTCTGTTTATGCTTGTAAGCGGATATTTATTTTACAATACAGTAGAAAAATATCAGGGAAAGCAGCTTCTTTTAAATCGATGGCATCGACTGGCACAGCCAATTTTGGTATGGGCCTTTTTCCCATTTATGGAGTTAGTACTAAAAAGAGATAAGATTACTATCTTGAATGTGATAAAAAGTCTGATTCGGGCGGTGATTCTGAATCCTTGGTTTTTATGGGCAATATTATTATCTTCTATGGCAGTAGTCGTTGTGAATAAATTTTTTAAAGATAATAAGTTGATATATTTTTTGGGGTTTTTGTTGATATTTGTGATACCTGATCAGTATAATCTTCATTTGTATAAGTATATGTATCCCTATTTTGTATTAGGATATCTTTTTAACAAGAATATAAGATGGCAGAATACTTTTTCTTTACGAATCAGATCTGGGAGGATATACGGAGTTCTACTTACCATATTCTACTTTATTTTATTATCGGTTTATTCAAGAGATGCCTATATTTATGTTTCAGGAATTACATTACTGGGAAAGAACTACGAGTATCAGCTTTTGATTGATTTATATCGTTTTTTAATCGGATTTGTAGGAAGTCTTTGGATTATATGGATTTCAACAAAAGTAGCAAATCAAATCCCAAAGAAGGTAATGATAGCAGTTGATTATCTGGGGAAATATTCTATGGGATTCTATTTGATCTCCGGTGTTATTTTTTCTTATATAGTATCACCCCTTACAAGAGAGATAGAGGGGATTAATTACTTGTTTGTAACAGGAATCTCTATCATTGTTACTTTGAGTTGTGTTATGCTCATAGAGATTATTAAAAAGAATCATTTATCGAATAAACTATTCCTGGGAGGGCGTTAGTGCTTTGGTATATTCATAGTTGAAGATGTTAAATTACTAATCCTAATATAGTAAAGGGGAAAATAAGTGGAACGTTGTTTTATTTTAAATACCGGGATTCATGTAACTAACATGGAAGAAGTATTAGAAGCTTTGGAACAAAATATTGAGAAAAAAAAGGGAGATTATATCTGTGTGGCCAATGTCCATACTACGGTTATGGCCTTTCGTGATCCTAGCTATTGCGAGATACAGAATAACAGCTGGTTGACTTTGCCGGATGGGAAACCTCTATCCATTGTCAGTAGAAAGCGTGGTTATTTGAAAGCAAAGCGGGTAGCAGGACCGGATTTAATGCCAAAGGTATTTGAACTTTCAAAGGAAAAGGGATATCGACATTTCTTTTATGGTAGTACAGAAGAAACTCTGGAAAAGCTAAAGCATAAGATTAGTAAGAAATATCCTTATCTTCAAGTCGCAGGTATGTATTCCCCTCCTTTTCGAAAGCTGGAAGAAAAAGAAGATCAGGAAATCATTGAAAGAATCAATGACACAAAGCCGGACTTTGTGTGGGTAGCCTTGGGAGCACCTAAGCAGGAAATCTGGATGGCAGAGCATGAAAATAAGGTAAAGGGAATCATGATTGGCGTAGGGGCAGCTTTTGATTTTGAAGCAGGAACCGTAAAAAGGGCTCCCCAGTGGATGCAGGAGCTGTGTTTGGAGTGGTTTTATCGTTTAATGAAGGAACCAAGACGATTGATCAAACGATATGTGGAAACCAATGCCACCTTTTTATGGGAAACTTATCGGGAAGGGAAGCAACTGAAGAAGAGAAAAGACTGTAAGAAGATTGCTATGATAGGTCATAAAAGAATCCCTTCCAGAGAAGGCGGTGTGGAAATTGTTGTTTATGAATTATCTAAAAGAATGGTAGACCTGGGGTATCGGGTAGATGCCTATAACAGACGGGGAAGTCATGTGGCCGGGAAAAAATTTGTTAATCAGATTGGAAAAGTACATCAGGGAATCCGGATTTTGTCCATTCCAACCTTTGAAAACGGAAAACTGAATGCTATTGTTTATTCTTTTCTTGCAACGTTGAGAGCTTTGTTTGGAAGATATGATATAATTCACTACCATGCTGAAGGCCCCTGCAGCGTGCTTTGGATTCCAAAACTATTTGGAATACGTTGTGTGGCCACTATTCACGGTCTTGACTGGCAGAGAGCTAAATGGGGAGATTTTGCAACCAAAGTTTTGAAATTTGGAGAAAAAATGGCAGCAAAATATGCGGATGAGATTATTGTTCTTTCAGAAAATGTACAGAATTATTTCATGGAAACCTATGATCGTAATACTAAATTTATTCCCAATGGAATTACCCGTCCGGAAAGAAAAGAAATACAGGAAATAAAAGAACGGTGGGGACTGGAAAAGGACGGATACATTTTATTTTTGGCCAGAATTGTTCCGGAAAAAGGAATTCATTATCTGATAGAAGCTTATCAGAGAATTAATACAGAGAAAAAACTTGTAATTGCAGGAGGAAGAAGTCATTCTACAGATTATTTTGAAAGTTTAATTTCTATGGCAAACGGTAATGAAAATATTATATTTACAGATTTCGTAGGTGGAAGGGTACTGGAGGAATTGTTTTCTAATGCTTACTGCTTTGTGTTGCCCAGTGATGTTGAAGGCATGTCTATCGGTTTGTTGGAAGCTATGAGCTATGGAAACTGCTGTTTGGTCAGTGATATAAAAGAAAATGCAGAAGTAGTGGAGGACAAGGGAGAATTATTTCTTCATTCCAATGTAGACAGCCTGGAAGAAAAACTGAGAAAACTTTTGGAACATTCGGAAGTGGTAGATAAGTATAAAAGAGAAGCTTGCGATTATATTTGTCAGAAATATAGCTGGGAAAAAGTTGTGGAAGAAACATTGAAACTTTATTAGTGGAGAAGGCAATTACAAAGAGACAGGATCGTCATATGAGAAAGAGATAAACAAAGGGGTAAATATGAAAATTTTAATGGTAAATAAATTCCTATATCCCAATGGTGGGTCGGAAACCTATATTTTTGATGTGGGAAATCAATTATTAGAGATGGGACATAAAATAGAATATTTTGGGATGAACCATAAGGATAGGATAGTGGGAAATCGTATGGAAAGTTATACCGAATCCATGGATTTTCATCAGGGAGGCTTGCAAAAGCTTTTTTATCCCTTTAAAATTATTTATTCTGTGGAAGCACGAAAAAAGATTCGGAAAGTGCTGGAAGACTTTCAGCCGGATGTGGTACATTTTAACAATATTAATTTTCAGTTAACACCCTCCATAATTTATGAAGTAAAAAAATGGGAAAGAAAACGAAAACACCCGGTAAAGTTGATTTACACTGCCCATGATTATCAGTGGGTATGCCCAAATCACTTGATGATGATACCCGCATCAGGGACCGTTTGCTTTGCGTGTAAAGGCAGTAATTATAAAGCCTGTGTAAAAAACAGATGTATTCATAATTCCCTTGTTAAAAGCTTGTTTGCCTCGTTGGAAGGATATCTTTATCATAGGTTAAAAACGTATCAGTTGATTGATCATATTATATGTCCCAGCTATTTCATGGAAAAAATGCTGTCTACAGATCCGATTTTAAAACCAAAGCTAATTACCTGCCATAATTATTGTAATCTTTCTTCTAGGTATTCCTATGAAAAGAAAGATTACATTCTCTATTTTGGAAGGTATGCGAAAGAAAAAGGCGTAGAAATTCTATTAGAAACCTGTAAAGAACTTCCACAGGTGTCCTTTGTTTTTGCCGGTGGAGGACCTTTAGAAGAAGAGGTAGAAAAACTGTCTAATGTTGTCAATATGGGATTTTTAAAAGGAGAAGAACTAAGAAAGGTAATCGGGGAGGCAAGAGTCTCTATCTTACCTTCTATTTGTAATGAGAACTGTCCTTTTACTGTAATAGAGTCTCAGGTACTTGGAACTCCTGTCATCAGCTTTGCTATGGGGGGGATCCCGGAATTGATTACAGAAGAAAAGACAGGTATGGTAGTGGAAGCCGGAAATAAACTGAAGCTAAAACAAGCAATACAGTTTTTCTGGGAGCAGAAAGAAGAAGCAGAAGTTTACAGTAAAAACTGCAAAGAAAAGAAGTTTGATTCCTTGGAAGAATATTGTGAGAAGATTTTAAAAATATACCAGGATTAGGATAGTAGTGTAAATGGAAAAGGAAGGTGGAGAAATGTTAGTTGTACATATGGATTCAGGTTTGGGAAATCAAATGCTTGATTATGCGGAATACCTTTCTATTCAGTTATCAAATCCGGAACAAAAATGCTATTTAGAGAATTTAATCTATGAATTACCGCAAAAAGAGGGAATGATCTCTATGTGGAATGGGTATGAGTTGGAAAGAATTTTTGGAATTAAACTTCCTAATGTAAAAGAACTTCTAAAAGAAGAGGAATGGAAGGAAGTATTAGAATATGTTGAGAAAAGTGAATTTTGGAAAGATAATTGGAATTTTTCGCCTCATATTATAATGGCTTTTGAGCAACAAGGAATAAGGTTAAATAATTTTGGGAAGGTCTCAGGGAAATTAATAGAGAATCCCACAAATCTAAAAGAAATGTTATTTTGTTTAAGAAGATATTTTTTTCAAACAAGAGTAGGATATTTTATTAAACGAAATATGAGGAACGTACTAAAAGAACAAATTATTAAAAAAATGAATCAAGAGTATAATTTGTACAGAAAGTATCCTCAGGATTCTTTTGTTGGACATTCCTTAAGATTTAAGAATAAGGGATTTGGAATTGAAAAGATAGAAGAACAATTAAAGAAAGCATTTCGATTTCCGCCTATTGAGGATGAAAGAAATCTATAGATGCTGGAGGAAATAAGACAAACAAATTCAGTATCAATTCACGCAAGAAGAAGCGATCTTTTATTTCTGAATGGACATTGTTACGAACATGGTTTTTTCAAGCGATCTGTTAATTATATAAAAAAGAATGTAAAAAATCCTGTTTTTATTTTTTTCACAGATGAAAATAGCGTAGGATGGTGCGAAGAAAATAAGAAGATTTTTGGCATAGATACGAAGCAGGACCAAGTTCGATTTGTAACATGGAATAAAGGAACGGATAGCTATCGGGATATGCAGTTGATGGCAGAATGTAAGCATAATATATTTACGGAAAGCAGTTTCGGTTTTTGGGGGGCATTTTTAAATCAAAATCCTGATAAAATAACATGCGCACCGGATATTTCAATTTTATCAACACATACGTTTTAATAGAAGATTATATTATTTGTAAAAAGAAGGTATAAAAATGAATATTAATTATCAATATTCGAGGTTGATTAATAAGTTAGAAAAGCGTTTAGGAAAAGTAAATCTGTTAGACAGTAAATATTTAATTATTAAGAGAGAATGTAAAAATGCACCATTAGGATTATTTGGATATTTCATTACAAATGTGGCATGGATTGAATATGCGATTCGTAATAATATGATACCTGTTGTTGATATGCAGAACTATTATAATTCTTTTCACTCTGCTCAAGATGTAGGAAAGATAAATACCTGGGAATTATTTTTTAAGCAACCAATAGAAATAGCCTTAGAAGAGGCATTAAACTCTGGGAAGGCAAGATATGTGTGGAAAGATATTCCGGATTATCAACCAAATGAAAGCTTGGATTTTTTGATGAATCCGTATATATTGGAGTATTATAAACAGATTGTGAGAACATATATAAAATATCAACCTCATGTTTTAGATATTTTGGAAAGAAAGAATAACGAGATATTAAAAAATAATAGTAATGATAGAGTGATAGGAGTCTTAATTAGAGGGACTGATTACACACAGTTGAGACCATATTTTCATCCAATTCAACCTAATATTACAGAAGTAAAAAGTAAAATTGATTTATACAGAAAAAAATACGATTGTAAAAAGATTTATTTAGCCACAGAAGATGAGGGAATTTTCATAAAAATGAAGGAGATGTATGGAAGTGACCTCCTATATAACCCCCAAAAAAGAGTATATCCTTCCGGGGTATACTTGAATGAGGATAAAGAGTTTAATCAACGAGAACCGTTTCAGAAGGGACTTGAGTACTTACAGACAATTTATACCTTATCTAAATGTAACGGATTAGTGGCAGGAAGGACTTCTGGGACGGTAGGCGCCTGTTTATTGTCGAATAGTTTTGAATTTCAGTATATCTTTACATTAGGAAGATATGGGGTGGAAGATAAAATTTTGAAGATATAATAATAAAGGTAACGTCCTTATAGAAGTGAAGGGGTAAGAGGTGAAAAAGTATCTAAAAAAAATTAAATTAGTAAATGATCTTTATACAAAGTGGAAGTGGAGAGAGCAAAAAGTTTCGTACGGAAGAGAAAATCCGGATAAAGTCTTTTATGTCATCAGAAGGGCAGGAGCAAATGTAGGGTTATTTTCATTAGTAATGACTACATTGGGATATATTAAGTATGCTTTAGAACAAGGCTACATACCTGTTGTGGATATGAGCAATAAAGATAATACCTACATGGACAATCGGTTGAAGGGGAATGTGTGGGAATATTATTTTGAGCAACCTTGTGGATATAGTCTGGAAGATATACGAAGAAGTAAGAATATTATTTTGGGTAGCGGTATAATTGACGGTACTGTTTGTTATCCGGATGATTCAATAGCATATAATGAGGAACTATTATTACAATGGAAGGAAGTTTCAGATAAATATTTGGTTATAAAAAATGATATATTGACAGAGCTTGATGAATTAAAAAATAAAATGTTTCAGGGGAAAAAAGTTTTAGGAGTATTGCTTCGAGGTACTGATTATATCAGTAAGCGACCCGAAAACCATCCGATACAGCCAACGATTGATTTGGCAATAGAAAAAATTGATAAAGAGTTAAAAAACTCTGAATATGAATTTATATATTTAGCCACAGAAGATCAAAAGATTTATGATATAATTAATAAAACATATGGAGACGTTGTGGTGTCAATGGAAACGGAAAGATATTCAACTACCAAAGATGAGAATATAAATGAAATCAGTATAAAAAACATTGAGAATCGGTATGAAAAAGGAAAAGAGTATTTGATTAATATCTTACTTTTAGCAGAATGTAATTATTTAATAGCTGGAAATGCCGGTGGTAGTCAAGGGGCATTACTGTTTAGAAATTATGAGAATGGTAGATTTATTTTTAACTTAGGAAAATACTGATTCAGGAGAAAATATATGGAACGAATAAAGACCTTTTTTAAGAAAATTAAC
Source organism: Lachnospiraceae bacterium (assembly GCA_017520155.1). Taxonomy (GTDB): domain Bacteria; phylum Bacillota; class Clostridia; order Lachnospirales; family Lachnospiraceae; genus SFDP01. The sequence goes on from JAFXGR010000047.1 coordinate 52,272, forward strand.
TATATTTTTGACAGTACAGAAAAAATAAAGTTTTTGATCTTATTGCTTGGAATACTGTTAACAACTATTTTGGAATTGGTTGGTGTTGTTGCAATTATGCCATTTATCAATGTAGTTATGGATCCTTCTTCTATCCAAAAAACGTCCTATCTCAAATGGTTATATGAGTTATTAAAAGTGACGAATGTAAATACTTTTATTGCCTTTCTGGCAGGAGTTTTAATAGTGGTTTATGTGGTTAAAAACTTTAGTTTAATTTTATTGTATTATGTACAATATGCATTTACCTTTAGTAGCCAAAAAAAGTTATCAACCCGTATGTTACAATGCTATATGCAACAGCCATATTCATTTCATTTGCAAAATAATAGTGCAGATTTAATGAGAAACATAGAATCTGATGTTACAATGATGTTTCAGGCAATTATGTCTATGCTGGGACTTTTGGCTGAATTGTGCGTGTGCCTTATTTTGGGTGCCTATTTGGTCATAAAAGATAAATCCATAGCAATTGGTATGGTGTTAATCTTAGGATTATTTGTTTTAACATTTGCAAAGCCTTTCAAAAGATATCTCACAAGAATTGGTGGGGAAGACAGAGTATATCGTGCAGGAATTACAAAATGGCTTCACCAGTCTTTAGGCGGAATTAAGGAGACAAAGATATTAGGAAGAGAAGAGTATTTTTGTAATAAATTTGATGATAATTATTGCAGTTGGTCTGAAAGAGAAAAAAAATATAGATTGTTGCAAGTTGCACCAAGACCAGTTATGGAAACGGTTTGCATCTTTGCTTTACTCAGTGTAATTATTATAAAGTTATTAAACGGTACATCCAGTGCGTATTTTGTTACAACGGTATCCGTCTTTGCAGTAGCAGCTTTTCGATTATTACCTTCAATTAATCGTATTACTTCAAGCTATGGGGTGATTATGTTTAATTTGCCTGCCTTTGATGCCATATATCATGACTTGAAAGAAATTGAAGAGTTAAACAGTTTAAGTAATTTAGAAGAAAAGAAAAGTGAACATCTGATTTTCAATGATTCAATTTCATTAGAAAATGTTTCCTTTTCCTATCAGGGAAAAGAAGATAGTGTGCTGGAAAATATTTCTCTTACCATAACAAAGAACCAGGCAGTTGCCTTTGTAGGACCCTCCGGAGCGGGAAAAACCACCTTGGTAGATATTATACTGGGTATCTTAAAGCCTATAAAAGGTCGTGTATTAGTGGATGGAGAAGATATTGCAAAGCATCAAAATGGCTGGAGAAAAAATCTGGGATATATTCCTCAAAGTATTTATTTGATGGATGATACAATTCGCAACAATATTCTCTTTGGACAGGAAATGGAGGATGAAAAAAAGCTTTGGAAAGCAGTGGAGGAAGCCCAGTTAAAAGACTTCATTGAAACCTTGGAAAATGGAATTGACACGGTCATTGGAGAAGATGGAATCTGTCTTTCCGGAGGGCAAAGGCAGAGAATCGGGATTGCCAGAGCATTATATACTAACCCCAGTGTTTTAGTGTTGGATGAGGCTACCTCTGCACTGGATAATGAAACAGAGTCAGCAGTTATGGACGCCATCAATTCTTTAACAGGAACAAAAACATTGATTATTATTGCTCATCGTTTATCTACTACAGAGCAGTGTGATGTAATCTTTGAAGTGAAAGAAAAAGGCATTGTTAAACTGGAAAGTCATTCTGAAAAATAAGGAATAATTAACATGAACAAACAAAAAAAATGGAAATTTTATGAAACGAGGTTCCGTTTTAGAGAATTTTTTTTCCATAAAATCATTAGAAGAAATATATGTGAGCGTTTTTTTAACTATGATCCCATTATGTATTTTTATGCAAATCAATGGGTAAAAAATCAGAAGAAAACACATCGTTGGATAATTAATAAATTAAACAGTAAAGAACCTTTTATGGTGGCAAGATTTGGGAATACAGAATTATGTGTTATGACGAATATCCTTAAGCAGAGGCTTTTTGGTATCAGTAAAGAAACAAAGGAGGACTTTGAAAAGTGGTTTGGAAGGTTAGTAAGCGGAGCCGGTTTTTTTCCTGAAAAATCAGAACTTGCACAGAATTTTACGGATCTTATGCTGGAATCCTGTAAGGCAGTGGATTTATTGGCCATGTGGCATTGCAGATTGGATGATTATGTAATTACAGAATATATGCCACAGGTAGAATTATCCTATCTTAATCATCTTGAACCATGGAGATGTTCTTGCGTTCCCTGGTCCTCGGCTTTAAAAGGAAAGAAGGTTTTAGTGATTCATCCTTTTGAGGAGTCTATTCAGGAACAGTATCAGAAGAGAGAGGTTTTATTTCAAAGAAAAGAAGTTCTTCCGGAATTTGAATTAAAGACATTGAAAGCAGTTCAAACTATTGCCGGAGAAAAGGACGACAGATTTGAAACTTGGTTTGAAGCTTTGGAATATATGTATGAAGAAGCCATGAAAATTGATTTTGAGGTAGCTATTCTTGGTTGTGGAGCCTATGGATTTCCTTTGGCAGCTAAATTAAAAAATGCAGGAAAGCAGGTAATTCATTTGGGAGGTGCTACCCAGATTCTGTTTGGGATTAAAGGAAGACGGTGGGTAGATAATCCCAGAGCGCAGGTAGAATTTAATGAGCATTGGGTTTATCCAAAAGACTCAGAAACGCCTACAAATTGTAAAATTGTAGAAAATCATTGCTATTGGTAAAATAGGAGAAAAAAATTGATACCAAAAAAAATACACTATTGTTGGTTCGGTGGAAACAAAAAGTCTAAATTGATTAATAAATGTATAGCATCATGGAAAAAATATCTCCCGGATTGGGAGATTATTGAATGGAATGAAGAGAACTATGATGTTCATAAAAATCAATATACTTCCCAGGCATATAAAGAAAAAAAATGGGCCTTTGTTGTTGATTCTGCCAGATTTGATATTTTAAATGAATATGGTGGTATTTTCTTGGATACAGATGTGGAGCTGTTGAAAGCTATTCCGCAAGGAGTGTTAAATCATACTGCATTCAGTGGCTTTGAATCAGATAAGACGGTAAATCCAGGCTTAATTTTTGCGGCAGAAAAAGGACATGCCATCCTCACAGATATCATCGAAGTCTACAATCATAAGAAATTTGGAGAAAATATCGATGGACGGATTGAGAATATTGTAGATATAGTAACAGGGATTCTGGAAGAAAAGGGTTTAGTCAAGAATAATTCTTTCCAGATAGTGGAAAATGTTGCTATTTACCCTAAGGAATTTTTCTGTTGCTTCGATCATGAAACGCAAAGCTTTGATATTAAAGAAGAGACCATTTCCATTCATCATTATGCAGCAAGCTGGTCTTGCTGGAATAGAAAACTGTATTTTAAAATGATCAAGGTGGCAGCCCTTATACTAGGGAAGGAACGGTATCTTAAGATAAAAAGGATGATAAAACGGCAAAAATGAAAATATTGATTATACGAACCTTTCCGGATATTTTGAAGCTGGACAGCTATAATGTTCAGGAGATTGGTCTGGCAAAGGCTCTCATCAAAAAGGGACATAAATGTGATATTGTTCTGTATCATGGAAATAATGGGGATAAAATAGAGGAATATCAGTTTGAAGCAGGTGGAAAAGAATATAGCCTTTCCATCTATTGGCTAAAAGGCTTTGCCTTCTTAAAAAATGGAATTATGCCCTCAGTGAAGAAGTTGATTCCCCACTATGACGTACTTCAGGTCCATGAATATGAGCAGCTGCAAAGCTGGCTTTTATACACGAAGCAAAAAAAGCCCACAGTAATCTATCATGGGCCTTATTTTGATGAATACGCCGAAGGCTATAATCTCAGATGCAAGGTTTTTGATACCTTTTTTCTGCCTCTTAGAGCGTATAAGAATACTATTGCGTTAACAAAAAGTAAACTTGCTTCGAACTTTCTTTCTTCCAAAGGCTTTCAAAATGTGATAACTGCCGGAGTGGGGATCGATATTGGAAGATTTACAGAAGACTCTTCATTGACAGAGGTAAGACCATTAGCTTTGACAGAATCAGAGGTAGCGTTACCTGAAGAATTAAAACTATCAATGCGGATGGAAGAGAAAGTACCAATATTTGAAGAATTGAAAACATCCGAAAAAATGTTATTATATTTGGGAAAGCTGGAAGAGCGAAGAAATGTATATCTTTTAGTTGACATTTTCCGAAAGGTAAGAGTACGATTTCCTAAGGTAAGACTTACGATCATCGGTAGTGGAGAGGAAGCCTATCAGAAAGCCTTTCTCGCCTCTATTGCAAAGGAGAGAGTGGAAGGAAGTATCTGTTATCTTCCAAAAGTAAGTCAGAAAGAAGCAGTAGAGTATTACCGACATGCAGATTTATTCTTACTTCCTACAAATTATGAAATTTTTGGAATGGTATTGTTAGAGGCCATGTATTTTGGAGTCCCCGTAGTCAGTAGTCAAAACGGGGGCTCCTCCACTCTGATTTCCCATGGAATCAATGGTTTTCTTCCAAAGACGCTGGAAGCAGATACCTGGGCAGCTTGTATCTGTAAAGCACTGGAAGATGACAGGTTAAGGGAAAAGATGGGAAAAAAGGCAAAAGAAACCATAGAAAAATACTTTACATGGGAGTACAGGGCTGATATTTTTATACAGGCTTATGAAAAAGCCATGGATATTTGGCAAAGGAGCTAACAAGATGCAAAATATAGCACAGACGGAAAGAATAACAGCAGAAGAGCTTGTATATTATCTGATGTTTTCCATATTGTTGTTTATGAAGGGGATTGGACTGGAGGAAGCAGGAACTTTGTTTCGTCTTTGTCTTGCAGTGTCAGGAATTCTTTTTGTACTGAAGATTGCTTTAGGCAGATATCATTGGAAAGAGCTTGTGGTCATGGGAATCTTTCTTCTTTGGGGAGGAGGAATCTTTCTTCATATTGGTACCTTCAGTATTCTAATTTATACAATGATGCTTTTTGGTATGAAAAATATTTCTGTGAAAAAGATTATGAAGCTGGGAGCCTTTGTGTGGAGCTCTTATATGCTCTTTACCATAAGTGCTGCTATTTTCCTGGAACGTTTCGGGGTGAGACTGGTTCATGAAAAGCTTGGACTGGGTCCCATTCTTCGGGAAAGTCTTGGTTATACCCACCCAAATGTGCTTCATATTTCCTTTATTTTACTGATGACCTTTATCCTGTATCTGACCAAAAAAGATAATCTGTGGAAGGTAAGCATAATTTTGATGGGGATTAATGCCTATATTTTCTTTTATTCTCTAAGCTATACCGGAGTGTTGATTTCCGGGCTTATGATTGTGTTTTTCTTTTATTTTAAATTCAGAAAGAAGATTACAGCGATAGAGAAAGTAGGGATTCAGGCAACTCTTCCGGTTTGTCTGGTTTTTTCTTTTCTGATTCCTGCTACTGTTCCCATGGAAAGCTTCCTTTTTACCATTGTCAATAAGCTACTGAACAGCAGACTTTGGGCAATTAAGGTATTTCTGGATGAGTATGGATTCAGCTTTTGGGGAAAGCCAATTAGAATAAGTAATTTTTCTTTAGATAATTCCTTTGTTTATGCCGTAGGATGGTATGGAGTTCTCTTATTTTCCATCCTGATGATTGCGTATTATTTTGTCATAAAGATATATCTGAAGGAAAACAGAAGGGAAGAACTGGCAGTGATCCTATCCTTTTTTATGGCAGGTCTGACGGAACAGTTTTTATTTAATGCTTCTATAAAAAATATTTCCCTTCTTTTTCTGGGTGAGTTTTTCTATCGTTGGATGAGAGGGAAAGGAAGAGAAGTTTCCGTCCTTGAAAATTGGAACCGTAGTTTTGAAATAAAAGCAGATATGCTCATTTTTTTCAAAGAAAGAGGAAAATCTTACCTTACATTAAAAGCTTTTATAGGATATATAGTTATGTCTGTAGTAATAACAGGAATCCTGCAGATTACAGATATTACGATGCCATTTCATCAGGAATATGAGCAGGTTTATGTAAATGAAAGACTTTGTGACTGTGATGGAGAATTGGTTCTATTTCATGAAATAGAACCACAGGAGAATACCCTGACCATTGGATGGCAGTCAGAGGACTTTCAGTTCTACCGTTTTGATGAAGAAAACAGTAACCTGATATGGTTCATGAAATTGAGAAACAGAGTAAGCCTTAGTCTTTACCTTTCCCTGATCAGTGTTATGATAGTTTTGACCATTCTTCCCAAAAAGGAAAAGAGAAATGAATAGAAAAAGAAAAGAAGCCATTGCTTATGGTTTTCTGACAATTGTTGCAATCTTATTATTTTTGAGAAATTTTTTTAGCTTTACCTGGTCCGATGAAAGCTTTTATCTGACCCTGGTTCACCGGTTCTGGCTGGGAGAAAAAATGATCGCAGATGAGTGGTTTACGGCACAAACTATCAGCCCCTTGCTGCTTCCATTCTATTCTCTTTATCAGAAGATAACCGGAGGAAATGAAGGTGTTTATTCTTACTTTAGGACCTTATATTGGTGTATTTCTACAGCAACCTGTATTTATTCTTATCAGGTGCTGAAAAAATATCATCAGATAGAAAACGCCCTGGCAGCCTCCTTATTATATTATCTGTATTCCAGAGCCAATATTGGGGGAATGTCCTACTACAACATGACCTTAACCCTTACACTGCTTGGCTGCCTTTTGCTGTACGACCAGTTGATGAAAGAAAGTACATCTTATGGAAAATGTATCATCATAGGCATTTTATGGGCCTTGGCAGTGGTATCCACCCCCTATTTATCGGTAGTATATCTGGTGGCATTTTTTTCAGCTTTCTGCATGAAAAGAGGAAGGAAGCAGTGGAAAAGTATCCTTTGTATTTTGTTCGGCAGTGCTGTGATGGCGATACTCTATCTGAGATTTTTACTTTCCCGTACATCAATTTCAGAACTTCTTTTTAACATTCCTTATATTTTAAATGAACCGGAGTTGCAAAAGACCAATCCTCTATTGGTACTGCCTTTAATGGCAGCCCGCATAGGATGGAGGTATAAATGGACCATAGTGCCTTATGGAATTGGTGTAGTTGTTTCTTTAGTCTCTATCCTCAGAAAAAATCATACAGAGAAAAAGAAAAGAATAATTTTATTGGGAAATCTACTGATCTTTTTTGGGAATGTGATTTTATCATGGGGAATGATTGGTTGCATTAATATTGCCTATGTCTTATTTATATTTTTGTTTTGGCTTAGTGAAGCAGAAGGGAAATGGGAGAAAAGGGATATTCAATTATTGATATTTTTTATAGTGGGAGCCTGCCTTTCTCTAGCTTTTTCTTTTTCCTCTGATACAGGACTGGATGCCATGTCAATTGGCTTTGTTCTTCTTGCAATGAGTAGCATGTTATGGTTTGGAAAGCAGAAGAAGGAAAAGATAGCTTGGGGACTTGTGAGTATCCTATTATTGGAGACAACAGTACTTCGCCTTTTTAGTGTTTATCGTGATGCACCTATTGGGGAGTTGAATACACAGCTTAACCGGGGGCCGGGAAAATATCTTTTTACTACAGAAGAACACCAGCATCAATACGAAAAAGTGTTAGAGGATATAGAAGCTTATGTACGGCCGGAAGACAGGGTGCTTTATTCCCAAAGCTGTTTTTGGAGTTATTTGTGTGGTAATAATGCTTACGGAACTCCATCTTCCTGGCGAATGCCCTTAAACAGCAGACGTTTGGAAGAATATTTTACCCTGTATCCTGAGAAGATTCCTACCTGTGTTGTGGTATTTCATCCAGAATATGGGAACTTTTCCTCTAGTCTCATCCAAGGAAATGAAGTGGCCAAAGAGCCCAACTTTAACTTTACCGAAGGATTCCTCTATGAGTACATGATGGAACAGGACTATCAGATTATTCAGGGAAAGACAGCAAAGATCTACCGGAAATAAGCCTTGATATATAGTGGTATATAGTATTTTGTCAGCTTTCTTTAATGTAATATAATATTATAGTGAATTATGAAAGAGTAAAGTTTTAAGATGGGAGAAGAAATGAAACAAAAGATGGAAGGAAAAGAAAGGAATAGTGAGATTTATATTGGTGCTGTATTAATTGCAGTTTTCATGTTGTCTCTTGTTCCCATTATTTGGTGCTCATTTTTTAATTATGCCACCGGGGATGATCTCTGGGAAGGAGCAGTGGCCTATCAGGCAATGAAAAGTGGGAAAAGCTTTCCCGAATTAATGAAGGAAGTTTTTGCATGGATGAAGGTGGATTATTTGGGATGGCAAGGAAACTGGTCCTCTACCTTCCTTTGGTGCTTTAGTCCAAATGTATTCGGAGAAAAAGCATACATCGTTACGGTATGGATCGGACTTCTTTCCCTTTGTTTGGGAAATGGATATTTTCTTTATCATTTTAATAAAAAATATTTCCATTTCACAAAAAGTACTATCGTGATATTCTGGACCATTTTTACCTTTCTATCTATCCAGTACATGCCTTATATCAGAGGGGGATTATTTTGGTATTCTGCTATGATCAATTATACCTTTCCTTATGGTCTGACATTGGCAGCCCTTGTATGGATTGACCGATTTATGGTAGAAAAAAAAGGAAAATACCTGGTGTGGCTATCTTTGTTTTATGCGTTCCTGGGGGGATCCGGCTATTTATGCATAGTGTTGAATTTCGAAATTCTTTGTTTATACTTTCTTTTTTTGCTGTGGAAAAAAGATTGGAGACAGTTAAAGCAGGCAGTAAAATTGCTGCTACCCCTGGTATTGTTACTGATTGGCTTTGTCATTAGTATTCTTTCGCCGGGAAATGCAGTGAGAGGCGGAGAGGCTTATGAACTGGGAGGAAGTAGAATACTTACCACGTTGCTACAGTGTTTTAAAGAAGGAGCCTTAGCAATCCCGAAGAATTTGTGGGAAATAAAACTTCTGGTAGTTCTCCTTCCCTTTTTGCTGCTCCTTTTCTGGAAAAATCTGGACATGGAAAAATGTAGGATTAGATTTTTATATCCTGTGGAGATTACAGTATTGATCTATTCACTAACCTGCTCTGTTTATGCTCCAGGTATTTATTCTCAATCTGAACTTTCAGGTGGAGTATACGATACTATATTTTGGGTATTTCTTTTGGGATTTTATCTGATTCTGATTTACTGGACGGGTTATTTTAAGATGAAATATCAGCAGAAGAAGGAGCAAGAACTTTCTACAGGAATAGTGAGAAAAGAAATCAGCCATAAAAAAAAGGGAAAGAACAGTAAAGAGCTTCTTGTTTTTACGGCAACAGTTTTACTTTGCATTGTTGGGAACAGATTCCTTTTTTATAATACAGCTTTTTACATAAGCTATGACTATATTGCTACGGGACAGATCGTTGATTTTGAAATACAAATGAGAGAGCGTTTGGCGATTTTAAATAATCCTATGATAGAGGATGCGATAGTTCCGGAAATGAATGATTGGCAGGGACCTATTATGCATATGCCGTTAACTGATGATCCTACTGCATATATTAATCATGCTACTGCAAGATTTTATGGCAAAAAATCTGTTGTAGCAATTCCAAGAGACGAGTATTATAGATTGTATATAGAATAGTATTAAGATAAATAAGAGGAATAAAATGGAAAAACGATATGATAAGATTATCATCGGTGCAGGACTATATGGCTTGTATGCAGCTAAGTTTTCTTCAGACAAAGATGAAAATATCCTAGTTTTGGAATATGATAAAGAGCCATTTTCACGAGCTACCTACATTAATCAGGCCAGGGTACATATGGGCTATCATTATCCCAGAAGTCTGACAACTGCTGAAAAATCAGCTGGTTATTTTAAACGCTTTGTAGAGGATTTTAGCTTTTGTATTCATAGCCGGTTCGAGCAGATTTATGCTACCTCAGCTCAGTTTTCTTGGACTAATGCAGAGCAGTTTATGGAGTTTTGCAAGGCAGCCGAAATTCGTTGTGAACAGGTGGCTCCTGAGAGATACTTTAAAAAGGGAATGTGTGACGGGGCCTTTCTGACAGAAGAATATACTTATGATGCTTCCATCTTAAAAGAATACTTTATGGAAGAATTGGAGAAAAGAAGAAATGTTAGTTTTTTGTTTGAGGCAAGAATTAAAGAAATTCGAAGAGTGGGTAAGACTTATGTAATTACCTTAGAGAATGGTATGGAAGTGACTTCTGCTTTTGTACTAAATGCTACCTATGCATCGGTGAATCAGATATTAGAGAAGCTGGAAGGAGTAGAGAAAGAGAAATTTCCTATAAAATATGAGCTTTGTGAAATTATTCTTTGCAAGCCTTCCCAAGCTATTGAGGGAATCGGATTTACGGTTATGGATGGTCCTTTTTTTTCCATTATGCCCTTTGGAAAAACAGGATATCATTCCCTGACTTCGGTTACCTTTACTCCTCATATTACTTCTTATGAAAACCTTCCCCGGTTTAACTGTCAGGAAAATAAGAACTGTAGTATAAAAAATCTGGCCAACTGTAATCTGTGTGAAAAGAAACCAAAAACTGCATGGAGTTATATGTCCTATCTGGCAGACAAATATTTAAAAGAAGAATACGGGTACGAATATCAGGAGTCCCTTTTTTCTATGAAACCGATTTTAAAATCTTCTGAAATTGATGATTCCAGACCAACTGCCATTAAAGTATTTAGTACCAATCCTACTTTTGTCAGTGTACTGTCCGGAAAGATTAATACAGTATATGATCTGGATGAATATCTATGATGACAAGATAAGGAGAGAAAATGCAGAATAAGAAAGAAAAGAAATTTATATCCATTGTTTTATATCTTCATAATGTAAGAGATGAAGTTCTTACCTTTTTTCAGGAGATATTGCCTTATTTTGAAGAGAGATTTGAGCAATTTGAAATTATTGGTGTCAATGATGACTGTACCGATGGAACCGTAGAAGTTTTAAAAGAATACTTGGAAAACCGAAAGATTTCTTCTATGGTAAATCTTGTCCATATGAGTTTTTTTCATGGAATGGAAGGATCCATGAATGCAGGAAGAGATCTTGCTATTGGCGACTTTGTTTATGAATTTGATACCATTGCCATGGATTACTCTAAGGAAATGATTGAAAAAGCTTTTGAAAAGGTGATGGATGGATACGATATCGTAGGAGTACGGCCACAAAACAATGGTAGTTTATCTTCTAGAACCTTCTATTTTCTTTATAATAAAACCAGTAGAGGTAAAGGAAAGATTGGAACAGAAAGCTTTCGTATTTTATCTAGAAGAGCCATTAATCGAGTAAAATCCATGGGGCAGTATATTCCGTACAGAAAGGCAGTGTATGCCAACTGTGGACTGAAAACGGATTTTATTTCCTATATACCTATAAAAAAGGTGAAGAAGAATGGAAATAGAAGTGAAAGAACCTCTCTTGCCTTGGATTCCTTTATTTATTTTACTGATGTCTTAGAACGCTTTTCCATGCTGCTTTGTGTTCTGTTTCTATGTCTTAGCATTGGAATGGGAATCTATATTATAAAGGATTATTTCAGTGGTACTTCTATCGTGGAGGGATGGCTATCTACCATGGGATTTTTATCTTTGGGCTTTTTTGGAGTATTTGCCCTTTTAACGATTATGTTAAAATATTTATCTGTGATGCTGAATCTCATTTTCCGTCATCAGAGATATTTTATTATGGAAATTGAAAAGGTGGTAAAATAATGGGGCAGTTAAGTATTAATCTTTTATATCCGGTATTAAATGAACGTCTTCGTTTGGAAAAGGGAATTGAAACATCTATTCAGTATTTAAGAGAAAATATTACAAATCCCTACCGACTTACCATATTGGATAATGGCTCTGATGACGAAACTCCTGAAATTGCAAGAAGCTTGGAGAAGAAATACGAGGAAGTAGCTTACGTACGGATGGAAGAACGGGGTGTGGGAGTTGCTTTTCGAAGAGGAATTTCAGAAAATACCAGTGATATTGTAGGATACATGGATATTGATTTATCCACTGATTTAAAATATCTGAAAAAGACCATAGAAATGTTTGAGGAAGATGAAAGTCTGGAATATGTAAATGGTAGCAGATTTAGTAAGGAATCTGATACCAGAGGAAGAAAGTGGTATCGCAAGATTACTTCCATGGGACTTTTAATTTTATTAAAGAGTATATTTCATATGAAAGCTACCGATGCTGTCTGTGGTTTTACTTGGGTTAGAAGAGAAACGGCCGAAATTCTTACTTTAGAATGCAGTAAGGAAAAAGGATGGTTTTATACTATAGAGTTTCTTCTTCGGGCAGAACGAAGAGGAGTGAAGATTTATGATATGCCGGTAGAGTGGCAGGAAGATTACAATACTACAGTAAAGCTATGGAAGACCATTAAAAATTATCTGGTGCAGATTATACGACTGAAAAAAGCTTTTTTAGAGGAAGACAAGGGGTTAGATAAACGGACAATCTGAAACTAGTGCAACGTTTAAAAATATATGAAATAGGAATCAGTGCAAGTAGAATAGGGAGAGGAATAGGACATGATTAAAAGAATTGACCTTACAAGAGATTATAAAGCACATAAAGAAGAGTATTTAAAAGCCATAGAAGCAGTTTGTGAGGAAACGGCCTTTTCCGGTGGAAAATATGCGGATGCCTTTGATAAAGAATTTGCTGCCTACTGTCAGGTGCCTTATGCCACCGGTGTCAACAATGGAACTTCTGCCCTTCACTGTGCCATGGTAGCTTTGGGAATCGGTCCGGGGGATGAAGTAATTGTACCGGCAAATACTTATATAGCAACTGCCTGGGGGGTAACCTACAGTGGAGCAACTCCCGTATTTGTGGATTGTACTTCGGATACTTGGCAGCTGGATCCGGATAAGATTGAAGAAAAGATCACAGAAAAAACAAAGGCTATTTTGGGAGTGCATCTGTATGGACAGCCCTTTGAGTACAATAAGATCAATACCATTGCACAAAAATATAATCTGTATTTGGTAGAAGACTGTGCCCAGGCCCACGGAGCAATGTATGAAGAAAAGATGGTAGGAGGATTAGGGGATTTAGGATGCTTTAGCTTTTATCCGGGCAAAAATCTTTATGCTTTTGGAGAAGGAGGGAGTGTCACTTGTCGTAAAAAAGAGCATTACGATACTATTAATGTCATGAAAAATCAGGGATGTGCGATTCGCTATTATCATGATATGATTGGCTATAATTACCGTCTGGAAGGACTCCAGGGAGCGGTACTAAGTGTTAGCCTAAAGTATCTTCCACAATGGACTAAACGAAGACAAGAGTTAGGGGAGAGATATTTGAAAGAAATCACAAACCCTCTTTTTACTCTACAGACACATCCGGGGAATACCACACCGGTATACCATCTCTTTGTGGTGACAGTGGAAAATCCGGAACATTTTCTGAAATATATGGAAACACAGGGAATCGAATGTAACAGACATTACCCGGTGCCCTGTCATTTGCAAAAGGCTTATCACCATCTGGGATATCAGGTGGGAGACTGCCCCAATGCAGAATACCTGGCATCTCATTGTGCCACCCTGCCTTTGTTTCCGGAGATGACGAAAAAAGAGCAGGATGCAGTGATTAAAGCCTGTAATGAATATAGAGGGATGTAAGTATGTGGTAGAGGATTAGATATTTTTTGAAATTAACAAACCGGGAAAGGAAATAGGGAAGTGAAACATGAAGAAAGATTTGGAAAGAAAGAAGATAAAATTAAACAAAAATAGAATTAAGAATTTGTCAGAGGAATATGAGGCAGTAATTTTTTGGGTGATTTTATCCTTCTTTATGGTTGTTTTCCTTGATAAAATGGGAACACTTTTTTCCGGATATCATCTTGTTGATGATCAGAATTACATTAACATTAATAAAGGGTTAATGGTAAATGGGCTTAAAGAACAGCTGCTTCGTTCTGTACGAGGGGATTTCCATCTGCGTTTTCGCCCTCTTTGGTCCTTTACCCGTGTTTTGGATACCTATTTTTTTATGGATAGCTATGGGATTTTATCTTTAAAAAATGTGGTAGTAATTACAACATCTTCCTCGCTGTTCTTTTATTACGCCAGAAGAAGGGGAGTTAGCAGAGCTTATGCCAGCCTTTTGGGATTTTTTACCTTTTTAGGTAATCAGGCGGCTGTTTTATGGAGACTGGGGCCCCAGGAGCCGGTAGGTTTACTTCTTTTTTCCATAGCCTTGGTAGCAACAGACCTGTTAATAAAGAAAAAAAGCTTTATTAGAAGTAGTTTTTTTGTATTAATATTAATTTTGTTGACTTTACAGAAAGAGGCTTTTTTGGCCTGTATGCCGGGATTTTATCTACTGTTATTTTCTTCCTTTCTGAAGGAAAGAAAAGAGGAAAAAGTATCCTTCTTTTCTTTATGCGGAAAATTTATTTTAAAATATAAGATAGAAATTCTTTTATGCATTGCTGTTTTGGCGGCGGAAGCTTATTTTATTACTACGAAAGTCGGGCTTAATTCCATAGAATATGCGGGTTTCAGTGTGGAGGATGGATTGTTTTACTATTTAGAAGGAATTCTAAGGATTATGCAAGGACCTTTTTTACCCTACCTTCTTTTTCTCTTTACCTTTTTCCTTTTTTTTCAACAGATATGGAAGAAGGAAGATTTTCATGTGGGAAATCTAATAGAAATATTGTTTCCTGTTTACATCATTTTGATTCAATTGGTAATTCATGCTAAAAGTGGAATGTGGGAAAGATATTTGATTCCGGCAGTCATAGGAGTAGCTTATATTGCCATTATATTAGGGCATAAATATTTTCATAAAAATAAAAGATTGTATTTTGTCTATCTGCAGCTTCTTTTAATTTTTTTGTTAAATCGTGGTTGGAATCTGCCGGCTCAAGCGAAAGATTTTACATTGCAGGCAGAGAACTTTCAAGAGTTAGTAAGTGATGTTTTAACGAATATAAGTACAGATGACAATATTCTGCTGTGTTCAGACCCTGAAAATCAGGAGATTGACTATTCTTTTTCTTTGTACCTAGATTATTATCATGGATATGGAAATTTTTCTTATTTGAGTGAATATGAAAATGAAATAGAAGCAATAAAAGAGGCTGATTTGCTATTTGGTTTACCGGGAACAGTACAGACAAAGATAGCATTAGAAGGGGTTAATAAAGAAGATTATAGAGTACACCAAACTACACATTATGAGATTGCTGTAAAGGAAGGAACGAACTAACGTGAATAAGATCAAAAAAATCTTTCAAATGGAACAGGCCCGGTTCATTATTGTTGGTGTATTGAATACCATCATCGGAACAGCAGCCATGTTCATTGCTTATAACATCTTTCATATGGGATACTGGATGTCAAGTGCCATGGACTATATTATCGGAAGTATATTCAGCTATTTTGCAAACAAGTACTTTACCTTTCAGTCCCATAAAAAATCAGGAAAAGAAGTGATCCGCTTTGTGATCAACATTTTGATATGCTACGTCATTGCCTACTCCGTAGCCAAGCCGGTAATCTTTACCCTGATGAAAGGAATCTCTTTCTCCGTGTCCCTGATGGAACAGATTAGTATGGTTTTGGGAATGTGCATTTTTATTGTACTGAATTATTTTGGACAAAAGTTTTTTGTATTTCGAGATTCCAAATAATAATAAAGGGTATGGATACAAAGAAGTTTTTGTTGCCTTACTACAGAAGATGGTTTAGGAGTTATAACATGTATTCTTTTTATTCTAATAAAGCAGAGAGTGAATAAAGTGGTTCTAAGCTAATATTTGGGGTAATATTCGTAAGAATGTTACCCCATTACTGTAATCAGGAATATTTTCCTTATAGTAGAACAGTTCCCGCTGGTTCTGTAAATTTAATCTGATAAAATCCGTTTCAATAACGGAATGGGTTTTAGGTTCAAGCATATACAGTTGCTGTTCATAGACCTTGTAGTAGGATATGGATTCTTAACTTACTTTGCTTAAGTAGACTCCCAATAAAAGTGGGAGAGTATATATGATTGGAAAGGCATATCTTGGCTGCAGATAAATCTGTGGTCCGATTAAAAGAAAGAGAAAGGTGAAAAGCAGAGGTAACAGCGCAAGATATAGACTTCGTTTTTTATCCTTAAAAATAAAGCAGGATATTATAAAGAAGGTAATAACATAAGAGGAAGCATTGCTAAGAAGACCTATTACAGGAAGCTTACTTAAAAGAGAATAATAACTTACCATTACAGTGGTAATACCTTCCATAAATTTGGGAATTTTAAATTGGAGTAAGGCAGGAAGCCCATATTCAATCGTAATTTCATGACCGACATAACAGTCTTTGTTATAAACGATATTATCTGTTTTAGGATAAAATATATAATAGTTCTGATTCCAGGTAGCTTCCAGATAACAAAGAGGATCTTGAAGGAACTGGGAAAACCATATTTTGAAATAAGAGGTCATATCTTCCATAGATGCTGCATGGTAAGTTGTTTTTACCGGATCAGAGGTCATTTCATTGTAGAGATAAGGAAGATTATTATAATCCAGTACCTTTCTAAGAACTTCAGCTTCGGCTACCGAAATTTTCTCTTTATGTTCTTTTACAAAACGTGCAGTTTGCTGAAAGGGCAGAGAAAACATTTCCTTTGGAGAATCCTGTACTACCTCATATTGTTTGGTAATTACAAAACGGATGCTGCTGTTAAGTAATATAGGAAGAAGTAAAATAGCAAAAAGGAGAATAATCTGCTTATGTCTCAGCACTTTTCTTTTTTTGAAAAAAAAGATGGAAAGAAGCAGGGCAATCGGCAGATAAATGTAAATTCCATTATTTCGACACAATATCATAAAGAGAGAAGAAAGAACCCAAAGAAGTACAGAACTTTTCTTAAGGAGAAATTGTTCACCTTCCATGGAATAGCCTAAAAGCATTAAGAAGAATAATACAAAAAATCCGGTGTAAAGATAATCCTTAATGGGAAAGGATGAATAGCCCGAAAAACAAGGTCCGAAACAGTATAAAAGAAGGCTGAATATAGGAACCCACTTAGGCACACCATATAGAATCATTTGTCTTATTCCCAGGGAAAGAACGGCTGCCATGATTAAGGATTGAAATACGGTAAAGAAAAATAATCCCAGATTTTCACTGCCAATCAGAAGGCCTAGACGGATAAAAGAACCAAATAACCAGGTATGAAAGATGGGTTGGGCGGTAGTATAAGGAACTACCCCAAAATAGTAGGATAATTGATTATAATTGTCATAAGACATTACCCCGGGATAGCGTAAGATCAGATGAGGAAGCCAGCTGAAAAAGATGATCACAAAAAAGAGCTTCCAGGGATGAGCTTTAATCAGGTCATAGAGAAAACGATAATTTTTTTTGAATACAATATCAATATTACTCTTGCATAAATTATAAAAAAGATTGATAATTGTAAGATAAAACATAAAAATTCCGGATAGGAAAATACAGGATTTGATCAGACGGATGTCAGAATCAAATAAATAAGTAATAGTATTCGCAGTAGAATAAGATATCCCACCAAGATAACCTATAGACAGAAAAAGAGAAAGTACACTACTGTAAGTAATGGGAAGAGTTTTTTTATGATACCAGATTACGACATAAAAATATCCAAAGACACAGCTAAGAACAGTAAAAAGTAAGGTCTGATTACTTAATTCCTGAGAAAATGTTTCAATTAGTTTGTAAAATAAATGATAAACAGAAATAGAAATTCCGGATTCCGGCAGATCAGCCACGGATAAATCAAAAATAAAGCTGTAGGCCGTAAAGCAAGACATGGTAATAAGGAAAAATAAATTATGTAATATGGAAGCAGATAATTTTTTTATCATAGAGAAATCTCCTTGTTAAGTAATAGAATATAAGTTGACTGATAAATGGGCTTTATAGAAAAAACATATTGTGAAGGTGATATAATTTAGCTTATTAGATATCTATTTATTGGGCACCTTAATTTATTTAATTATAAGCATAAATAATACGAAGGTCAAATAGGAAAGGAAGAAGGATGTTGGAAGAAAGAAAATGTGGAATTCTTTATCTTGTAGTTCCTTGCTACAATGAAGAAGAAATCATTGAGCACTCCATAGAGAAGCTGAAAGAGAAGATGAATCGTCTGATCAAAAAAGGAAAGATTCATCCAAAGAGTAAGGTAATGTTTGTTAATGACGGAAGCAGGGACAAGACTCTACAGTTGCTTCACTGGGCGGCCAAGAAGGATACCATGGTCAGTGTTCTTAGCTTCACTACAAATTTTGGGCATCAGAGTGCTATTTTGGCAGGAATGCTTACTTCTATGGAATATGCGGATATGGTCATTACCATCGATGCAGATCTGCAGCAGGATATCGAGGCGTTGGACGATTTTATCCAAAGTTATGAACAGGGCAATGAGATAGTTTATGGGGTTAGAAATGACAGGAATACGGACACCTTCTTTAAACGTTTTACAGCGACTTCCTATTACAAGTTGCTCCACTGGCTGGGATGCGATATTATCACCAATCATGCTGACTATCGTCTTTTGTCTAAAAAGGCTCTTAGAACCTTAAGTGAATATGAAGAGGTAAATCTGTTTATGAGAGGGCTTATTCCATTGATGGGCTTTACTTCAGATATTGTGTATTTTGACGTAAAAGAGAGAGAAGCCGGAAACTCCAAGTACACATTGAAAAAGATGATCAAGCTTGCCATCGACGGAATCACTTCTCTCAGTATTAAACCTATCCGTATCATTGGTGCCCTAGGGCTGTTCACCTGTATTTTTAGTGTGATTCTTGCTATTTTTTCCTTCGTAGGCTGGCTAATGGGAGAAAATATTCAGGGATATACAACAACAATTTTAGTAACTCTTCTGATGAATGGAGTTACCCTGTTTTCTCTTGGAATTATCGGAGAATACATTGGAAAAATATATATGGAAGCAAAGAAACGTCCTCGCTATATCGTAGATTCTTTGCTTTGGCAGGAAGAAAGGAATTCTAGTGAATCAGATTGATATACATGCAGATGATTATGCACTGTCTATGAATGCCTCCAGGATTATTCTTGAGGCAGTGAATAAAGAACAATTACATAGTACAAGTATTTTGCCAAATATGAGCTGCTTTGAGGAAGCAGCAAAGCTTTGGAAGAAGGAGTTAAAGGAAGGTCGGACTCCTTTTCTTTCCATTCATTTAAACTTTATGGAAGGGTATAGCTGTTGTGAACCGGGGAAGCTTCCTCTTTTGACAGATGAAAATGGATTGTTTAACGTTACCTGGCTCGGTCTTGTAAAATATAATTATAACAGGCAGAAACGGACCGAAGTAAAACACCAATTAAAAATAGAGATACGGGCTCAAATCAGAAAAGTAACCCAGGTCTATTGCCTGGGAGAAAAGCTTCGTATCGATAGTCATCAGCACACCCATATGATTCCTTTGGTAATGGAAGCTTTATTAGAAGTGATCGATGAGGAGAAGTTGTCGGTGGAATTTATTAGAAATACCAGAGAAGATTGGAAAATATACCTTGTAAAGCCGGGCTTTTATCCTACCTATCGTTTGATCAATATTATCAAGGTAATCTTATTAAATTGGTATTCACTGCGAAATAGGAAACTTCTAAAGGATCGTGATTTCCCCTCCATGATATTTTTTGGGTTGTTGTTTAGTGGAAAAATGGATTATGAGCGAGTGTCTTGTCTACTTCCTATTCTTCAAAAAAGATGCCATAAAAGAGGAAAGATTCTAGAAGTGGTTCTTCACCCGGGGGGACTTTTGGAAGAAGAAATTGGTATAGAGTTTAACGAAGCTTCTTCAGTGGATTTTTATTTATCAGAAGGAAGAAAGATAGAAAAAGATACGTTAGAGAGAATAAAGGAATAAAAAATTAAATTCCCCATGGACATAAGCTCATGGGGAATTTAATTTTTACTCATACCATAAAACCTGGTAATTACCAAACTCTTCCATTTGATAACCTAAAGATTTAAAACGAGGAATTTCCATATTGGAAATGATAAGAATGTGATCTTTATACTTTTCATTTTCAATATCTTCCGGAAAACCAAAGGTATAGTAGGTAAAACTACTAGCCACTTTAAATTCATCATCTTCACCTTTGTAAGTTACAGTATCTATATAGTCATATGGAGAAGTACGACTATATAGAAGGGCAGTAAGGAATGGAGAAGCAAGATTTTCATATGTAGAATATATTTTCTGATCATCTTCACGGATACTTTCAGCATAAGTAATGGCATCACCATATCCCTTCATAAACAAATAATTACTCATATTACCGTATTCTGTAAAATAATCTTTTATAAAAAATAAACAAGCAACAGAAAAAATAATAACTGCCGTTCGTAATAAATATTGGGAATATCTGCCAATAGATAATAATCCAAAAATCATAAAA
>JAFXGR010000048.1 GCA_017520155.1 Lachnospiraceae bacterium
GGTTTTCTCTGTTCGTCCAAATTTTTTCCTCTGTTCATTATAAACTTTGCAGAAGATAATATATTGCCCTATAATATCTTCACTTTCCTTATATAGTACTTTTACTTTTACCTCTATGGCTACGTCTTCTCCTTCGAAAAACTCTTGTGACAGAGTTATCCTATCCGGTATTACTTTCCTCTCTCCCATAAAGATTACATACAGTGTTACGAGATCAAGTTTCTGATTAACACAGCCGTTGAAAAATCAAAAAATTGCTCTTATGAGGAGATCTTTTTATGGGCAAAAGATATTTTAGAAACTTATCCTAATTGTCTCAATCTGACCTGACAGCTGGCAACTCTTTTAGATGTCTGGAAACTTGAAAAAAAACTTTCTCATAATAATGATTATGACAATTACATTCTTCATTGTTTTTCCAGAGTTCTTTCAAGTGATGAAGATGATCTTCGGACTAAAGCTGCCGATTCTCTTTTCTCTTACTACGTAAGACAGAAGGATTATCAACAGGCTGAAAGCTATTTACCCTACTTTTCATCCCAAAATCCTGAGCGAAAATTGAAACAAGGTGCCATCTACGAAAAAACTAATCAAAGAGAGAAGGCCTATAAAGTTTATGAAGAACTATTGTTTTCTTTCTATCAAATCTTAAGTCTCACTCTTCATCATCTTTATCTTCTTACCATGGAAGAAAAGAATTATCTGCTGGCAGAATTCTTCGTAAAAAAACAGGAGTGTTTGGTAAGTTTATTTGAAATGGGTAACTATCATAAGGCTGCCGCAGGCCTGGAGCTTTCTACCGTTTTACAATACGAGGAAACAGTTTTAGATCTTATGGAAGAAATGCTGAGTAGCCTTAATGACCTTACTGGATTTTCCCACTCTCTTTTATATCAGCATCTATCTTTTAATGAAACAGCTCCAACATTCCGGGAACAACTAAGAAAGCAATTACTTCAATGTTTTGGTGATGAAGCTACCTATGGATTTTTGAAAGGAAATTCAAGGTATGAAAAACTTATAAAAGTCTAAGGAAGGGGGACATGTTGTGCCCCCCTTCTTTACATTATACCTTTTTGATAAATCCTCTTTCCCAGTAAAGCCATTCCCACAGCTGCCAGAAGATAAATCACGGGTAAAGCCTGCCAGGAAGTAAAATTCTGCCCAAACACAGAAATCGTATATCCTTCAAATACATTAAAAGGTGAAATATAACACCATGGAAGCCAGTTCCATAGTTGAGAAACTCCCCTATATTGCCTAGGTATCTCTACCATCATACCTATCATCAGAGCTACTGTAAATAATGCTAATGTGCCAATATTACTGCAAAAAATCTCTGATATTACCATAACAAAGATACTGCTGGTTACAGCTGCCATTACCATAAGTCCATACATGATTAATACTGCCTGCCCACAAGTAAGGGAGCAAGGAAACAGGCCGGCGATTAGCTGAAATGCTGCAAAAAATCCATTTACACCATATAATAAGAAGGTTCCTACAAAAATAATGGTTGAGAAAAATAATGAGCTTAGCAAAGCAAAGCTAACTCCAACTATAATTTTTACCCGATATAACATGGTTTTTCCCATGGGACTTGATAAAATAATTTGATCTGTTTTTCTCATATACTCTTCCGGAAATAATCCGGAAAGACAGATAGCAATTACTAATAATACAATATAACCAACCGTTTGATATAGATTTGTAAGTGCCAAATAAGCTTCATGATGTCTATATACTATAGGTTTTTCTACCTGTTCCTCCTTTTTCTCCCAAAACTCTTTTTCTTGAGATGATAACTTCAAATCCTCCCAGTTAGTGCCCATCCATAGCCTCCTTTCCTCATAGAACTTATCTTCCTCCGGTTCCCAAGAAAGAATCAGCTCAGAAGTGGATAATTTTGTTATTCCACGAACAATCCGAAAGATTGTACTGTACCGGCGTGCATACTGCTGATATTCCTCTGTAATAGTATAGTCAATCCCCTTCGTATATGGAATATTCTTGTAAGCCTCTTTGATTTCTGATAAAAGTGCGTGATCAATTTTTCTTCCATCAAGTACCATAGAGTATTCTTTGTCCAGCTGATAAGCATCAAACCTTTCCTCCAGAGTTCCCTCATAGGGACTTATAAAATAACTTAAAAGAGAAACTATAAGAATCAATACAGATATGAAAACAGTAATCCACACTATTTTCTTTTGCAACAGCTTTTTCCACTCATAAATATATAAATTTTTAAGTAGTTCCATTGTTTTCCTCCTTAGTAAAATAGTGAAGGTAAAGCGCCTCTAACCCACCTTTTTTTTTCTTCCCACTTTCCTTGATAAACAATCTCTCCTGATTTCATCAGTAAAACTTCATCTGTAATGTCTTCCAAATCTGATATAATATGCGTAGATAAGAGTATGATACTTTTCTTTCCCAACTCTGCAAGCAGATTTCTAAATTTTACTCGTTCCCCGGGATCTAGTCCTGTGGTAGGCTCGTCCAGTATAAGAAGCTTAGGTTCATTTAACAATGCCTGGGCAATACCAAGGCGCTGCTTCATTCCCCCGGAATAGCTTTTAATCTTTTTTTCAGCCACTGTCTGCAAGGCCACTAAATCCAAAAGCTCCTCTGTTTTTTTCTTAGCTACTCTTTTCTCCATTCCCTTTAAAGCAGCAATATAAAGAAGAAAATCCTTTCCTGTAAATTCAGGGTAATATCCAAAATCCTGTGGTAAATAGCCTAGAATAGCTCTGTATCCTTCCTCCTTTACCTCTATCCCATCAAAATACACGGAACCACTGGTAGGTTTTAAAATTCCACAGATAACCCTCATTAATGTTGTTTTACCTGCTCCATTTGCTCCTAACAATCCATACACACCTTCTCTTAATCTTAAGGAAATACGATCAACCGCAATATGATTTTCATACTGCTTTGATACTCTGTCAATTACAAGCTCCATATACATTCCTCCGTCTGTTTTATTGTATAATATATTTCATATCCTGCTTTTATCATCAAGAATATAAGTACTATCACCCACCACTTGATATAAGAAAACTCGTATAGAAAATCTGCCCTAAAGTACAAACTGCTACTAAGACTACTCACCAAAACTGCCAGAACCATACAACTATAAATTGCATCTTTATTTGGAAAATGTCGAACAATCCATAAGCTTCCTGTTGCAGTAAGCAAATAAGGCACTAGTAGATAACAGCTCGTCTGAAATAGGGAAAAATCCTTCTCTTTTTTACAGATGAGTAAAAAAAAGAAGATCATAACAAAGTCCATTATTCCCAATACTATCATCCTTGCAAGAACCACAGATTTTAGTGAAAATCTCGTACTCATTTCAAATTCAATCATTCCATACTGTATAGATCGATTATTTTCCGCTACCGCCAGTACGGCCAGAAGTGGAATCAGGGCAAATATCATCCATAGGATATTTTGCTTCATAAAGTTAGCCACTAATAGTACCGGAACTGCAGATAGTATAGTTGACACTATCACCCATCTTCGAAGATATCCTGCCTGAATCATGATAAATTGTCCCATAGAAAGTTCGGAAGCTGGCAAATTATTTAAAAACTGTATCTTTTCTCTTTGAGGAGGCTTTTCTTCTTCAAATATTTTTTTTATCCTTTTTTTTAGTTCTCTGTCCATCATTAAATATCTTCCCTTTCCATTTCTTCTTTTAACCGCTTTAGTATTCTTGATAATCTACGATATATTGCAAAACGAGATAAGCCCGTAATCTTACTGATTTCAGAAATTGATATCTCATTACTATAACGTAAAAGAATCAATTCCCGCTCCTCTGATGATAATTTCATGATTGCTCTTCTTAAATCTAAATCAGAAATCCAGTGTTCCGTAGGATCATAACCTTCTCCCGTTTCTAAATTATTCCAACACAATGCACTCTTTTTACGATAATAATCAATACACAGGTTCCTTGCTATCGTATA
>JAFXGR010000049.1 GCA_017520155.1 Lachnospiraceae bacterium
GGCTTTTTCCAACTGTACCCTAAGATAATAGACTTCATAATCCCTTTCATGAAGTAGAATCTCCAGCTTATTCATGGATTTTCCAAGGCGCTCCATAAGTCGCTCCAGGATAAAGTAGGAAGGAGTTCTGTCTCCTTCCTCTAGTCGTTTTAATGCCATTAGGGTAAAAATTCCCTCACACAGTCTTTCCCGACTGATTTTCTTTTTTTCTCGTTCATAGGCAATAATTGCTCCAATGTGTATCTCCTTCAAGACAAACCTCCTGCATGTTATCCTGTATACTGCTTTAAGTTCTCCTTTATCTCCTATACTGTATCAAGAATCTCCTCTATTACCTTACGCTTAATTCCGGTTTCTTCCCAAACCATTTCTTAGTATCATATCCTTCCTGCTGCCTGCATTACCTGTTTACACTTTCTCACATGACCAATCAACTAATGATTGGTCATAACAGAACTGTTACATTGCCTATACTATCCAATTTCCCTACAGACTTCTCTAAGCCATACTCTCTCTTCCTCCGTCATCAGAGGAGAGATCTTTTCTACCACCTGCCTGTGGTATTCATTTAAGTTCTGAATATCTCGTTTTTCCATAATGGAGGTATCAATCAGGTCCAGATCAATGGGGGCGAATGTAAGACATTCAAAGCCCATAAATTGTCCGTCATTGTTGCATTCCTCTTTTTTGGTTACCATAATATTCTCAATACGGATGCCGTGACTTCCGCCAATATAGACTCCCGGCTCATTGGAAAGAACCATCCCTTCCTCCAACACAGCCTCTTTCATTCCTTCCAGATATTTCCAGCGAACATTCTGAGGTCCCTCATGGACATTTAAAATATAACCGATTCCATGTCCCGTTCCGCACTTATAATCGATTCCCATATCCCAAAGGGGGCCTCTAGCCAGAATATCCAGATTTCTTCCGCTACAGCCGTAAAGGAATTTTCCCTTTAACAGACGAAGCATTCCCATAACTACCGCCGTAAAGTGAGTCTTCATCTCCTGACTTACTTCTCCCAAAGCATAAGTTCTTGTTACATCCGTGGTTCCCCCTAAGTATTGTCCTCCACAGTCTATAAGAAGCATTCCCTTAGCTTCCAGCTTTTTATGATTCTCTTTTGTGGCCTGATAATGCATCATGGCAGCATTTTCCTGATAGCCACAAATAGTAGGAAAGGATAAATCCAAAAAGCCTTCTGTCTGTCTTCTTAAATTATCCATATATTCTGCTGCACTCACCTCCGTCATGGGAAGGCTTCCAATATTATCCTTAAGCCACTTCATAAAGCGGCAAACTACTAAAGAATCCTTCAGATAGACCTTACGCATCTGCTCCAGCTCCATAGGGTTTTTTCTTGCTTTTAATATTTCTGTGGGATTATCGGATAAAATAATTTCATTTTTCTCTTGAATCAATTTATATAAGGTATAGCTTAAATTCGCTCCATCCACCAGTACCTTACCGGAAAACTTTGTTTCCTTTAAAAATTCCTTAATTTCCTCATATTCTCTCACTTCCAGGGGCTGAGTCTTTACCCAGGAGATAAATTCTTGTGTAATTGCCTTCTTTTGTAAAAATAAGTAGCTGTGTTCTTTTGTAATTACGGCATAGGATAGGGCTACAGGATTACATTCCACATCCCCTCCCCGGATATTAAACAGCCACATAATATCATCCAGCTTACTTAACACTAAATTATCGGCCTGCTTCTCTTCCATTTTCTTTCGTACCATGGAAAGCTTTTCTTCCACGTTTTTCCCGCAAATATCTTCCGGCAATGCAAAGACAGGGTTGGCTTTTCTTTCCGGTCTTTCTTCCCATATTTCCTCTACTAAATCAATTTCATAAACTAAATTTCCCTTATTCTCTGCCGCTAATTTTTCCAGTTCCTGTCCAAAGGCGGCGGTAATGGTTCTTCCATCCAGGGCCAGAGTCTGTCCTTCCTTCAGGTGTTCTTTCAAGTATTCCTTGGTAGTAGGAACCCCCGGTTCTGCCATTTTAAATAAGGTAATTCCACTTCCTAAAAGTTCCTGTTCTGCCTGAATAAAATATCTTCCATCAGTCCAAAGTCCTGCTCTTTCCTGTTCAATTAACAGATTTCCATTGGAGCCGGTAAAACCGCTCATAAATTCCCTTTCTTTAAAATAGTCATCGGCATACTCTGAATTGTGGTAATCTGCTGTAGTAATATAGTAGTAATCAATTCCTTTTTCTTTCATTAATCTTCGTAAAGCTTCCAGTCTTTTTGAAACTAATGTATTATTCTGTTTTTGTATCATCTTGCTCTCCTTTTACTCTTCTTTTTTATGAACTTTTATCATTAAAAACCGTCAAATATTCAGCGGTAATGATTTCCTTAATCATAGGACATTATATCATGCCTTTTCCTAAATCGAAATATGTATCTATTTTGAACTTGCCAAATAATAGGTATCTATGTTACACTATCGTTTAGTAATGTATCACTTCACAGTGAGAATATCTTACAATTTCTTATTCATTTCATAATGCTCGGTTTAAAAGTCCATTATCTAAATTATAATTTTTCTATTACTTTTTAACATAAGGATTTGGCCTGGTAAACCCTGCATCATACATAAAATATATCAGAAAGGAGTTTTCTATGTTAGATGAAAATATTTACTCAGAGGTTACGCCTGATATTATCCAGTTAGCTGCACTTAGTGAAAAAGCTGGGATCATTGATTCAGAGCTGTTTACAAAATTTGATGTTAAAAGAGGACTTCGAGATGTAAATGGTAAAGGTGTGTTAACCGGTCTTACCAATATTTCTGATGTTCGTGCTACGAAAATTGTTAATGGGGAAACTGTGCCTGCTCACGGTGAATTATTCTATCGTGGCTATAATGTAAAGGATCTGATTAACCAAAGAAAAGAAAAGGATAATTTTGGTTTTGAGGAAACTACTTATCTTTTATTATTTGATAAGCTTCCAAATCCTAAGGAATTGGAAGAATTTAAGGAGCTGTTATCCTTCTATCGCTCCCTTCCCACCAGCTTTGTGCGTGATGTTATTATGAAGGCTCCCAGTCGCGATATGATGAATACTCTGGCAAGAAGTGTACTTACCTTATATTCATACGATGATAAGGCTGACAATGTATCCCTTCCCAATGTACTTCGTCAATGTCTGCAGCTGATTTCCACTTTCCCCTTATTGTCTATTTATGGTTATCAGGCCTACCGTTATTACCATGATGGAGGAAGTTTACATATTCATCAGCCGGTATGGGAATATTCTACTGCAGAAAATATTCTTCATTTACTTCGTCCTGACAGTAAGTTCACTCCCCTGGAAGCAAAAATTCTTGACATTGCCTTAATTTTACATATGGAGCACGGTGGAGGTAATAACTCCTCCTTTACTACCCATGTTGTATCTTCTTCCATGACCGATACTTACTCAGTAATTGCTGCTGCCATTGGCTCCCTAAAGGGCCCCAGACACGGTGGTGCCAATATTAAGGTAGTTCAGATGTTTGAAGATATGAAACAGAAGGTTTCCAATTGGGAAAGTGAAGAAGAGGTTTCTCAGTATCTGGCTGATCTTCTAAATAAAAAAGCTTTTGATAAGGCCGGCCTGATCTATGGGGTAGGTCATGCTATTTATTCTAAGTCAGATCCCCGTGCCATTGTATTTGAAAAATTTGTAAAGGAATTATCCGTAGAAAAGGGACTGGAAAAAGAATTTGCTCTTTATGAAATGGTGGAACGTCTTGCCCCTGAGGTGATTGCAAGAGAACGTCAGATTTATAAGGGGGTAAGTATTAATGTGGACTTCTACTCCGGCTTTGTTTACCGTATGCTGGATCTTCCCATGGAGCTGTATACCCCTATTTTTGCCATGGCAAGAATTTCCGGCTGGGCTGCTCACCGAATGGAGGAGCTGGCAAACAATGGTAAGATTATCCGTCCTGCTTATAAGAGTATTTGTGTGGAGCGGGAATATGTTTCTATGGATGAAAGATAGCATATAGTTAATCCAAATGTTATTCGTAACCCTTATTCTTTAGTTATGTTTTCTATTCATTAAGTTAAGGGAGTGGTACTTCATCATTGGAGAATCTGATGATGAAGTACCACTCCCTTATTATTATCTCTCTACTTTATATGTAAATACTTCTTGTGGGCTATCTTCAAATAAACAATAAACCATACCACTACAGCTACAAAACCAAAATATCCAATAATGGCTATCCACTGCAGGGAAGGTTCATTTACGCTGAGAATTCCCAACACTCCACTGATTGCTGCAGCAATCCCTGTGAGCATTCCCTTCCAATACATAGTAAGAATAAATGCGGCAATATCTGCATCCTTAGGAATTATTGTTCCCTTTGTCAACATTACTCCCTCTGGAATATAACCATCCTTTTTCATGGTATAAGCCTGATACACAATATAAAAGCCACAGGCAATAAATAATCCGTCAATAAAACTCATTTCTTTTTCCTTTTTCCTTGCAGAAATTATTCTATAGATTTTTGAATCCCTTATAGGTTATTCCTTATATCTGCAGAAATTTCTTTACTTCCTCCACCATCTGATCTTTTTCACATACATGATCATGGCGAACAGGGGCATTCTTTATTTCTTCAATGGCTTTGGGAACAGCCACATTGGCCACCTTAGAAAGTACTTCTATCTGCTCCATATCCTCTAAAGAATCATATGTTGAATCAATGGCATTAAGTACACTTCTTCCGAATTTAAAGGGACTGGCTGTGGAAGCAATCACCGTAGGTGTATTATCCTTAGTCATCGCCACATACTTATCATATACCACTGCTGCTACTGCTGTATGAGTATCAATAACATAGCCTGTCTTTTCATAAAGCTCTTTAATCTTAGCAGAAGTTTCTTCCTCAGAAGCAAATCCCCCACTGTAGCCTTCCAGCTGATGTTTCATTTCTTCCGTAATGGAATAAACTCCTGTTTCCTTCAGGCTTTCCATAAACTCTTTATTTTTTGCTGCATCATCTCCACAAATACGATAAATAAGACGTTCTAAGTTACTGGAAATCAAAATATCCATGGAAGGAGATGAAGTTAAAATAAACTCTCTGTTTTTGTCGTAACAGCCTGTTTCAAAGAAATCATATAATACTTTATTATCATTGGAGGCACAAATCAGACGATCAATAGGCACTCCCATATTTTTTGCATAATAAGCTGCCAAAATATTACCGAAATTACCGGTGGGAACTACTACATTAATCTTCTGCCCCTGTGTAATTCTCTCTTCCTTTAACAGATTCAAATAAGCATAAACATAATAGACAATCTGGGGAACCAGACGTCCGATATTAATGGAATTAGCGGAAGAAAACTGATATCCCTTGCTTGCAAGATATTCTCCCAATTCCTTATCATTAAAAATATTCTTTACTCCTGTCTGGGCATCATCAAAATTACCATGGATTCCCACTACATAAGTATTATCACCCTCTTGGGTAATCATCTGCTTTTCCTGTATGGGACTTACACCGTTTTTAGGATAAAATACAATAATCTTTGTCCCTTCTACCTTGGCAAAACCGGCTAAAGCAGCTTTTCCTGTATCTCCACTGGTAGCAGTTAAAATAACGATTTCATTTGTAATATTATTTTTCTTGGCACTGGTGGTCATTAAATGGGGAAGAATAGAAAGTGCCATATCTTTAAAGGCAATGGTAGCACCATGGAACAACTCCAGATAATATACGCCGTCTGCTTCTGCCATAGGCGCAATTTCCTCTGTATCAAACTTTTCATCGTAAGCCTTTTCAATACAGTTCATTAATTCTTCTTTTGTGAAATCTGTTAAATACAGCTTCATAATCTCATAGGCTACCTGCTGGTAGGAATACTCCTTCCAATCCTGCAGATTTCCCTCTATTACAGGAATATGATCCGGTACAAACAATCCTCCGTCACAAGCTAATCCCTTTAAAATTGCCTCAGATGCAGTTACGTTTTTTTCTCCGCCTCTGGTACTGCTGTATAAAATCGCCATTCAACTTACCCTCTTTACTTTCTGATTTTTCCGATATATTTTAACATAATTTGTTTCTTACTTCAATATCAGAAGAAAAACTCATGTCCTCCATAAGCAAAAAGTCGGGTAAGATTGCGATCAAACCATTTCATATTATCAGGATTTGCCGCCTTTCTGGCCGCAAAATATAAAGCACCTCTGGAATTATCTTCTCCTGAAAGAACTGCATTTACCGCCTCTATGGTCTTTTTTGAAACTGTCACCTCAAAAAAACGTCCATCCGCTATTGGAGAAAATTGTGCCACACCGTTTTCTCTTTGAAAAATAACCTCCGATACAGAATTAGGAAACCTGGGATCTAACACCCGATTTATAATCACATTAGCCACCAGCATTTTTCCCATTTTATCCTCTCCCCCTGCTTCTGCCTCCACAATCTGAAGAAGATTCTGATAGTCCTCTCTGGTAATCTCTATTCTATTTTTTCTGGTTATTACCTGCAAGTCCAAGATTCTTTGTTCTGATACCTGTTCCTTCATTACTCCGAAAAAGGAAGTGGCCTGTACTAATTCTTCTCCTCTTTCCATCATAACAAAGGCTTTGGCTGCCCTCTTATCTATGGTAATTCCCTGCACACAGATCCAGCCCAGGAATAGAACAAGATGCATCATAAAGATCACTGCACCATATTTTTTATACATCCTAACTTAATTCCTCTTTTTGAATTTGATGTCAAAACACCATACTATAGTTTCTGAAAAGCTAAGAAATAGCTTTTCAGAAAAAGGCACAGCATGTGCCGTAAATCTGATTATACGAACCGTATTTTGGTTCGTATAATATAGTTTATACTGCTCCGGTAAAAAATATGAATCCTTTTTATTTCTAAAGCCTCTTTTTTATGATACACTGTAACAAAATATATTATTGATAAACCAATCAAAGGGTTATAAGAAAGGAATACTATGAATCTGCCCGGTACCTTTAAAGCACAAAAAAAAGACGGCAGTATCTACTACCGTTCTTCCATTACCTATAAAAATAAACATATTAGTCTGGGAAGCTATGGAAAACAGCAGGCTGCTCATCAAGCCTATCTGGAAGCCTCTCTTTTACTTGAAAACAGCCAAATTCTTCTTGAAGATTATGATGAAGACAATACACTTTCATTTGAAAAATGGGTGATCCTGACTAATTTCAGAGATAACCATATTTATTTTTCCACTCCCATTTATGTTCGTAAAAAATTATTTCATTATTATCTCTCCCGTCAAATCAGACTAACCTTTGATATGGAAGATCTTTTTTTCTATGCTTCACATAAGATTACCCAAAGAAAGGGGCATCTTTTTGTTGCTGATTACGGTATGCAAATTACCATTACCAGTCGGTATGGAATAAAAAATTATGGTGTGGAGGGCAAAGACTATCGGTTTATCAATGGCGACAATCATGATTTTCGCTATGAGAATATTGAAATTTTAAATCCTTACCAAGGGGTGGAAAAAGTCTCTTATCATAAAAATGAGTGTTATGCCTCCAAAATTAATCTTAACGGCTATTACCTTATTGGACATTATCCCACTGCCTTGGAGGCCGCCATTGCCTATAACAAGGCTATTGATCTGTTAAAAAAAAGAGGCGTTACCAAAAACTTTTCTTACAATGAAATGGAGGGCGTATCGCCCTCCCATTATGCCAATCTTTATTCCCAATTAAAAATTTCCGAAAAAATTCTGCATTATCGTGCTGAATAATCAATAAAACTAATATTTAAGTCTACATAGCCATCAATTCCGAAAACCTCTCCCTGTCTGGTATACTGCCACATAGAAAACAGATAGGGATAGTCCGGAATGTCATCTTCTTGCGCCAGCCAGATATCAAAGTGTTCCAGTTTTGCAATATCAATTCTTTTTAATAGCCATTCCTTATTTCCATATAACATTCCCGTATAACCGGCCTCTTCAATTCGATTTAAAAATGCCAGGGCTATATTAGTTTTTTCTTCTCTTGTAAGAGTTTCAATTCTTGCGGTATCGTTTTCCACGAATTCCATATCGAAGGCTATGGGATAAGTAATTTTATTCGTTCCGATTCTACTGATAACATAATTGGCTTCCTCCACTGCCTCTGCCTCATTTACTGCCTGAGAATAAAAATAAAGTCCCACGGGCATTCCCACAGCATTAGCTCCTGCCAAATGAGATTCAAACATTTCATCTGCCTGTATAGTTCCGGTGGAATATCCTCTGGAACCTACCCGGAGCATACAAAAATCGATTCCCTCAGCCTGAATTGCTGCAAAGTCAACTTTTTTCTGATATTTAGATAAATCCACTCCCAAATAGGAAATCTGCTTTCCGTCTGCATAATAGTGAAGTAAATCATTTTTACTCACTAAATTTGTAAAATCATAAGTATGCTTTTTTCGATAAGGATTAATGGCAATCAATTCCTTAGAGCCATCTCGAAACACTACTTCTACATGTTTATCATCTGTTTGA
>JAFXGR010000050.1 GCA_017520155.1 Lachnospiraceae bacterium
CAAAGAGACTGTGGTTGGAGCCTATTCTAAACCATCAAGTGGTAGGAGGAAAAACCAATCCACAGCATCTTAATAAGCATAGCCGAACCTATAGAAAAGGTAAAGAATGGCTATGACTATATAATACGAGGAGAGAAAAAGAAGACTGGGATAGCCTATCTCAGTCTTCTTCTATGACATGAATCTCTAAATAATCAAATTCAATCTCATCCACAAAGGCGTCAGAGGTAAAACGAGCCTTGGAGTGACGTTTAAATTCTCTTACAGTGGAATCCAGCCATATGGGCTTGGAAAGATCCATTTCTAAGCAGCATTGTTCCAGAGCATCAAAAATTTTATGGGTTCTGGTATCGGAACCATAATTTTCTATGGTTAAATCCTTTATTAATCGATTTTCTTTAAAAATTTTAAACCATATTCTCATATTGGGAATCCTTTCTTCATATACTGGTATAACCGGCATAAGGTAATAATTAATCTGAAAACATCTCTCCGGGGGAAATAATTGTTTGGATAAAATGATAGCAGTCTTTGGAAAAAAAGTAAACAGCATAAGAAAAGGGAAAAAACACAGTATAAAATATCATAAAAAACCTAAAAAATATATTAAAATTTAGGAAAAAGTAACAAAAATGGATAAAAATATGATAGTATAATATTGTTAAGATTCTTATCTTTCTTTTCAGGATTGGTAAGGACGTTAATAAATAACCATAAGAAACGGAGCAACTATGGATACAACAAACAAAACCTACTCTCCGGCAGACAGCTGGACAGAGGTGATTTTAATTTATAATTCTGCACTTAAGCAGATTGGTACTAAGCTGGAGATTTTAAATGATGAGTTTCAGCATGTACATAGCTATAACCCAATAGAGCATATAAAATCCAGAATAAAAAGTTCAGAAAGTATTGTTAAGAAATTAAAAAAATACGGTTATGAATCTACTATTGAGAATATGGTGGAATATGTAAATGATATTGCAGGTATCAGGGTAATCTGTTCCTTTACCTCAGATATCTATAAAATTGCTTCCATGATTCGTAATCAGAATGACTTAAAAATTCTTACCATTAAGGATTATATTAAAAATCCTAAGCCCAGCGGATATAAAAGCTATCATATGCTGGTAGCCGTTCCCATTTATTTATCGGATCGAATAGTGCATGCTAAGGTGGAGATTCAGATTCGTACCGTAGCTATGGACTTTTGGGCAACACTGGAGCATAAAATCAATTATAAGTTTGAGGGGAATGTTCCCCAGAGCATTAAGGATGAGCTGGTAGAAAGCTCTCATTTGATTTCTGATCTGGATGCAAAAATGTTAAGTCTGAATGAGCAGATTCAGGATAGTAATTAAAGTATTGAAGGATAAACAGATTGAATGATTATAAAGAATACAAAAGACCCCGGTTTGAAAAAGCCGGGGTTATTTTTAGGAGAGTTGATAAAAAAATGCAGTTTTATCCATAAGTCCCTAAAATGAGGAGTGCCCAGGCACCATGCAGGCACCCGGGCTATTATGAAAAAATTCATCTAAAAATTAAATGAGAAAAGAAAAACAGAAATCTCTGATTTATTAAAATTCTACCATATACATATGAACAAAATATGAACATCCTGTTAAAAACTGGTTAATAAGCATAAAAAAATAGAAAATACAAAGAAAAAAATAGATAAAATATACAAAGAAAAAGAAGATTAAGCTGTAGGTAGGGGGAGAAGGGGATTTTGATGTTTTTTCGTTGTTAGAAGATAAGAAATATGGTAAAATAAAAAAGATTATTTGTTATAGAAGCTGTAAACCATGGTAAGATACCTTTTGATAAGCTGATGTGGAGGCGCAAATGGATAATTTTATTGATAAACTGGCTCAAAAATTTATTGCAGGAGAGGTGATAAAAGCCAATTCTGTAGCTGAGGAGCGGGAATTAAAGCGTCTGCGGGAGCAGGTGGCAGAGTATGAACAATGTCTTCAGGAAATGAAAAAGCTGCAGATGACCAATACCCGGACAGCTGCACAGCTTCGGGAGATGATGGAAGAACAAAGAGAAAGCGTTAAAAAGCTGACAGAAGAAAGCATACGTAAGCTGGAACAGATTAAAGAAGAAGAAACAAAGAAAGATAAGGCTTACGGTGATACTCTGGAAGCGGCCCAAAAAAACATGGAAGAACTGATGCTGTCCATGAAACAGCAATGGGAGAATTTAGAGAAAAACCACAAGGAAATAGAAAAGTGGTTTCAAAAGGCAGATGATTATCTTCATAAGGAAAATGTTAAGGTATACCGCAATGTACAGGCAGTGATTGTGGAGGAAACCGGGAAAAAATCAGAGGAGATTATTAAGGCCCAGGAGGCAGCGGGAAAGAAATACAGTAAGCCGGTATTGATTCTTTTAGGATTAACTCTTGCTGCATCCTTGGGGAATATTATTCTTACTCTTTGTATTAAATATGGAATGTTTTAGACGGAGGTTATATGGGAAAACAAAGTTGGAAGCCGGGAAATATGCTTTATCCGTTACCGGCAGTATTAGTAAGCTGTTGTGATAAGGAAGGGAAACCCAATATGCTCACTGTGGCATGGGCAGGAACAATCTGCAGCGATCCGGCCATGGTATCGGTTTCTATCAGACCGGGGCGCTATTCTTACAATATGATAAAAGAAACAGGAGAATTTGTTATTAATCTTACCACAGAGGAGCTGTTAAGAGCAACAGACTATTGTGGTGTTGTCAGCGGAAGGAATGTAGATAAGTTTAAGGAGATGAATCTTACGCCTTCTCCCTCCCTTAAGGTGAAGGCACCGGGAATTTTGGAAAGTCCGGTAAATATTGAATGTAAGGTGGTAGAAATTAAGCCTCTTGGTACTCATGATATGTTTATTGCCGAAATCGTTGCAGTGCAGGCAGATGATAAGTATATGGATGAAAAGGGAAGTTTCCATTTGGAACAAAGCCGTCCCATTACGTATTCTCACGGAACCTACTTTTCATTGGGAGAGGAACTGGGAAAATTTGGTTATTCAGTAAGAAAAAAATAGAGGAACTAAAAAAAGGAAAAAGAAGGGGCACTTCTTTTTCCTTTTTTTAGTATATCCCATAGGCTGCCTCATCTTTTGGAAGAGGGATATACAAAAGCCGTGAAAAACAGAGGGTTTTCAAAGGTCCTTAGAAAGAAGACTGGCACGTATAACTGCATCATTTCCATATTTATTTTTTATGGAATCTAAAGCCAGATCCAGTTTTTTTATTTTTTCAGGAGAAGGAGATCCGGTTTCCTTCAAGAGAAAAGACGAATCAAACAGGCTCATTTGCCGGGGCTCCGATTTGTCAGTAAGTTTGGAGGTGCGAATACCAAGGAGGCGAATAGGCTCATTGTTCCAGAGCTGATGAAATAATTGGCAGGCTGTTTCATATAATATAGTAGAGGAATCTGTGGGAGAGGTTAGGGTGGTTTGATGAGAAACACTTTGAAAGCTGGAATATTTAATTTCACAGCTAACCATGGAAGCATACTGCTCATTGCCACGTAATCGTTTGCTCACTTTTTCCGCCAGAGAAAGAAGAATGGGATGGGCCTGGTCTGCAGTGGTAATATCTTCACTTAAGGTGTTAGAATTTCCTATTCCCTTAGCTGTAACGGGAGAGGGATCTACAGAAGAACAATCCTGTCCGTTGGCAAATTCCCATAAAGTAATTCCGTGACTTTTTAAATGAAGTTCCAGAATAGAAGGATCACAATGAGCCAAATCCCCAATAGTAATTATTCCCAATTTTTTTAAGGTTTCTGCACTGGAACGTCCGCACATGTATAAACGTTCTACGGCAAGAGGCCAGAGCTTTTCTTGAATTTCCTGAAAAAAGAGGGTATGAATCTGGTCTGGCTTTTGAAAATCGGAAGCCATTTTTGCCAGGACTTTTCGGTCAGAAATTCCAATGTTGACAGTAAAGCCCAGTTTTTCCTTAATGGAGTTTTTTAAAGATAAAGCGGCCTCCATGGGAGAGGAATAAAGATGGGAAATAGGGGTATAATCCATATAACACTCATCAATACTTATCTGTTGCAGAACAGGACAAAAAGAGCTTAGATAATCCATAAAAAGATGGGAACATTCACGATACATGGTATGATCCGGGGGAGCCAATACCAGAGAAGGGCATTTTCTTAAGGCATTGACCAGGGGTTCTCCTGTTTTTATTCCGTAAGCTTTTGCCGGGCCGGATTTAGCCAAAACTACACCATGACGTTTCTGGCTATCCCCCCCAATAACAGAAGGGATTAATCTTAAATCTTCAGTTTCTCCTCTTTGCAGCAAAGATAATGCTGTCCAGCTTAAAAAAGCAGAATTAACATCAATATGAAAAATAATGGGATTCATGTTTTTATCTCCTTATTTATCCTACTCTTAAAGTAACATGGTAAGATATACTTTACAAGGTGATAAAATATTGCTAATATGTTTATGTTACAAAATTGTTACAATAAATATAATGTGGAAAGATTGGCTTATTTTTAAGATATGATAAAGTTTAGTAAGAATTACAAAAGGTTACAGGTAAAATGTATTGAAATTATGATCTTGTTTTCCCTTGGCTGTTTTTTCGTTGTGCCGGGAATTTTGGTGAATGAGAAGCCGGGAGACAATTATTTTACTTTTTACCTAAATGAGGCAAAAATCGGCTCTACAGCTTCTAAGGAACAGATTACGGAGATTATGAGTCAGGCCAGAAAGATGATTGTAGGAAAAACAAAAGAGCTGGTGTACATTGATATAAACTTGGAAATTGTGGGTCAGCAGGTAATATTTGGAGTTATTGATGAGCAAAAGGAACTGCTGGAAAGAGTAGCAGGAGTATTTCAGGAAAACTCAGTTCCTACCCTTCAGAGAGCTTATACAGTAAAGGTAGATGATTA
This sequence comes from Lachnospiraceae bacterium, assembly GCA_017520155.1. Classification (GTDB taxonomy): domain Bacteria; phylum Bacillota; class Clostridia; order Lachnospirales; family Lachnospiraceae; genus SFDP01. The sequence goes on from JAFXGR010000050.1 coordinate 4,919, forward strand.
CAGTGTAAATCTGGCCAGCAGTGAGGAAGTAAAAGCACTGTTAAATGCAGCCTTGGATAAGTATGATACTAAGGATGAGTACAGTGTGGAACTGGTTTTAGATCCCAACAGAGAGCTGCAGATGCTAACAGCCCAGATTCATAAAAAAGAAGACATTGAGGAAAAAGAAACGGAAGTTTTCTTTGAAAGCGGAGTAGAAAAATATATAGAGGATATTTTCGAGTCTATGGAACCGGAGGTAGAGCTGGCTTTTGATGATTATGAGTATGGGATTCAGCAGATGAGTTTCGCGGAAAAGGTGGAAATTATGGAAGCCTTTCTTTTGCCTGAGACCATTACTCCCTTAGAGGAGGCTATCCAACAGGTAACTAAGGATAAAGAGGTAAATGAACTTTATGAGGTTCTTCCCGGAGATACCCTTTTTGGAATTGTGGAAAAAACTAATATTCCTTTGGATAAAATTATTGAATTGAATGAGCATATTAAGGATGAAAATTCCACTATCAGAGCAGGTGAGGAGCTGATTATCACCGTTCCGGAACCGGAGCTTTCTGTAGAAAGAACAGAGCAGCTGTTTTTGGAGGAAGCTTATGATGCAGAAATCATTTATGTAGATAATGACAGCTGGTATACCACTCAGGAGGAGGTTCTTCAGGAGCCTTCCACCGGTTTTCGAAATGCAGTGGCAAAAATCAGCTATCGTAATGAAAAAGAAGTTTCCAAAGAAATTATTAAAGAAGAAGTTTTGATGGAAGCAGTTCCTAAGATTATTGAACGAGGAACAAAAATTCCTCCTACCTTTATAAAACCCATATCCGGAGGGCGTTTAACCTCACGTTTCGGAAGAAGAACCTCTCCTACAAGAGGAGCTTCCAGTAACCATCAGGGTGTGGACTGGGGATTACCTACAGGAAGTACGGTAGTAGCGGCTTCCGGTGGTACAGTTACTAAGGCCGGATGGGGAGGAGGTTACGGCTATGTAATCTATATTCGTCATCCCGGGGGAGTGGAAACAAGATACGCCCATTTAAGTAAAATTCTTGTATCTGCAGGAAGTACAGTAAAGCAGGGACAAAAAATTGCAAGAAGCGGTAATACGGGAGTAAGTACAGGACCTCATCTTCATTTTGAGCTGAGAATGGGAGGAAGTGCTGTGAATCCATTGAATTATCTGGAGTAAATAGGGTATACTAAGATAACAGAAAGTTAAAAATTAAGAGGTTGCTGTTCTTGGCAGATGTTGGCGGACAGCAGCCTGCTGTTACTGAAAGAAAGAGCAAACAAAGGTTTGCAGGTTTACAAAACATAATTATGTGATATACTATCATGATGGTACGTAAACTGTTTATTAAGAGGTAAGAAATGGAACAATATGCAATCAAAGGCGGTAGTCCGCTGGTAGGTGAAGTGGAAATCGGCGGTGCTAAAAATGCGGCATTGCCCATTTTGGCTGCTTCTATCATGACGGATGAAACTGTTTTAATAGAAAATGTTCCCGATGTTAGGGACGTAAATGCCCTGTTACAGGCAATGGAAAGTATTGGTGTAGTAGTAGAACGGCCGGATCGTCATACGGTAAGAGTAAACGGTTCGGGAATTCATGCTCATATTATTGAGAATGATTTAATTAAAAAAATCAGAGCATCTTATTATCTGATCGGTGCTTTGCTGGGAAAATACAGGGAGGCCAAGGTGGTTCTTCCCGGAGGCTGTAATATTGGCAGTAGACCTATAGATCAGCATATTAAAGGCTGGAAGGCTTTAGGAACTAAGGTGGATATTGCCCATGGACTGATTTCTGCTAAGGCAGAGACATTAAAAGCAGGCCATATTTATATGGATGTTGTTTCTGTAGGGGCTACCATCAATGTTATGATGGCAGCAGTTATGGCAGAAGGGCAGACCATTATTGAAAATGCGGCAAAGGAGCCTCATGTAGTAGATTTGGCTAACTTTTTAAACAGTATGGGAGCCAATATTAAGGGTGCCGGCACAGATGTAATTCGTATTAAGGGTGTTTCCAAACTTCATAAAACAGAATACGCCATTATTCCGGATCAGATTGAAGCGGGAACCTTTATGTTTGCGGCAGCAGTAACAAAGGGAGATATTACCGTAAAAAATGTAATCCCCAAGCATATGGAATCCATTACCGCAAAATTAATGGAAATTGGATGTGAAGTGGAAGAATCGGATGATGCAGTGCGTGTGGTGGCTTCTAAGCCTCTTTGCTCTACTCATGTAAAAACCCTTCCCTATCCCGGATTTCCTACAGATATGCAGCCTCAGATCGCTGTTGCTTTGGCTATGGCTCAGGGAACAAGCATTGTTACGGAGAGCATTTTTGAAAATAGGTTCCGTTATGTGGATGAACTTACCAGAATGGGAGCTAATATTAAGGTGGAAGGTAATACCGCCATTATTAATGGAGTAAAAAAATATACGGGAGCACAGTTAAGTGCACCGGATTTAAGGGCAGGAGCCGCTTTAGTTATGGCAGGTTTAGCCGCAGAAGGCTTTACCCTTATCGATGATATTCATTTTATTCAACGAGGATATGAGGATTTTGAAATTAAGCTGCAAAATCTTGGAGCACAGATTGAACTGGTAGAAACAGAACGAGAGATTCAAAAGTTCAAATTAAAAGTAGGGTAATACTAAGGGCAGAAAAAGATAAGATAACATAAAAAAAGGGCTAATTCTTTTAAGAAGAATCAGCTCTTTTTTATGTTAAAGAATTTTTTCAATATAAACAGACAAAGGCTCTTTTGTTAAATCAATGAAAGTGTTATTGGCACACTTGATCAGCGGACGAGAAGGATAGTTTTTGTTGACATAAACAATTTCGCCGATTCTTCCGTCACTAAGCTGAACGGTGTTGGAAATATAGGTGTTGATAATATTTTCCAAGAAGGTCATAACAAAAAAGCTGTCGTATTTTCGTAAACCTTCCTTTTCCAGCATCTGGATAATGGAAAAAGGACAGGGATTTTTATCATCTGTTTTGGGACTGGAACTGAGATCATAGTCGTTAGCAATAGAAACAAGCTTGGCAAACTCATCAATCTTATCTGCAGAATATCCCACCGGGTAGCCTTTTCCGTCACAACGCTCATGATGCATTAAAGCCGCGTTGGCAATACGGGGATCTACTCCCTTGCTTTTTAAAATTTTAAAGCCTTCATAAGGATGTTTTTTGAAAATTTCCTTTTCTTCAAAGGTAAGGGGTTCCTTTTTATTAATAATTTCCTCCGGAAGAACTAATTTTCCAATATCGTGGAGAAGACCGCAAAGGGTAGCCAGCTCAATATCCTCTTTGCTCATGCCCTGCCATTCTGCAAGTGCATTACAAATTAAAGCTACGTTTAAGCTGTGAGCAAAAGTAAGATCATCCACATGGCGCATATTATGAAGCATATCAAAAATATGCAGAGCACCTCTGGCATTATCCATCATAGATAAAGTGTTGTTAAGTAAACTATCGGTATCCAGTTCATCATAATTGGTCACTGCCACACTTAAGGTTTCCTTAAAGGCAGAAACATTTTCCACAAAGGCCTTGGAGAAATTCTGAAATTCCGGACTGTTTTGAATTTCCTCGGACCTGGTAGCCGATTCTTCAATGCTGACATTAGCCACGCTTTCCTGTAATTTTGCAATAGAATAATCATCTAAAACAGAACCGGCAGGAAGCAGCAGGTGATCTCCAAAGGTATAAACATCTTTGGCCAGCTTCATCCCCGGCAGTAATTGATAAGGTGAAATTTTTTTCATAATGTTATAATCTCCTTTCCCTACAAGATGGAATCAATATAAAGTTCCGGCGGCTCCAGACTAAGATCAACGTATTCGGTACCGCACTTAATTAAAGGACGGGAAAGGGCAGAACGATTAATCATAATAATTTCTCCGATTCTACCGTCACTCAAACGAACAAGATTTAAAATATAGCCATCCAATACATTTTTTACAAAGGTCATAATTACTTCCGTATCATATTTTTGGAAGCCTTCCCGTTCTAAAATGGAAATTACCTTAAAGGGACACAAACCTCCCCGGTAAACACGGGAAGAGGTCATGGCGTCATACACATCGGCAATAGATACAATTCTGGCAAAGCGATCGATTTTATCCCATTTTAAGCCTAAGGGATAGCCAGTTCCGTCACATCGCTCATGGTGCATCATGGCTGCATTGAGAATATGAGGATTTAAATGATATCCGGTGAGAATATCGTAGCCGGCAATGGGATGGGTTTTAATAATATTAAACTCCTCATCCGTTAAACGTCCCGGTTTTTTAATAATATGTTCCGGGATTTTTAGCTTGCCGATATCATGTAAAAGACCGCACTGAGTAGCAAGAAAGATGTCATCGGTACTTAAATCCATCCAAGTGGCCAAAACATTACAGATTAAAGCCACATTGATGCTGTGGGCATAGGTAGAATCATCAAACTGACGCATATTATATAAAATTTCAAAAATATGTATTTTCCCACGAGTGTTATCTAACAGAGCCAACGTATCTCTCATCAATGTATTGATATCCAAAGGAGCATTCTTTTCCACGACTTCATTAATCTTATCGCGAAATTTATGAACATCCTCTTCAAAATCCCTGGCAAATTTCAGGAATTCGGGACTTCTTTTAACACTATGAGAAGAAGGACGATGTCCTTCAAATATTTTGTCAATCTCTTGAATTGTCTGATCTTCTACAAAAATAGAAGAAACAGTATAAAAAGATAATTTAGTGATTGCCTTGTTGGTTAGAACATACCCCTCAGGAAAGATAACATTTTTTTTCAGGTCACAAATATTCTTCGCAAGAATCATTCCTGAAACAAGATCTTTTAGTTCAACCTCTTTCATATATACCTATTAAACTCCTAATATAAACAATACCTACAAAAAATTATAGGATTTTACTATTCTTTTGTCAAGAATTACCATCTTCAATTTAATGGATATAAGAAAAATCAGTGGAAAAAAGGGGAAAGAAATTTATTTTTGTAAAAAATTATTGACAGAAGAAAAGGTTTCTAGTATTTTAAATGGGAAACTAATTTCATATAGTAATCAACTCTCTTATTCAGAGTGGTGGAGGTACAGAGGACTTGAGAAGCCACGGCAACCCCCGTATGGGAAGGTGCCAACCTGAGCGTAGTAACGAACAATAAGAGGATTTGAGTTTTGTACTTAGTCCGCTTATTTTGTTAATGAGTGGATTTTTTAATGTGTATAGTAAAAAGGAAAAGGAGACAACAATGGAAAAAAGATTATTTACTTCTGAATCAGTAACTGAAGGACATCCCGATAAAATTTGTGATAATATTTCTGACGCCGTATTAGATGCCATTATGGCTCAGGACCCTAACAGCCGTGTGGCTTGTGAAACTGCCATTACTACAGGTCTTGTATTAGTTATGGGTGAAGTAACCACAACAGGATATGTGGATATTCAGAAGGTAGTTCGTGATACCATTAAGGAAATCGGATATGATGCTTCTGAAAAAGGCTTTGATGCCAACACCTGTGGTGTTATTGTGGCCTTGGATGAACAGTCTGCTGACATTGCTATGGGAGTGGACAAGGCGTTAGAAGCGAAAGAAAATCAGATGTCTGATGAAGATATTGAAGCCATCGGTGCCGGAGATCAGGGAATGATGTTTGGTTATGCATGTAATGAGACAGAAGAATTCATGCCCTATCCTATTGCCCTGGCACATAAATTAACTAAGAAGTTAACAGAGGTAAGAAAGAACGGAACTCTTCCTTACTTAAGACCTGACGGAAAGAGCCAGGTTACCGTAGAGTATGATGAAAATGGCAAAGCTGTGGGCGTGGATGCAGTAGTTATTTCTTCTCAGCATGCAGCAGAAATCAGTCAGGAACAGATTCATGCAGACATCAGAAAATACGTTATCGATCCGGTCATTCCTCAGGATATGGTAAATGAAGAAACAAAATATTTCATTAATCCTACAGGCCGTTTCGTTATCGGTGGACCTAATGGTGACTCCGGTTTAACAGGACGTAAAATTATTGTTGATACTTACGGCGGATGGGCTCGTCACGGCGGCGGTGCTTTCTCCGGAAAAGACTGTACAAAGGTAGACCGTTCTGCAGCATATGCAGCCCGTTATGTAGCAAAGAATATTGTGGCAGCAGGTCTTGCTGATAAGTGTGAAATCCAGTTATCCTATGCCATCGGTGTTGCTCAGCCTACTTCTGTACGTGTAGATACCTTTGGAACAGGAAAATTAGATGAAATCCGTTTGGTAGAAATTGTACGTGAAAACTTTGATCTTCGTCCTGCAGGAATTATTAAGATGTTAGATCTTCGTCGCCCTATTTATAAGCAGACTGCTGCTTACGGACACTTTGGACGTAATGATTTAAATCTTCCTTGGGAAGCATTAGATAAGGTAGATGTTTTAAAGAAATACTTATAAGTTTAATTTCATTGGCGATTTACCGGAAATTAAGAAGTATTAACAAAAATATAACCCCTTCTCCCTTTTTCTGGGAGGAGGGGTTTCTTATCTTTCTAAAATTATATATAATGAGGTGTGTGTCAAAAGCCTGAAGTATAAGTGGGGATATATCCTAAATGGTTAAGGGACTTTTGCTTTTTGTGTGATTTAATACAATGAGATAAACGTAGAGAAAAAAATAACGGCCGGAAGCTTTTGAGAAGTTAAATCACCGGCTTAGAGGAGAAAAATATGGCATTTACCCATTTGCACGTTCATACAGAATACAGTTTGCTGGATGGTTCAAATAAAATTAAAGAATATGTAAAAAGAGTAAAAGAGTTGGGGATGACCTCTGCTGCCATTACAGATCACGGTGTAATGTACGGGGTGATTGATTTTTACCGGGCAGCAAAGGAGGAAGGCATTAAGCCGATTATTGGCTGTGAGGTATATGTGGCCAATGGTTCCCGTCTGGAAAAGGAAACGGGAGGAAATAAGGAGAGATACTTTCACCTGGTGCTTTTAGCGGAAAATAATACAGGCTATGCTAACCTGATGAAGATTGTGAGCAAGGGCTTTGTAGACGGATATTATTATAAGCCAAGGGTAGACATGGAAGTTTTGCAGCAGTACCATGAAGGAATTATTGCTCTGTCAGCCTGTCTGGCAGGAGAAGTGAACCGAAACCTGTTAAAGGGGTTTTATGAGGAGGCAAAGGAGGCAGCGTTAAAATATGAAGCCTGCTTTGGCAAAGGGAATTTCTTTTTGGAGATGCAAAATCATGGCTTTGAAGAGCAGATGATGGCCAATCAGGGATTAATGAGAATCAGTAAGGAGACAGGGATTGAACTTGTGGTGACCAATGATATTCATTATACCTATGCACAGGATGAAAAGTCCCATGATATTTTACTTTGTATTCAAACAGGAAAAAAACTGGCAGACGAAAATCGAATGCGTTATGAAGGAGGACAATACTTTGTAAAAAGTGAGGAGGAGATGAGGGCACTGTTTCCTTATTGTCCTGAGGCGATAGACAATACGGCAAAAATTGCACAGCGCTGTCAGGTGGAGATAGAGTTTGGAGTAACTAAGCTGCCTCATTTTGAAGTGCCTGAAGGCTATACTCAGGAAAGCTACCTTACCCATTTATGTTATGAAGGATTAAAGGAGCGTTACGGAAAGGAAGATGAAGACTATCTTTTCCTTCCGGCCTCAGATACAAGGCAGACCTTAAAGGAAAGATTGGATTATGAACTGGAAGTTATTGGAAAAATGGGATATGTGGATTACTTTCTCATTGTTTGGGATTTTATTAATTATGCCAGAAAGCAATCTATTCCCGTAGGACCGGGAAGAGGATCGGCAGCAGGAAGTATTGTGGCCTACTGTCTTCATATTACTAATATTGACCCCATTAAATATTCGCTGCTGTTTGAACGTTTCTTAAATCCGGAGCGTGTGTCCATGCCAGATATTGATATTGATTTTTGCTTTGAAAGAAGACAAGAGGTAATCGATTACGTAGGGGAAAAATACGGAGCAGATAAGGTGGTTCAGATTGTAACTTTTGGTACCATGGCAGCCAAGGGAGTAATCCGGGATGTAGGAAGAGTAATGGATTTGCCTTATGCCTTTGTGGACCAGATTGCAAAAATGATTCCGGGGGAATTAAACATGACCATAGAAAAGGCCTTGGAGATGAATCCGGAATTTCATCAGCTTTATACCTCTGATGAGCAGGTGAAATACCTTATTGATATGAGCAAACGACTGGAGGGGCTTCCCAGGCATACCTCCATGCATGCTGCGGGAGTAGTTATTTGTCCTAAGGCTGCAGATGAATTTGTTCCCTTATCCAGAGGAAGCGACGGTTCTCTTACTACTCAGTTTCCCATGACGACCTTGGAGGAGCTGGGGCTGTTAAAAATGGATTTCTTAGGGCTGAGAACCCTTACGGTAATTCAAAATGCAGTGGATAATATTAAAAAGCACAGAGGAATTGAACTGGATCCGGATACCATTGATTACGATGATAAGGCAGTATTGGCCTCTATTGGAACAGGAAGAACCGATGGGATTTTTCAGTTGGAAAGCGGGGGGATGAAAAGCTTTATGAAGGAGCTTAAGCCCCAAAGTCTGGAAGATATTATTGCAGGAATTTCCCTTTATCGTCCGGGGCCCATGGAATTTATTCCCAAATATATTAAGGGAAAGGATAATCATGACTCCATAACTTATCGCTGTAAGGAGCTGGAGCCTATTTTATCCTCCACCTACGGCTGTATTGTTTATCAGGAGCAGGTAATGCAGATTGTTCGTGACCTGGGAGGCTATACTCTGGGACGAAGTGATTTGGTAAGAAGAGCCATGAGTAAGAAAAAACAGTCGGTAATGGAAAAGGAAAGGGCAAATTTCGTCTATGGAAATAAGGAGGAGCAGGTTCCCGGCTGTGTAGCCAACGGAATTGAGGAGAAGGTGGCATCTCTGATTTATGACGATATGATGGACTTTGCCAAATATGCCTTTAATAAATCCCATGCTGCCTGCTATGCGGTGGTGGCCTATCAGACCGCTTATTTGAAGTATTATTATCCCGTAGAATTTATGGCGGCTTTGCTTACTTCCGTTATTGATAATGCAGGAAAAGTATCAGAATATATTTTAAGCTGCAGACAGATGGGGATTGAAATCCTTCCTCCGGATATTAACAAAGGAGAAGCAGGGTTTTCCGTGGAAAAAGAGGGAATTGTCTATGCCCTGACAGCCATTAAAGGAGTGGGAAGACCGGTAATTGAGGCTTTAGTGGCGGAGAGAAAGGCAAGAGGACCCTTTAACAATCTTCAGGATTTAATAACCAGGGATGAATACGGCTATGTAAATAAGCGGGTAATCGAAAGCTTTATTAAGGCCGGTGCCTTTGACAGCCTGGGGGGAACAAGAAAGCAGTTGATGAGTGTATATCTGCGTATTTTGGATCATATTCATCAGAACAAGAAAAATAATATGGCAGGTCAGCTTACGCTTTTTGATCTGGTAGGAGAGGAGCAAAAAAGCGAGTTTGATATTCCCCTTCCTTCGGTGGGAGAATACACCAAGGAAATGATGCTGAGCTTTGAAAAAGAGGTACTGGGGGTTTACGTCAGCGGTCATCCTTTAGAGGAATACGAGGAATTATGGAAAAAGCATATTACCAATAAAACTACAGATTTTTTGTGGGATGAAGAGACCGGCTCCATTAAAGCAGCAGAGGCAAGCAGGGTAACGGTAGGCGGTATGATTGTGGATAAAAAAATAAAATATACAAAGAATAATCAGATAATGAGCTTTCTTGGTTTAGAGGATCTGGTGGGAAATATGGAGGTAGTAGTATTTCCTAAGGTATATGAAAAATACAGCAGTAAGCTGGTGGAAGAGGGAAAGGTTTTTGTTACCGGAAGAGTACAGGCAGATGATGAAAGAGATGGAAAAATCATTTGTGAAAGTATTATGAGCTTTGATGAGGTACCCAAAAAATTATGGATTAAATTTCCCACCAAGGAGGTATTCCTTTCTTTGGAAAAACAGGTTATGGAGATCTTAAAGCCATGGGAAGGTTCGGATCAGGTAATCTTTTATATTGAAACACCAAAGGCAATGAAAACTCTGCCTCCAAATCAGAATGTTTGTGCAACAAAGGAATTAAGAAAACAGCTGGAAGAGCTGGTGGGAGAAGAGAATCTTCGACTAGTGTAACGGTTTCTAAATAACTATACCATTCACATAGAATATTTTTCTGAGAGTGAAGTTCAAAAAATGTAGGCGTAGCGGGCTACGCTGAGGCTTTTTGAATCTTTGCTATCAGGAAAATAGGCATGTGATATGG
>JAFXGR010000051.1 GCA_017520155.1 Lachnospiraceae bacterium
AATTTTGATTCCTGCAAGACACCATATGATAAAAATTAAAAATCCTCACACCTACTTCGCTCTCTTTTTCTATAAGTACATTCTTCTTACAAAAATCTCTACGCCTTCTCTGCTTCAAACCAAAAAGCTACTCCTTCACAAGTATTTTCTACTCCATAATTTTGCCGCAGACTTTCCATAATTGCCTTTACAATAGATAAGCCTATCCCGCTTCCCCCATATTCTCTTGTTCTGGATTTATCAATTTTATAAAATTTTTCCCATACCCGCTCCAAGGCTTCTTCCGGAATGTGCTCTCCTGTATTGAATACAGTAATTTTTATCGTTTTTTCCTCTTCAGTAACAGAAACATGTATTCGCTTATTCCCCTTTTTATCTTCCTTCACATGATGTAATGCATTGGTGAAATAATTATCCATCACTTCTTCTATTTTAAATTCATCTCCCCAAATGTACAGATCCCGGGATATATTATGACTTAGCAAAATATTATTCTGTTTTAGATAAAAGCTGATGTTTTCTATATAATGAAGGATCAGTTGAGACAAATTAATTCTCTCCACTTTTGCGTTATCTTTTTCATACTCTAAGTGGTTTAACACAATCAATTTTTTCACGATTTCATTCATCTTTGATGCTTCATCCATGATCACATCACAATAATAATCTTTTTCTCCTTTATCCTCTAATATACCATCTTTCAAACCTTCGGCATAACCTTGAATTAATGCAATAGGGGTTTTTAATTCATGAGATATTCCGGACAGAAAATCAATTCTCATTTCTTCCAGCTTTTCCTTATTTTCAATGTCCTTTGTAAGTTCCATATTTAATGTCTTAAGTTCTGAAATAGTATGTTCCAGTTCTTTTGACATATGGTTAATATTCTCTCCCAATATACCGATTTCATTTTCTGTCTTTCCCCGGTATTTTACTCCAAAGTCCAAATCAGCCATTCTTTTAGATATCGCTGCCAGTTCCATTATCGGTCTTGTATACTTTCTGGTAAGAAACCAAATAACAACACCGCTTATCAGAGAAGAACCAATCCCTGCATAAGCCAAAAAACGGTTGGAAATAGCTACACTTTCCCTTATGCTGTCTAAAGCAGTTCTTAGCAAAAACATATCTCCATTAGAAAGATTTCCCCACAACTCCACATAATCCGTTTTGGTAAGCTGGTCCTTAACAATCATCATCCGATACTGTTGTGTCTCCAAAAGGTAATCCCCATCATTACGGTCTGTCAAAATCAAATTATCCCATAACTGTCTGTGCGATTGCTTTTCATCTGCTCCAAAAGAAATAATCTCCTGTGTTCTGATATCAATTACAATCCCGGCAATTCCGTATTTACTGCACAGACTCATTAAGGTAACATTGGAATACTCCTTAGTCTTCCATGTATTTTCCCCAATAGCTTCATTTATGGAGTGATATACTTCCAATAAATTTTTTTGTTTTTCTCTTTGATAATATTTTTCTAAAAATAAGGTGTTTAAAAGCCAACAGGCGGCTACTGTGGCCGCCATCATGCCGATAAAAATATACGTAAACTGCTTTCTTATGGAATGCTTCATTCTTCAATTCTTTCTTTAATATATTGCTCCAATATATCAATAGTTTTTTCGATTCCTAATTTACTGCTGTTTATTGTTAAATCATAATTTCTGGAATCTCCCCACTTTGACTTACAATAATAATTATGGTAGGATTTTCTCTTCCAGTCTTCTCTTTTCATGGCTTCTTTTGCTTCCTCTGCCGAAAGTTGGTATACCTCTTTTACCCTTTCCATCTTTGCTTCATAATCCCCTAAAACAAAGATGGAAATTAAGGAAGGAAATTTACTTAATTTTGATTCTGCGCATCTGCCTACCACAACAAAGGATTTCCCTTCTCGTGCCATTTTTAACAGATAATCAAACTGCAATGTTGCCACATTTTCTTCCGGTGAGCCTCCAAAACCTGCCACTGTACGAGTAAAAAGACGGTTTCTGGGTTTTTCGTCATACTGCTTTAAAATTTCATGATCCATATTATTATCCTCAGCAATTTGGGATAATAAGTTATGATCATAGAAAGGGAGACTAAAACGCTTCGCAATTTCTTCACCAATAATATGTCCGCCGCTTCCAAATTCTCGTCCAATTGCAACTATCACCTGTTTATCCATTTCCAGTCCCCTTTCCGAACTCTCTTTGTTCTCTTATTTAAATCTCTACAGTTTCCTTTAAGTGTTCCAATTCCTCAAAGGCTCCCATAAATGTTTCACAAAAGATATTCAAACTGTTAAAGGCCACATCTATGGTTTCCGTACCATTAGATACACTTTGAGATACATCTGTTGCTGCGGCAGTTAAGGTTCCTACACTTTCTACAATGATCTTATTAGCTTCTACAATTTCATTTACCTCATGACCAAGAACATCTATTGCTGAATGTAAATTCTCCATACCTTCTTCTACCTGTCCAAAACTTACGGTTACCTCTTCTACCATCTTTTTTTGTTCACTTACACTG
>JAFXGR010000052.1 GCA_017520155.1 Lachnospiraceae bacterium
CATAAATCAGTACAAGCCCTGCACTGGCAGCATATGGATGCAGCACGGTTACGCTCCACTGCCAAATTTTTTACCATCCTCATAGGAAGAGAATGATCCTTCGGCAAAATAATAATTGCATTTGTTGTTTTTGTGATTAAGGTATTATCCGTTCCCAGACGACCCATCATCGGACCGCCCATTACATAAACGGGGTCGTTTACCGTTACTCTGCCTGCCAGAGCAACAGCATCCTTTACACAGGTTCCCACCGGAACCCATATGGTTTTTGGCGTATCAATTTCCCCTACAATGGATACCAGCTTTTTATACACTGCTTCTTTCTTATCTACTGCCTTATATAAATTATACATGGTCTCTACATTATAAACTACAACGCCTTCATCTATGGGAAGCCCTCCGGGTTTTATTACCCTTCCCGTGGCTTCATATATTAAGATTACCTCATCCCCCATGGGATAGGAGGCTTGAAGAGAACAAATCCTTACCTTGGGATAATCCGGTAGAATTTCCTCCAATGCCCTTATGGTAGTCGTATATTCGCTTTTAATTCCTACAATTGCTTCTTTTGCTCCTAAAGCTTCCCTTACGGTATCCAACATACCAATAATTTCTTCCGTATAGCCGGCAAGCAATTGTCTGTGTAATTTTAATAATGGTTCACATTCCACACAGTTTAAAATTACTGTGTCTGCCTTTTCTGTCATTTTGGCATAAGCCGGGAAACCGGCTCCGCCGGCTCCCACTATACCATATTCTCTTGCAATACTTTTCAGTTCATCGATCAGCATATTTATTTGCTCCAATCCTGTCCTTCATCAATGATGCCTACAATAGCTGCATCCACCGGCGCATCCGGCATATTACAGCCGATTCTCGCTGCACTTCCGCAGGCTACCAACACGTTTTCTCCAATACCGGCACCAATAATATCTATTGCAACCAGACGACTTCCGGCCTTTCCAAAGCTTTCTGCCGGTTCCACAATCATAAATTTATTTCCCACTAATTCATCACTTTTTCTGGTCGAAAATAAGCTTCCTACTACTTTTCCAATAATCATACAAGCTCTCCATTTTAGTTTTATAACATGATTGTCACTAAATCGTCCTGTTTTACCTGACAGGCATTCGCCTCATCAGTATCAATATGCATTTCTGTAGTAAAAGATTCATCTACACGAATTTTTACGTTTCCTAACACCGCACCTCTTTCATTTCCCATTTGTACGGAAACAAAATCATTATCCTTTAACCCTGCTGCCTTTGCATCTGCAGGACATAAATGAATATGTCTGGCGGCCACAATACAGCCTTCCTCCAGATAAATGGCACCCTTAGGTCCAACCAGTGCAATGGGGGCTGAGCCTGCTACATCACCGGATTGTCTTGTGGGGGCTTTAATTCCCAAAGTTCTGGCATCGGTAGCAGAAATCTCTACCTGTGATTTACTTCTAACGGGACCTAAAATTCTCACGTTCTCGATAGCTCTTAATTTAAGTCCTACAATGGTACATTGTTCATTGGATGCAAACTGTCCCCCCATCAGCTCCTTTTTCCTGGTAAGCTGATAGCCTTCGCCAAACAATTTTTCCACATCCTGTTGAGTTAAATGGATATGTCTGGCGGAAATTCCTACCGGTACTTTAAAGGTAGGTCTCTCACTTCCCACACTTTCCATTGCCTGTAATACCATCTTGGTAATTTCTTCTACATTTCCATATGTACTCAAGATCTACACCGTCCCTTATCTACTGATTCAACATTATTTTACTGTGGGTAAAATCATTTCTACATCGCCGTGAGGTCTTGGGATTACATGTGTAGCAATTACTTCACCTAAAGCACGAGCACTGTTTTCTCCTGCTTCTACAGAAGATTTTACTGCTCCTACATCTCCACGTACCATAACAGTTACTAATCCGGAACCGATTTTTTCTGTTCCTACTAAAGTTACGTTTGCAGCCTTGCACATTGCATCTGCTGCTTCAATTGCTGCTACTAAACCTCTTGTTTCCACCATTCCTAATGCTTCTAATGCCATTACAATTTCCTCCTTATCATTCTTTATTCCTTAAGCTTTACTTTATTTTTCCTTTGGTACAAAATCCGGGGGATCTTCTCCCAATTGCTTTGACTCACTTGAGGGCTCAGGTTTTCCCTTAAACCGACTGGCAGATAAGGCAACCATTCTAACAATTTCCGGATGTGGATTGGGAAGAATCCCAACAGATACCGGTTTCTTTAAGGCTCTGGCTGTTGCCGCCTCTACCGATTGTCTCACTGCCTCTACTTTACCTTCAACCACCAGAGTAACCAGCCTGCCACCCAGCTTTCTCTCCCAGGTAGCTAATGTAACGTCTGCCGCCTTACACATAATATCAAGGGCATCCATAGCCGCTACCACACCGGTGATTTCTATAAATCCTAATGCATTTGCCATGCCGGTTCTCCTTTACTTCTTTCCTATTTAATCTTAGGAAGGATATTTTCTACATCACTATGAGGTCTTGGAATTACGTGGGTAGCCACTAATTCTCCCAGTTTGCTGGCTGCACTTTCTCCTGCTTCTACAGCTGCTTTTACAGCTCCTACATCCCCGCGTACCATAACGGTTACTAATCCGGAACCGATTTTTTCTGTTCCTACTAATGCTACTTCTGCTGCTTTTGTCATTGCATCTGCAGCTTCGATTGCTGCTGTAAGTCCTCTTGTTTCCACCATTCCTAATGCTTCCTGTGCCATATTTCGTTCCTCCTGAATCCTAATTTTCTTTTCCAATTAATTTTTATCTAAAGCGCTGATTTTCAGCATTTTTTCTGTATCTGCGGTAGGTCTTGGGATAATATATTTGGAGACAATTCCTGTATGGGCTGCTGCCACTGCTTCTGCTGCCCTCATAGCCTCCTCAACATCTGCTACGCTACCTCTGAATTTTACTGTTACCAGAAGCGGTACGGGAAGTGCATCTGCATTGGCAGGTTTATTTTTATCAAAAACCTCCAGATGTACATTGGCTGCCTTACAGCCTGCATCTGCTGCCAGAAAGGCACATACCAGCCCAAATACTTCCAGCAGACCTACTGCTTCCTGATTCTCCTGTTTTGCCATCTCTTTTATCATCCCTCCCTTTCCTTATTCTGTTAAGAGCGGATATCTTATTCATTGACCATAGCAATTTTGAGACCTGTCATTTCCAGATTTTTCTTTAAGGCTTCATTAATTTGTTCCAAAGGATATCTATGAGTAATCAATTCTGCCATAGGAAGTCCAATTCCCTTTGCTCTCTTTAAGAAATCAAAGGTAGTTGCATAATCTCTTAACGTATATACCCAAGATCCTACTAAAGTAATTTCTTTTGCACATAAATCAAAATGAGGATTAATCTGTGCATCACCACCATTGATAAAGAATCCTAATTCACAAAGTCCACCACCGTTACGGATGAATTTATAAATATTAGCGTGAGCCTTAGGATTTCCTGTACACTGGAAGGCAAAGTCTGCTAAATGTCCGTCAAAGGAATCTTCTACTGCCTTTGTTAAAGCTTCAATTCCCTGATGTTCCATAAAGTTAACTGTTCTGGTTGCTCCCAAACGTTTTGCAAATTCCAGTCTCTGCTGATTTCCATCAACTGCTGTGATATTCTCAATTCCCATAGTTCTTAAGATTGCAATACAGATAAGACCAGTAGGACCGCATCCTTGTACTGCCACTCTGCTATTGAACTTCAAAATATTTGTTGTTTTTGCTCTTTCCACTGCATGAATCAAAACTGCACAAGGCTCGATTAAGATTCTGGAATCAAGATCAAGATCACTTACATTGAAAATGGTAGATCCACCTCTTACTAAAATGTAATCCGCAAACCATCCGTTTAAATGAATATCATCATCCGGTAATAAACCGTATACGTCTGCTCCGCCTACATTCTGTTTGTTGAGATCAAACATTGTGATATCGGGATTATCCTTAAAAATCATACAGGTTACAACTTTATCTCCAACATTTAAGTCCTTACCTGCAGAATCTTTTTTTACATTTTTTCCCATTTTTACGATTTCTCCGGTACCTTCATGTCCCGGTACAAAAGGAATCATTCCAAAGGGATCATTCTTAAATTCGTGTGCATCTGTTCCGCAAACTCCACAACCTTCTACTTTTACAAGAATATCATTATCTCCTACTTCCGGCATAGGATATTCTCTAATTTCAAATTTGCCCAGTTCTGTCAGCATTGCCACATGAGCGGTAGAAGGAATTCCTGTACCGCTTGTTTTTGCCACACTGGGGGCAGGTACAGCCTGTCCCATCTGGTCCAGGATTTGTCTTACGATTAATTCCACATCCTGTTCTCTTACTGCCATAATTTTCTCTCCTTTAGTTCTTTACGTTCTCCGTAATACACCTTCTCTTTTATCGGATACATAAACTGTCAGACATGGTACAACGTCTGCTCTTGGTAAAGCTGTGTGCCGCAGTTAAGCCTTCTCCCGTTCTGGATGCTATGGTGAAGGTACAATATCCTTCTCCGCCAAATCCAAGAGCTGCATAACTGGGACCATTCTTTACTAAAATTGCTGTATCCATAGCTCTGGCATAAGTGGTAATATGATCCACATTTTTGGAATGAATATGGGCAGAATGTCTGTTGCCGTGTTCCAGCCATACAGCAGTTTCCACGCCCTCTTCAAAATCTTTTACTCTTACCATTCCAAGAATGGGCATCATTAATTCTTCTGCAATGAGAGGATGTTCTTTTTCTCCCTCAAATACAATACATCGAATTTCCGGTCCTACATTTACTCCCACCATGGAAAGAAGAGTTCTGGCATCTCTTCCCACACATTTTCTGTTTAATGCTCCTTTGGGAGTAAGTACGGTATTCACCAGTTTGTCTAAAACTTCTTTATCTGCCAGATAGCAGCCGTTTTCGCTGATCATATAATTCATCAGTTCATCTGCTATACTGTCCACTGCTACAATTTCTTTTTCCGCAATACAGGGCAGATTGTTGTCAAAGGTACAGCCGTTAATAATATCCTTTGCCGCCTTTCTTACATCTGCAGTTTCATCTACCAGTACAGGAGGATTTCCTGCACCTGCTCCGATAGCTCTCTTTCCGGAAGAAAGAACTGCTGTTACTACTCCCGGTCCTCCCGTTGCCACCAATAAATGAATGGCGGGATGCTTCATCATAATGGAGCTGGACTCCATAGTAGGCTCTTCCACCGTTACCGCAATATTATCCGGTCCACCGGCTTCCAAGGATGCTTCATTAATCATATTAATGGTATAAATTGTTGTTTTCTTGGCATTGGGATGAGGATTAAATACTACAGTATTTCCTCCTGCCAGCATACCAATACAATTACAGATTACGGTTTCGGAAGGGTTGGTTGCCGGGGTAATTGCCCCAATTACACCAAAGGGACCCATCTCCACTAAAGTAAGTCCTCTGTCTCCGCTCCATGCTACCGTAGAAATATCTTCTGTTCCCGGTGTTTTTTCTGCCGTCAGCTGATGTTTAAGGATTTTGTCTCCCACATTTCCCATTCCGGTCTCATTTACACCCATATTCGCTAATATTTCAGCATTTTCATGTACTTTTTTTCTGATAATGGAAATTATTTTTTCTCTTTGGTCCAAGGTCATTACACGAACCTTCTTCTGTGCTTCGATAGAAGCTTCGATGGCTTTGTGCATGCAGTTAAATACACCGTGCATTCCGGACACTTCGGAATTAATCTGCATATTGGCCATAACCTTCTGAACGATCTCATGAACCATACGTTCATCTACAGACACGCTATTACCTCCTTCAGAGCGGTATTTCCGTACACCGCCAGATCAGAATCATCCTTTGCACTGGCTCCGGATACTCCAATGGCTCCAATCATGGTATTTCCTACCATAAGCGGCTCTCCTCCGCCCAATATCATTACTTTTCCATCGTTGGAAAACTGTAATCCATAGAAATCTCCCCCCGGTTCACAAAGCTTAGCAAGCTTTGCGGTGGGCATCTGGAAGGCTGTGGAAGTGTAGGTTTTATTCAGGGCTACATCAAAGCTTCCAAAAAAAGCTCCGTCCATACAATGCACTGCTATGGGTCTGCCCGCTGCATCGGAAACGGCAATAACTACTGCCAGTCCCATTTCCTCTGCTTTTTTCTCTACAGCCTGAATTAACTTTACTGCAACCTCCAGAGACATGATTCCCTTTAAGATTCCATTCTCAACAATATCGTTAATCTTTTGTTCCAGTGTTGTTTCTTTCATCTTTTATTTGCCTAACTGTTCTAATACCTTTTTCGTGATTGCTGCCACTAATTCCTGATTATCTGTGCTTCCTTCCGCCTGAGGTGTGCTACTGCATCCGCCGCCGCAGTTATGGCAGTTTTCTTTTCCTTTATTCTGGCAAAGGTTTGCGGGATGACGTCCGGGAAGTCCCATCTTTCTTCTGATTTCGTATAATTTTGCAATCTGTTCTTTATCAAATTCCTTAGGTCCACCCAACTGTTTTGCCTTATATAATAATTCAGCATAGAATTCTAAGGATTCCATTTTCATATAAGCTGCCATAAGATCAGTAGACCATGTTAATGCTCCATGGCTTTCCAATAAAACAGCATCAAAATGATCTAAGTAGGGCTCTAATCTGTCAGGAATTTCCATAGTAGAAGGAGTTCCGTACGGTGCAATGGGAACGCATCCTAAAGCGATTACTGCTTCCGGCATGATGGGCTGTGTTAACGGAATACCTGCAATTGCAAAGGCTGTTGCAAAAGTAGGATGAGCATGAACAACAGAACCAACATCCGGTCTTTTTGCATATACTCTCATATGCATTTTAATTTCTGAAGATGGTTTGAACCCTTTGTTTGCCTGAATTACATTTCCCTGTGCATCTACTTTACAGATGTATTCAGGTGTCATAAATCCTTTGGATACTCCTGTAGGTGTACATAAAAATTCATTATCATTGAGCTTTACGGAAATATTACCGTCATTTGCTGCTACCATGTTACGATCATAGATTCTTCTTCCCACGTCACATATCATTTTTTTGATTTCGTATTCATTCAGTGCCATTTTTCTTCTCCTTCTTATTTGTTCTTTTTTTATAGTTTCTATTTTTCTTCTTTTTCCCAGGGAAGAACATCTCCCGCCTCTCTTAAATATTCAAAAAGATCTCCCACTCCTTCTCCTGTTTTGGAATTTACGTAAAAGATGGTTTCACAGCCTGCATTTTTTAACCATGAGGCCGCCAGTTTCGGATCAGCATCCGGCTTGTCAATCTTTGTTACAATTCCAATAACCTCTCTGTTTACCATACAGGCAACATTAGGAGGATAAAGGCAAAAGGGTTCAATAGAGGAAGCCAAAAGACCAACCACATCTGCTTCATAGGAATAAAGAGCCAAGGCCCGTCCCAGCCTTCCGCATTGCAGATACTCTCCCGGTGTATCAATAATTACATCATAATGGTTGATATACTGGGTCTTTTTATGTACGATCTTTTCTCCCCGCAGAGCCTGAGTCAAGGTAGTTTTTCCTGCTCTGCTGCTTCCCATTAAAATAATCTTTCTCATGATGTTAAGTTCGGGTAATGGGAACAACAAAATAGCCAAGAGTCTGCTTTACATAAGAAAGCATAGCCTCTAAAGAAGACTCTACCTCTGAAACTGTACCGGTTACAATTACCGAGCCGGAAAAACGATCCACAAATCCCAGCTGTGCTGCAGAAGATTTCATTCCAATATCTGCCATGATAATGGCTGTTTCTGCAGGGCTTACGGTGACAATTCCCAAAGCTGCTCTGCTTTCCTCCACTCCCGGTTTTAATCCCAGCTTACTGTACATAATAGGATCGGGACTGGCAATAATATGGGCCAAAGTCACCTGCTTACCGGGAACCAGTTCCTGAATAATTCGTTGTTTGTTTTCCATTTCTTTGTTCTCCCTTTTGTTAGAATCTTTACAAGAAAAATATAACTATTCGGATAGTTTGATTATAGTATGTTTACTCTTCTAAGTCAACAAAAAACAACACTTATCTTTTCCGTTCCCTATGTATTTTTTATGTATTTTATAGTTTTATGTGGTTTTTATCATATGTTATTTTGGTTTTTGTTGGTTTTTATGTGGTTTTTTCAAATTGAGGATTGGAAAATCCACATTTTTGGACTATAATAAGATAGAATAATCACAATAATATTATTATTTAATCTTAAGAGGTTTATTTTTTTATGTATAATTTATCCCATAATATCAATTCTGCTTATCCTGTTTTATTTGATCTACACACCCATAGTATCAGCAGCGGACACGGTACCACAGATACAGTTTCTGCTCTGATTCAATCTGCCTGCAAAAAGGGGCTTTTTCTTCTTGGCATTTCCGATCACGGTCCTGCCACCAAAGGTTCCGCCCTTCCTTCTTATTTCAGAGGACTTAAATATGCTAAAAAAAACAGATTCGGGATAGAGATATTATATGGTGCAGAACTAAATATTATAGATATGGAGGGCAGGGTAGATCTTGAGGATAATGTTCTTCAAGGGCTTGATTATGCCTTTATCAGCATTCATCCGCCTATTTTTACTCCTTACGAACATAATGATCTGACTTCAGTTTATGTAAAGGCAATGAACCATCCCAAGGTTCGTTTTCTGGGCCATATTGATGATGACCGTTTTCCTGTGGATTTTGAAGCACTTTTACTCCACGCTAAGGCAAAGGGAATCTATCCCGAAATAAATAATGGCTCTTTAATGCCTAATGCCTACCGTGTAGGAGGACAAAAAAATTGCAGATCCATTTTAAAGATCTGCAAAAACATCCAACTTCCTATTCTCTTATCCAGTGACAGTCACGGAAGTAAAAATATTGGAAATATGGAATATATTTATCCTTTATTGGAAGAGCAAAACTTCCCAAAAGATCTGGTATTAAACTGCCATTTACAATCCTTGAAAAAAATTACAGACTATAAAAAATAAACCGGAAGCTCATCACCGATTCCACAGATCGTATTGCAGGCAGGCTGTATTTCCTTCTTTTCTTTTCCTTTACCTACTTTTTCGGTCTGTGCTTTTTCTACCAGTTCCATCACCTGTGGATCTGTAGCCGTAATAACCGCTGTCTTCATTTCTTGTACATCCTTTTTCGTTCTTTTCCTAGGTGCTGTTGTTTTCTCCTGTGTAGCTGTTTTATTTGTGGTAGTTTTTAATGCTTTGGATGCCCGATCCATGCTTCCTTTACCTACTGCCATATTCCATAACCTCCTTTGCCAGCTGACTAAACTCCTTGGCACTTCTGGTGCTTTTTTTATATATTCCTACAGGTACGGAAGCATCCTGCGCCCATTCAATGGCTGTATCCACATGAATAAAGGAATCAAATACATGAATGGCTTCGTAGCCTGCCAGGATTTCTCTGGTTTGCTTATAATAATTTTTTCGCTCATCTACCTTAGTGATTAAGACTCCCATAACAGCAGCTTCTGTCATTTCTCCCATCCCTCCCAGGAAATCAAACATATTTGCCAAACCAAATAATCCCCAGGGCGAGGCCTCTACAGGAACAATAACGTAATCTGAAGTACATAAAATGTTAATTACCCAGGTTCCCAAAGTAGGGGGCGCATCCAGCAAAACATAGTCATACTCTTCTGATTCATATATCCCCTTAAGACATTTTTTCAAAATATATTCTCTTTGCATCATGGTAAAAAGTTCATATTCTATCTGACTGATCAGCGTAGAGGAGGGAATCAGATCCAGATTTTCGTATGGAGTAGAAACAATATAATCTTTTAAATCATCCTTTTTCTTTATGGCATAATAAAGATTTTTTTCACTTTCTGCCATTTCCAGCACCTTTTCTTCATCAAAAAAGGAAAGTGAAAGATTCAGCTGCATATCTGTATCTACCATAAGAACTTTTTTCCCTGCCCGGGACAGTTCGTAGGCCAAATTGGCGCAGGCAGTGGATTTACCACTGCCTCCTTTATTATTGGTAAAACAGATTGTTTTTGTCTTACTGTTTTTCATTTTATCTTACTTCGCCTCATAAATTTTAATATCAAAGGAATCTGATACGCATTGTCTTGCTTCCTTTAAATCAGTAAAGGTCTTATCTCCCATCATCTGGGCAAGAATATTTCCGATAGCCGTAGCTTCACCGGGACCTGCATATACATCTACACCGGTATATTTTGCTGTAAGTTCATTTAGATATACTGCATTGGAGCCTCCGCCGATTACATTGATGCGGTCATATTTTACTCCTGTAATTTTTTCAATTCCCTTTAACTTATCTGCATAACATTTTGCCAAAGAGTTATAGATAACACTAGCTATGGCGGGAACAGTTTGCGGCACTTCCTGATTTGTCTTCCTGCAGTATTCCTTTACTGCTTCTGCCATATCCTTGGGTGCTAAGAAGCTTTCATCCTGACAGTCTACAATGGTAGAAATGCTTTCATGAGAAGCTTTTTCACAAAGCTCACCATAAGACATATCCGGTACCTGCTGATCTCTTAAGGAATTAATCATCCACAAGCCCATAATGTTGGCAAGGTAAGTAATTTTTCCGCCATAACCGCCTTCATTAGTAAAGTTTTCCTCTTTGCTGGCAGGGGAGCAATTGGGCTCTGCCATTTCTACTCCCATTAAAGACCAAGTTCCGGAACTGATGTAGCAGGTATCTTCTGCGTTGGTAGGAAGGGCCATAACTGCTGCTGCAGTATCATGGGTAGGAGGAAGCACTACCTGACAATTGTAGCCAACTAATTCCTGTACCTCTTTTGTTAAATCTCCGATTGCCGTTCCCGGCATATGAATTTCCTTAAAGATTTTTCTTGGAAATCCCAATCTGTCAATCAATTCAAAATCCCAATCCTTTGTATGAGGATTGATTAACTGTGAGGTGGTTGCCTCTGTATACTCCTGTACTTTTTTTCCGCTTAATTTATAGTGGAAAAAGTCAGGAATCATTAACATAGCATCTGCCTTCTCCAATTCTTCGGGATGATTTTTCTTTACTGCCATTAACTGATAGATGGTATTGTAAATTGCCTTTTGGATCCCTCCTCTTGCATACAATTCATCTTCCGGAATAATCTTATATACTTCTTCATCCATTCCCTCGGTTCTGTTGTCACGATATCCCACGGTTTTACCGATAATTTTTTCTTCTTCATCCAAAAGAACAAAATCTACTCCCCAGGTATCTACTCCCACACTCACGGGAATTTTGCCCATCTCCTTACATTTTTTCATTCCTGTAATGATTTCATTAAATAAACGATTGGTATCCCAACAAAGTGTTCCCTCCACATCATCCATTCCATTCCAGAAACGATATACCTCTTCTAAGGCAATTTTACCGTTTTCATAGCTGCCCAAAATATGTCTTCCGCTGGAAGCACCGATATCAATTGCTAAAAAATATTTACTCATTTTTCTTCCCCGTTTCTAAAACAATCCAAAGATTTTTTCCTTAAAGGAGTTGTAAATCGTATCATAGTCGGTATAACCGATTTTACTGTCCTTAAAGCTATTTCCCCAGTCCTCACAAAGAGTATCGGCAATCAGCTTTGCCTCCTCATGCTGCGTCATAAGAATTGCCGGAAAAACGTAATAGATCATAAAAAAGTTTAAATCCATTTGAATATAACCTTTAATTTTTCCTTTTTTCTCAAACCTCTCCTTCACTGCTGCAATAAAGACTTTGGAAATTTCTTTGGCCATCACCTCTTTTTTTTCCGTTTTCATATAATCTGTCATTTCAAAAAAATAATGATTATACTCCTCTCGAAAGGCCTTCATATTTTCTTCGTACTGTTTTTTCTTCACTTTTTTTAACATTGGTCCCATATGATCAAATATGGTCTCTACTCTATCTAACATTTATTTCCTCTTTTTCCGTAATCTTCTCTTTTTAACGGATTAGTCCACAACTACACCCTTTTGAAGCATTACGTTTGCATATAAGGCACTTTCACCTGTTGCAATAATAGCATAAGCTTCTTTTGCTTCGTCGTAGAACTTAAAACGTTCAATATTTCCTACTGCTTCTGCTCCTCTGTCATCGTATTTGGCAATAATCTCTTTGTATGTATCCCAAATAGGGGTCTCTACCGTATCACCGGCCATAACCTCCATAAGATTTACCGGCTTTTCTACATAAGTATCTAAAGGAAATACCTGTAAAATCGCATCTAAAAGCTCCGGTACACCATGACCGTCACAGCGAATAACAATTGCATTTTTTCCCATAGACTCTGCAGGAAAATTTCCGTCGGAAATAACAAGACGGTCACTATGTCCCATCTCTGCCAATACTTTTAATAATTCAGGTGAAAGAATTTTTGGAATACCCTTTAACATAATCATTACCTCCGTTTTGTTTTTTAGTTTATTGCAATTCTTCAGGACATTATCTAAAATACTGCGTATTTTAGGAGTTTGGACATTTCTCCAATAGAAATATAAAAAACAGCCTTTTGAAGGCAAAATTTCATCACCTGTTTTTCCCTATTTCTGCTGCCCTGAATAGTTATAAACATTATAATATACAAACACATTTAAAAAAAGAGGGTATGTGAATAATGTAACAAAAACACTATTAACAATCCCCTATTTTTTTACTCTTTATAATATTTCATAATATTTTTTGATATTTTATCTTCTTTTTTCAGTCCGCAAATCTCTTCCAGAATCCATTCAGGTCCTTTTTCCTCTAATAAAAGTTTCCACTGTGCTTCCTTTGGATGATCATATTGTAAGGCCGCTGCTACTGTTTTTTCCAATACAGAAGCATCCTTTCCATATTCATGAAGCAGTTTAATGGGGCCAAGAAGCCTCTCTCCTTCCGCCACTTTTCTTTTGGGATCTCTTGCATTTCGTTCTACCGTATCTACGATGGTAGGATCTAGAAACTTTGCTCTGGATAAAAGCGCAAACTCCTGTTGCTCCTTTTCATCATACCCATAGGCTTTACACAACACCTCATTGGTAAGTTTATAATTTTCGTCCAGCATTCTTAAGATTTCTGTATCATTGGCTGCTTCACTATAAATAGTATAACCTTTTTTCCATCCCAGATAAGCAATGATACAGCTGGC
>JAFXGR010000053.1 GCA_017520155.1 Lachnospiraceae bacterium
ACCATATCACATGCCTATTTTCCTGATAGCAAAGATTCAAAAAGCCTCAGCGTAGCCCGCTACGCCTACATTTTTTGAACTTCACTCTCAGAAAAATATTCTATGTGAATGGTATAGTTATTTAGAAACCGTTACACTAGAGATTAGACCAAGCTTTCTTAGCAAATATCTACCACGATAATATCCGGACCCAACTGCTTAATTTCATGATAACAAATGGTATAATCCGCATCCTTCCAAAGCATTCTGCAGCAATGGGGAAGGTAATTATAACATTTACATTTACAAAAATCTGCAACCTTCAGTTTCTTAATACATCCGTTACATTCATCAAATTCTAAATCTACCACTTTCCCCAGTTTTCTGCAATCTCTCATATTAATGACTTCTTTTCTTCGCAGTTCACTATAGAGCATTTTTTTCATCCTTTTTCTTTATCTTATGCTGTATTTTAAAAAAAGTCTTTTTTTCTCTTCCTTTACAGCAAAAAACGTCTCATGGAATGAAGTGCATTCTTTTCCAAACGGCTGACCTGAGCCTGGGAAATCCCAATCATCTCTGCCACCTCCATCTGTGTTTTTCCTTCAAAAAAACGCAGGCTGATAATTTCATATTCTCTTTTATTTAACTGCTTCATTGCTTCATTTAAGGATAAGTGTTCTACCCACTTCTCTTCTTTATTTTTTTTATCACTGATTTGGTCCATCACATAAAGGGTATCCCCTCCCTCCGTATATACTGGTTCATAAAGACTCATGGGATTTTGTATAGCATCCAAAGCATATACGATTTCCTCCTTAGATACCCCGACTTCCTTAGCAATTTCCGCTATGGTGGGTTCTTTAAAATTATTTTTCATCATGGCTTCCTTGGTATAAATGGCTTTATAAGCAGTATCTTTTATGGATCTGCTGACACGTATGGTAGAATTATCTCTTAAAAACCTGCGAATCTCTCCTTGAATCATGGGTACTGCATAGGTTGAGAATTTTACGTTAAGGGTAATGTCAAAATTATCTATGGCTTTCATTAAGCCCATACATCCTATTTGGAATAAATCATCTACATTTTCATTGGAAGAGGAAAATCTTTTAATCACACTTAACACCAGCCTAAGATTTCCCTTAATAAACTCTTCTCTTGCTTCTATGTCTCCATCTTTGATCCTCACAAACAAAGCTTCCTTCTCCTGTTGTTTCAGGAGCGGAAGCTTTGCCGTATTCACACCACATATTTCTACTTTTTGCTGTACCATCTGACCATCCTCCTAAAGCATTTCTCATGCTTTAAGGATTTGTCATTTGGTGGAAAATTATTCATTTCAGACTGCTAATTTCATTTTGTAAAATTCCTTTTCCGATTCATTAATATGATATCCAATATTCCCCTTGAACTGAAAATGTATTTGTATTCCCATACTTTGATTTATTTACCAACTTTCGTTATCTCCATACAACCATTGATATACATTAAGGTCAACTTTATTGTTATTTATAATGATTCCCTCCGCTTCTAGACGTATTTTTTGCGAATCAGCACCCCCAAAGGCATAATTCTTTGCTAAACTTCCCTTTGCATTTACCACTTTGTAGCAAGGGTACTTATCTCCATCCGGATTATCATGCAAAATCGTTCCTACGACACGTGCAAAATTTTTATTTCCTAAAAACTCTGCAATCTGACCATAAGTTACAACTTTCCCCTTGGGAATTGCAGCCAAATAATTATAGACAATTTGTTTATCAATCTTTTCACCCATATTTTCCCTTAAATTATAAATTCTGCATAATACACAGCATTATCAAAATCTCCACTACTTCTAAAATCCATAATCCTCTTTCCTATTCGATATTTACCACTGGGAACAACTCCATATAGCCATTCCCAGTTTACTTCCCACAGAGTTGAATCATTTTGGGGAATGCTCCATGCTTCCTCTGTCCATGCCACCTCCATAAAGAGGGGAACCTCCTTCCAACCATTCTCTTTTGTCCATGTTTCCAATATAAACCAACTGCCTGTTTGCAGTCTGCCTGTTGGATTACCTCCCGATTGTGTACATACAATAGTTAAACCTGTTGAAGTGATATCTTCTACAGTAAGTGTAATTCCCCATGGCTCATCAAATATCATAAATTCCGGGGGAAAGTAAGATGAATATGACCTTTCTAATTCTGATAATTCCAACCATTTTAATGTAGCATTACACAATTCAGATTTTTTATATTTTTTTCCGTTATATGTAATGGTTTCTTCTAAAAAAAACTCTGTTTCAAAATAAATCATAGGATCTACTGCTTTCCCATCAACCTTTACAGAG
Source organism: Lachnospiraceae bacterium (assembly GCA_017520155.1). Taxonomy (GTDB): domain Bacteria; phylum Bacillota; class Clostridia; order Lachnospirales; family Lachnospiraceae; genus SFDP01. The sequence continues at coordinate 2,321 of JAFXGR010000053.1, forward strand.
ATAGATAAAATTGGTCCTGTTGCATTTCTGCTTTTTCCCAGAAATAATCACAAGTGATGAGGAAATAATGTGATTAATCATCATTTTCCAATGCCTCCCCAAGAATCTGGTACAATTCTTCCAAATCTGTTTCACTTAAGTTATTATTTCGAATTAAGGTACTCATCATCATACTGACTGAGCCTTTATATACTCTTTCCAATAAACTTTCTGTTTCGGTAATTGCTGCATCATCACGATTTATCTTGGGATAATATTGTTTTGCCTTTCCACCATCTTTATAACACAGAATTCCTTTATCCACCATTCTACCAAGTAATGTTGTTACTGTACTCTTACTCCATCCCGGCTCTATTTTTAATTCGTGATACAGCTGCATAAGAGTCATTGGCTGTACTTCCCATAATTTTTCCATAATAATCCATTCACTTGGCTGTAACATTATCTTATTTGCATCCATATCCATCTTCTCTCTTTCTTTTAGGTTTACTGTAGTCAACCTTATAATTTACAGTATATGATTGTGGTTTACTGTTGTCAAACTTTTTTTATCTAAGAAAGAGTATGTATAAATGTTTATTCTCCTCATGTGGCAGAATACGAAGTATTATTTTCCTTTTCACTGCAGTGCGATTTTTGCGAAACTTTTTTATCCTATAGAAAACACTTTTTCTATACAATAAAAAATACTCCGGCAAAGGTTTACCGGAGCACCATAATCATTTATGTAAAATTATTTCCTACTATTCAACTTTCATCATTTCTTTTTTCAATCGCTTCATAATCTTTTTTTCCAGTCGGGAAATATAAGACTGTGATATTCCTAAATGGGCAGCCACCTCTTTTTGTGTCATTTCTTCTCCTGAGGGTGTGATCAGTCCATACCGCAGATTAATAATCAGTTTTTCCCGTTCTCCTAACTTCTCCATGGCTTTCTTTAATAATTTTTTCTCCGCCTCATGCTCCATATCCTTATAAATCACATCTTCTTCTGTTCCTAAAATATCACTTAACAGTAATTCATTTCCATCCCAGTCCACATTTAAAGGTTCATCAATAGATACCTCCAGCTTATTTTTATTGGTCTTTCTAAGGTACATCAATATTTCATTTTCAATACACCGGGAAGCATAAGTTGCCAGCTTTATATTTTTATCTGCCTTAAACGTATTAATGGCCTTTATTAATCCTATGGTTCCAATGGAAATTAAATCCTCTACTCCCACTCCCGTATTATCAAATTTCTTGGCTATGTATACCACCAGTCTTAAATTATGCTCAATTAAAATTGTTTTTGCTCTATGAGAATCTTCTGAGGAAAGCTGAACCAAGAAATAACTTTCTTCCTTTGCCGTTAAAGGAGCAGGTAAAACCTCTGTTCCTCCGATATAATGTATATCTCCTTGCCTTACCGGAGTTTTAGATTCCTTACGAATCATTTTAAAATGGATTCCTCCCGGTAATGTCACATGAAAAATCATTTTTACGCCTCCTGATTATCCAAAATAATATGTTCTTATAACTCTTTATTTCTATTCTTTATTTAAACCGAAACTTATTTTATTACTTTTTCCATCATATCCGGATGTATAATTATTTCGTAATCCTGCTTTGAGGAAATCTTTTCTCTGGTAATACCAATCATGGCATGATCTCTTACATATTCTTCTTCTTTCGTATGAATTACTAATTTTTTCAGAAAAAACCCTTCCATCAATCCTTTTTCCTCTCCCACACTGCAAAAGGGAATTATTCTAAAATCATTTTTTCTCAAGCTATTTTTATATTCTCCTAAATCTTTTACCCAAATAATAGATACCGGTTCTTTACTCACCGGCTCTACCAAGCCATTTCCTGTATCTAAAAATCCCCTGACTCTTTTTATCTTCCCGTCAAAAAAATGAAGCTCTACCTCTAAAAGCTTCCCCTTCCTTTTATCATCATAAGCTTCATAAAAGCCAAAAATCAGCTGCATGAATAAACTTAACAAGGGAATTAGAATAAACCCACCGTTTTGTATCTGCGGAATACATCGATATATTCCTAAAAGACTGCCTCCTAAAACTAAGGCAATTACGTAAGTACTGAGCATAATGCGAAAGAAAGCCTCCCAGGTTTTTGGGTTAAACAGCATATATAAGGTTAAAAGGCTTCCTCCGAAAAAACCTACTCCTACTTTTATTCCCACAGATTTCATGGGCAGTAAAAGTAAGCCACATTCCAGCAACGCCATAAAAAAAGAAAAAAGTATCACTTTTTTATTTTTTACCTTAAGATGAAGAAAGCTTCGGCATAACCAAAGAATCCACCAATTAATCCATAAATTAAATAAAAAGAAGGAATCAATATAGATTTGATAAATAATATCACCCCCTCTTCTGCCTTAGGCACTTCCTGTCTCTTTCTTCTTTATCATACACCTGAAGTTTTAAAAAATTTGTCACTTTATGGTATCATTGCCAATTATTCTTTTTTTCTAATTCTTATCATTGAAAAGTAAGATTGTATTAACTCTTCCCTAAAAACTTTCCTATAGAATAAAAAAAGACCTTCCTAAAACGGAAGGTCTGATACTGCGTATTTATTATTTTTTCTGTAAAAACTCCGGTATTTTTAAGGTATTCTCCTCTACCTTGCTTTTAATATCTGCGGGCTTTTGAATTCCCGTAAAAATAGGTTTCTGAATAGGAGGTACCGGTGTCTGCGGCTGAGGTTTTGCAGCACTTTGCATTCCTGAACGAAGGGAATTGATTCCTGCTCTTGTATACATCTCTCTTCCGTTAGCCTGCTGAGGTGACTCCAATCCTGTTGCAATAACAGTTACACGACAAAAATCCATCTGTGAATCATCATACATTGCCCCAAAGATAATATTTACATCTTCTCCTGTAATCTCCTGTACATAAGAAGCTGCATCATCTGCATCATACATGGAAATATCTCCGGATACATTAATAATTACATCTGTAGCTCCTGCAATGGTTGTCTCCAATAAAGGACTTTCAACTGCCATTCTAATGGCTTCAGCTGCCTTATCATCACCCTTTCCAACTCCGATACCGATGTGAGCAACACCTTTATCCTTCATAACAGTCTGTACATCAGCAAAGTCAAGGTTAATGATGGCAGGGCGATAAATCAAATCTGTGATTCCCTGAACAGCCTGCTGTAATACCTCATCTGCCTTCTTCAAAGCTTCCGGCATGGTAGTTCTTCTGTCCACAATCTCCAATAATTTATCATTAGGAATAACGATCAAGGTATCTACCGATGATTTTAACTTCTCAATTCCTCCAATGGCATTATTCATTCTCGTTCTTGCTTCAAAACGAAAAGGCTTTGTCACTACACCTACGGTTAAAATTCCCATTTCCTTTGCAATCCTTGCTACTACGGGAGCTGCACCTGTTCCGGTTCCTCCTCCCATACCACAGGTTACAAATACCATGTCACATCCTTCTAAGGATTCCTGAATCTCTTCGTAGCTTTCTTCTGCAGCCTTTTCTCCGATTTCCGGTCTGGCACCTGCTCCAAGCCCCTTAGTCAACTTTTCACCAATCTGTAACAATCTGGGAGCCTTGCACAGCTGCAATGCCTGTTTATCTGTATTAATCCCGATAAATTCTACTCCCTCAATGACTTCGTCAACCATTCTATTCACAGCATTATTACCTGCTCCTCCAACGCCTACAACGACGATTTTTGCAGCAGATTCAGCATCGTTTGTCTTAATTTCAAGCAAAGGTTTGTCCTCCTTTTTCCCCTATATCCACAAATCTCATATTATTTATCATATAATTATTTTTAAGATTAGGCAATAACTTTTTTGGTTTTTTAGATAATTTTTATCAATCCCGATTAAAGATAATATTGGTACTGTTTTTCTCAAAGTTTTCCATATGAAGTATCCCCTTTTCCCCTTCTATGGTAGGAAGGATAGATTTTAACCGGATAATTTTATCATCTATATTGCTAATATCCCCTAAACGGACACGGATATCCTCAAAATATAATACCATCTGATTATCCTTATCAAAATAAATCTTATTGGTATTAATTTCATATTTTTCCAGTAACTGAGTCATATCCAAAATTGATTGAAACACCTTACTGTCCTCCACCGGCAAGGGTTCATGAAGCACTACATAACCAAAATTCAATCCGGTAATCTGAGGAACTGACTGTGTTTTTTCTTCTGCCGTTTCCACAATAATTCCATCTTTATCAAAATACATATATTTTCCCAGATATTCGATATAACCTGCTACCGCCTTTTCATATACAATAATCTTTATTTCATCCGGTGCAAGTATATTTACACTAAGCTTTTCAATAAAGGGAATTCCCCGAATATCTTTTTTTCGATATTTTAAGGATAAATAAAGGGAATTTTGGTCCAGCTTATTTTTCATTACCATACCGATGATTTCATCATTTGTATAATGTAAATTACCTTCTACGGTAATTGTTTTAATATGATAAACATTCCACAGCAATAACGCTGCCCCAAAGGCCAGAACAAGAACCAAAAGAACGGTAAGAAGGGTTTTTTTTCTGCTTTCATTTTCAAAGGCAGCTCCCTTCCAAACCGGCTTTTTGCTTCCCATTCTCCTTTCCCTTTTTTTCTTCTTTTTCATTCCTTTTTACCCTATCTGTATTCCTTAAGGCGAATTCCTCTCCCCACACTAAGAACCAGCCCCATTTCAATCATCAAAAACATAATCGATGAACCTCCATAGCTGATAAACGGCAGAGAGATTCCTGTATTGGGAATAGTGTTGGTTACTACCGCAATATTTAAGATTACCTGGATGGCAATATGGCCAAGCACGCCTACCACCAAAAGAGCTCCAAACAAATCTGAAGCATTGCTGGCAATTACCATACAGCGCCAGATTAATAAAATAAACAGCATGATTACACAGATACCACCAAAAATTCCTAGTTCTTCACAAATTAAAGCAAAAATCATATCGTTTTGTACTTCCGGAAGAAATCCCTGTTTTTGTATGCTCTGCCCGATTCCCTTTCCAAAAAGTCCTCCCGAGCCAATGGCGTACAAAGACTGAAGAGTCTGAAATCCTGTATCGGAAGCGTATTCCTCCAGATTCAGCCATGCAATAATTCTTTTACTTCGAAAGGCAGAAGCCTCCAACTGGCTAATGTCCATCTTTGATAAGAAAAGTACAATTCCCAAAACTCCTGCAAGCCCAATTCCTCCTAAGACGAAAAAGGTCTTATATTCCGGACTGGCCACAAATAACATTAACACAGCAATACCAAAAATAATAATGGCAGAGCTCATATTATCTGTGATTTTCCAAACCATAACACAGATTGGTAATGGCATTGCCAGGGTATACCAAAAGCCTCTTTTCGTTCGAATTCCTTTTCCCATGGCGCAAATCATACTGGCCAAAAACAAAATCATGGCCAGCTTAGCAATTTCTGCCGGCTGCACGGAAATCCCAAGGTTAAGCCAACGTCTTGCACCATTGGCTTCAATTCCTAAAGGGGTCAGAACCAATAAGATTAAAACTACGGAAATTAAATAACCCATTATGGCAAAGCGTTCCCAAAATCGGTAGGGAATATAGGCCATTCCAAACATGGCTACTGTTCCCAAAGCTGCTGCAAAGGCCTGCTTCTTTAAAAAATAGGCTGCATCGTAATTGAAGGATTTGGAAGTAGATGCATCATAAGAGCTGGCCGAATAGACCATGATCAAACCAAATCCTACTAAAAACAGTACGACAAACAGCAGACTGTAATCAAAGAATTGAGATTCTTTTTTTCCTGTATTCAATTCCCTGATTTTCCTCCTGCTCTTTTTCACTTATTTCTCCTTTAATTTCTTTACTAATTCTTTAAATTGATTTCCTCTCACTTCATAGTTAGGAAACATCCCCCAACTGGCACAAGCCGGAGACAAAAGTACCGCATCTCCCTCTTTAGCCCTGCAATAACATTCCCATACAGCTTCTTCCAGGGAATCGGTCATGACCACGTCAGAAAATCCCTGTGCCTTTGCACAGGCTGCAATTTTTTCCTTCGTCTGTCCCAGCAATACTAAAGTCTTTACTTTTCCGGGAAAGGTTTTTATCCATTCATCATAGGTACTGTTTTTATCATAGCCTCCCCCAATGAGTAAAGTGGGTCTTCTCATTGCCTCTACTGCTTTAATTGCCGCATCAGGATTAGTTCCCTTAGAATCATTATAATATTCCACGCCCTTAATGGTATCTACATATTCTATTCTATGTTCTACCGCCGTAAAATTTCGTATAACTTTTAAAATATGTTCTCGGTTTATTCCATAGCTTTCCGTAATGGCTATTGCTGCCATAACATTTTCCACATTATGAATTCCCAGAAGATTCATCTCATGAATCCCTAACAGATGTTCTTCTTTTCCCTCCTTAGCATACTTTATTTCCTCTCCTTTTAAATAGTACCCATTTTCCAATACTCTTTTCGAAGAAAAATATACTCTATTAGCTTTACATTCTTTTTCCAGCATTTTCCGATAAGGATCCTCATAATTTAAAATACAATAATCCTTGTGGGTCTGATTTTTCATTATCCTTGCCTTAGCCATTACATAGTTTTCCATAGTATGATGACGATCCAAATGATCCGGCGTAATATTTAAAACTGCACTTATTCTTGGATGGAAGTCCTCAATGGTTTCCAGCTGAAAACTGCTGATTTCTGCTACTGTCACACTGTCTTCTTCCATTTTTACTGCCATTTTTGTATAGGGTATACCAATATTACCTACCGTAAAGGCAGATGAATAATATTCTGATACAATTTTTCCGCATAGAGCTGTAGTTGTTGTTTTACCGTTGGTTCCAGTAATTGCCAAAACCTCTCCCTTACCACACAAATAAGCCAGTTCCACCTCTCCTATAATGGAGATATTTTCTTCCTTTAACTGCAATACTACAGAATTATCCATAGGTACTCCCGGACTAACTACTGCAAGTTGAAGTTTTTCTATTATTTCCCGGGGAAGTTTTCCCAAAATAATCTTAACAGAAGAAGTTTTTCCTAACTTTTCTTTTATCTTACCTATATCTGCCTTTTCATTTTCATCAAATAAAACAGGAAGAGCTCCTTTTTCTTCCAATAATTGTGCTGCTGCAATTCCGCTGATGCCGCATCCTATTACCAGAGTAACTTTTCCATTCCAGTTCATTCTTCTCTCCCCTTCCTACATTGCCATCAGTCCCACCAGACACAAAAGTGCGGTGGTAATGGAGAATACAGCAACTACCCTTGTTTCTGACCAACCGCATAGTTCAAAGTGATGATGAATTGGTGCCATTTTAAAAATACGTTTTCCTTTCGTTAATTTAAAATAGCTTACCTGTAGCATAACAGACAATACTTCAATCAGATAAATAGCTCCTACAATAATAATAAAGATAGGCATCTGAAGCATATATGCCGTTCCTGCCACAAAACCTCCCAAAGCCAGAGAACCGGTATCCCCCATAAACACACTGGCGGGATATACATTAAACAATAAAAATCCCATCAAGGCTCCCACTACAGCGCAGGTAATGGGCTCAATTCCACTATTTGTTCCAATGGCCACAACAGAAAAGAAGGTGGAGACCATAATGGTCACACTGCTTGCCAAACCATCCAGTCCATCAGTAAAATTAGTTCCGTTTACTGTTCCGATTACCACAATAAAAACAGCAGGAACAGCAAAAATTCCAAGATCCAATAGCTTTGTACTAAAAAAGGGAATCTTCATCAATAAATTCTCCGGACTCACCTGAAGAAGATAATATACAAATAATCCGGTAACTACAATCTGCATAGCCATTTTCTGCCAGGCTCTAAGTCCCAGGGAGCGCTTCAGCACCACCTTAATATAGTCATCAATAAATCCAATAATTCCAAATCCTAAAGTTAAAAATAATATAGGAAGAATTTTAGGATAATCCTTCATATAAAACAAAGAAGTAATGACAACGGAAAGAAGAATCATAATTCCTCCCATTGTAGGCGTTCCATTTTTCTTCAAGTGAGACTTTGGTCCATCATCTCTTGTGGTCTGCCCTACCTTTAATCTTCTTAAATACGGGATCATGATGGGTCCCAACAATGCACTGATTACAAAGGAAATCAGTACGGGAAATACAAATGTAACGCTCATAATTTACTCCTCCTATCCAAATACCATATCTTTTGTTATATCACATTCCTTCCAAATAAGGAAGAATATTCTCAAAAAGCTGCCTTACAATAGGTGCCGCTACCTGCCCTCCATAATATACCCCCTGGGGCTTGTGAACAATGGCCAGGGCTAAAACTTCCGGATTATCTGCCGGCCAAAAGCCCAGAAAAGAAGCGATATATTTTCCGCTGTTTCTTGGCAGGGTTTGGCTGGTTGCTGTTTTTCCGCCAACCCGAAAGCCTTCTACATATCCGTTGGCTCCTGTTCCCCCATCCACTACTTTTTCCAGTAAAAGACGAAGGGTTGCCGATGTCTCTTCTGATACAATCCCCTCTTTCGAAAAAAAGGAAAACTCCTCTACATCGGTTCCATCCTCCTTTTGTGATTTTATGGCCAAATGAGGAACTACTCTTTTCCCCCCGTTAATTAAGGAAGAAACTGTTGTAGCCATTTGAATAGGCGTAATTTGGAAGGATTGACCAAAGGCTACTGTAGCCAGTTCTACAGGACCCATATTTTCCTTCTTATGCATAATGGTTCCTGCCTCTCCCGGAAGATCAATTCCTGTTTTTTCTTTTAATTGAAAATCACAAAAATACTGATAATATTTTTCTACCCCTAAATTTAATCCCAGAGTAATAAACACAGGATTACAGGAGCCCTGGATTCCCTGTGTAAAATCAACAGAACCATGACCTCCATATTTATGGCAGCCAATTCTCCTATCTTCTACCATAATATAGCCGGGACAGAAAAATCGCTGAGAGGTGGTAAGAATCCCCTCCTCCAATGCTGCAGCCGTGGTAATAATTTTAAAAATAGATCCCGGTTCATAGGTATCGTTAATACATCCGTTTCTCCAAATTCCGTTTAATATCTCCTGCTCCTTTTCTTTCTCTACAACTCCCAATTCTTCCGGAATGGAAAAAGGATTGTTTAAATCAAACTCCGGTACATCTACCATAGCCAGAATTTCTCCATTTTGAGGATTCATTACTAAAATAGAAACTCTTTCTGCTTCCTTGGTTTCCATTGCCTGTTTAGCAAGCTGTGTTGCATAGGACTGTATATTATAATCTAAGGTAGTTACCAAATCCTTTCCGCTGACAGGCTCTATTCGTTCCTCTGCTTTATTTAAAATCTCTACTCCTCTTGCATCCGTAAGGGTAAGAATGGTTCCCTCTTCTCCCACCATTTTTTCATCATACTTCACTTCTAATCCGATAATCCCCTGATTATCTCCTCCTGTAAAGCCCAGTACCTTTGAGGCCAAATCTCCATAAGGGTAATATCGCTTATAATCCTCATCTACCTTAACTCCCTCAAGCTCATATTCCCTTATCTTATCCCCTACACTTTTACTAACATTACTTTTTATTTTCTCAATAGAGGATACTTTTTCTACTCTTTTTCTTACAAATTTCTCTGAAAGTTGTAATTCTTTGCTTAAAATCTGAATTACTTTTTCTTTTTCCTTGATCTGATTATGAATTACCGAAATATTACAAACCGTAATATTATCTGCCAATACCACTCCCTTTCGATCAAGAATTCTTCCCCGTTTTGCCTTAATACTGCGTTCTCGTTGATGCAAATCAACAGCTTTTTTACTATAGTAATCCGATTGAAAAATCATGAAATACGTAATTCTTACTACCAGCCCCAATAATAGTACCATAAAAATTGCTGTGGCTATCAGTATTTTTCTTCTATGATTTGTTTTTACCTTTAACAATGGATAACCTCATAAAACGATATTACTATAATTTATTATCGAATTTATGAGGTTATTCATTTCCTTTTTACTTTCTCTTTGGTCTTTATTATCTAATAAGGCGAACCATCGTCCCCGCTATTATTCACAGGCTCTCCTGTTTCCGGGTTAATTAAAACTCCCGTCAGAGGTGCCGTATCTCCCTCTCCTTCTTCCGGTGTAATGGAGGAGGTAATATCTCCTCCCTGGGGATCTGTTATGGCGGGAGTATCTCCGTTTTCTGTCTGATTTTCTAATTCATTATCTGAAACCGAATCTTCAGAACTAATAATCTCATTCCCTGATAGGGTCTGCTGTCCCTGATTTGCTTCCATAACTATTTCTAAATCCAGATCTTCCAATTCCTTTACTTCTGCTTCCGATAAAGGTTCTGTCATAAAAATATTTAAATAAGGCAGTACCTCGGTAAGAATACTTCTTACCAACCTAGTAGCATGCTTGGCATCATCCTGTTTTCCCACATTGGGTCTGTCCACAACTACATAAATGGCAATCTGAGGATCCTCTGCAGGTGCATAGCCCATAAAAGACACCACATAATCTTCCTTATTTCTTGTTCCCATTTCTGCTGTCCCTGTTTTTCCCCCAATGGAGTAACCGGCAGGTCTTGCAGTTTTTCCTGTTCCGTTGTCCACAACACCTTTACAATACTGACGAATCAGCTGAGAGGTGCTTTCAGAAATGGTCTGTTTGATTACTCTTGGTTCAATTTCCTTTACCAGGGAACCATCTGCTGTAGTAATTCGTTTAACCACATGAGGCTCGTAATAATAACCTCCGTTAATTAAGGAGCAAAAACCGCTGATCATCTGAATCATGGTAACATTATACCCCTGTCCAAAGGTGGAGGTAGCAAGTTCTGTAGGTCCCATATTGGAAGAATTAAACACAAGACTTCTTGTTCTTGACTCCCCATATAAATCGATATTTGTTCTAAGTCCGAAATTAAACCGATCTTGGTATTCTAAAAAAATATCTTTTCCAATCTGATTTCCCATGAGCATTAATGCCACATTACAGGACTCCTCCATGGATTGCTGTACATTAATGGTGCCGTCTCCTCCGATTTTGTAGTTATGACATTTGATGGTATAATTAGCTACCTTCAACGCACCATTACAGGTATAATATTCATTCCCTGTCATTTTCCCTGATTCCAGTCCTGCAGCCACAGTAAATGCTTTGGCGGTAGATCCCGGCTCAAAGGTATTTGAAATACAGAAATTTTTCCAGATAGAGTTCAGATTCGCATTAGTAATATCATTATCTGATAAAGATTCCTGTATATTTTCCGGTGTAAGCACGGTTTTTTCTTCCACCGGTTTTCCCTGGGCAGTAAGCAAGGTACTTCCCTGTAAAACATCTGTATCGTAGGGATTATTAAGATCAAAGGGAAGATAATCTGCCATTGCCAGAACTTCACCACTGTCAATATCCATTACAATACAGCCGGCTCCCATGGCTCCATTGCCGGTTCGATAATTATCCGTATATTCCTCATTATGTTTCTTTAAGTATTTTTCCACAATACTTTGAATATTTGCATCAATGGTGGACACAAGATTATAACCATCAGTTGCGGGAATAGTGGTTCTCTCCAATGCAGAATCTTCATTTAAGTAACCATATTCTCTTCCGTTGCTGCCATTTAAGATATCATTGTAATAGGCTTCCAAACCGTAATTTCCCTGAAATCCGCTTCCCTCACTGTTTTTAATGGTAAATCCTACCACATCACAGGCCAGACTTCCGTTGGGGTACCATCTTCTGAATTCTTCTTCAAACCAAATGCCCTTAATATTCGGATATTCCTTCTTATTGTTCTGCATTTCCACAAAACCGCTGATTTCTTCATAGGTCAGCTGCTTCTCCACAATATAATATCTTCTGGAGGGGTTATTAATAATGTACTCTCTGATTTTATTATGATCTAATGAAGGAAAACATTGCTTTAAGGCCTCCATAGTAGGTTCAAGAAATTCTTCCTTTTCCAGCACAGCCTTACAGTCAATAATCAGGTTATATACCTTCTCACTAATGGCCAGCTTAGTTCCCTTGCGGTCAAGAATGTCTCCCCGTTTATAAGGAAGGGTTGTACTCTGATACTGGAGCTGGCTCAATACATTCTTGGTATATTCTTCCCCTTTTTTCTCTTTAATATAAACTAATTTTAATGCTAATCCCAAGAAAGCCAGTAGTATTAGCATAAATAATACTACCAGCTTCTTTTGCATGTTCATGGAAAAACGAGCCTGCTTTTTTTGCTTCTTTCCCTTTTTCCGATAATGATAATTTCTATTCTGTTTCAAACTAACACCTACTTTATTCTTCCAGTTCTGCCAGCTGTCTTACATAATCGCTGCCTTCACCGGGAACATTTACAATTTGTCCTTCCTTGGCATAGCGCATTCCTAATTCTCCAATAGCTACTCTGCGAATTTCCTCTAAATCCACGGAGCTGGCAGCTCTGCTGTAATCTTCATCATTGGACAGCTTCAAATCATTCAGCTGACTTTCCAGATTTGCAATATTTCGAATGGTTATGGTTAATTCTGCCTGAATTTTAATATAGTTAATCAGGATAATGGCTGCACTGGCAAGGGCTGCAATCAAAAACAACACATAGCCCAAATTCATATAAAGAGCCTTATCTCTGTTTTTTCTGGTAAGATGACTTAATTCCTGTATCTGACTGGGCTTTTGCAGTTCTTCCACAATATCCAGCTTACGGACAGTATTTCCCTCCATATAGGCATGATATCTCCTATCATTTCCTTTCTCATTTGTACCGTTTCTGTTACTGCGATACGCCATATCCTATCTCCCCGCTTCTTTTTCAAATACTCTTAACTTCGCACTTTTAGAGCGCGAATTTTCTCCCAGTTCTTTTTCCGATGGCAATATTGGTTTTCTCGTTACCACCTTTCCCTTTGGCTTGTTGCCGCAGACACATACCGGAAAATGAGATGGACAGATGCATGGATTTTCTGCCTTATTAAAGGCATTCTTTACCAGCCTGTCCTCTAAGGAATGGAAGGTTATAATACATAATCTTCCCCCTGGATTTAAAAGTTCTATCATATCCTCTAAAGTATCTCTTAAAACCTCTAATTCATGATTACACTCAATGCGAATAGCCTGAAAAGTTTTTTTGGAGGGATGACCTCCTGTTTTTCTCATTTTGGCAGGAATAGCTGCCTTAATGATTTCATTTAACTGAAATGTTGTTTCAATAGGCTGGATTTCCCTTGCCTTTACCATATGCTTGGCAATATTCTTTGCAAACTGATCCTCCCCATAATCACGAATGATCCGATACAGTTCCTTTTCAGAATATTCATTTACAATCTCTCTTGCTGTAAGGGACTGCCTGTTATCCATCCGCATGTCCAATTTCGTATCAAAACGATAGGAAAATCCTCTTTCTACAGTATCCAGCTGAAAAGAGGATACTCCCAGATCAAGGACTATTCCGTCTACTGCTTCCACTCCGGCTTCCTTAAGTACTTCCTTCATTCTGCAGTAATTACTTCGGATAATGGTTACCTTCGGGGAAAACTCTTCCAAACGTCTTCCTGCTGCCCTAATGGCATCTTCATCCTGGTCAATTCCTATAAATCTTCCGGTGGTAAGTCTCTTACATACCTGATAGGCATGTCCTCCTCCTCCCAGAGTACCATCTACATAGATTCCCTCCGGTTTTACCTTAAGCCCTGTAATGGTTTCCTCCAATAGTACTGAAAAATGATTAAATTCCATACCAAGAACCTCCTCTTATATTCCCAGTCCCAACTCTGCCATATGTTCTGCAATTTCTTCCATATCTTCATAAGAAGCTGCATTTTCCCATCGCTCCTTACTCCATATTTCTACCCGGCTGGCAACTCCGATTAAGACTACTTCCTTTTCCAGTCCTGCAAATTCCCTCAGAACGGAGGGAACAAGAATTCTTCCCTGCTTATCTACCTCTGCCATGGCAGCTCCTGCAAGAAAGAATCGAACAAATTGTCTGGCATCCTTATTGGTCAGTGGCAAGGATTTTAATTTTTCTTCAAAGGCAGCCCATTCTTTATTGTCATAAACAAATAGGCAGCCATCCAATCCCTTGGTTACCACAAACTCTTCACCCAGTGCTTCGCGGAACTTTGAGGGAATGATCAGCCTGCCCTTAGTGTCAATTGTATGATTGTATTCACCCATGAACATATCCAATCACCCACTTTTCACCATTTGGCTCCACTTTCCACCACTTTTATCCTATTTTATCTTTAAACAGCATCTTTGGCAAGTAATTTTCAATAAAAAATAAGCACTTTGCAAAAAACTGCAAAGTGCTTGTTGTGCAACTTCCATATATTGTGTACTGTTAATTATTTAATACTAAATATAGATTTCTCTTAAAAGTGGAGAATTTTCCCCAATCTTCCTCCTATATTATGGATAAAATCTGCTTATTCCTTTCTCTTATACATTAAAACGGAATAAAATTACATCTCCATCCTTAACCACATATTCTTTTCCTTCCATTCCCACTAAGCCTTTTTCTCTGGCTGCGGAAAGAGAACCGTGGTCTAACAGATCCTGATAATTTACTACCTCTGCTTTAATAAATCCTCGCTCGAAGTCAGAATGAATTTTTCCTGCTGCCTGAGGTGCTTTTGTTCCCACCTTAATGGTCCATGCCCTTGTTTCATCCTCTCCTGCAGTTAAATAGCTGATCAATCCTAATAAGGAGTAGCTGGCTTTTATCAGTTTATCAAGACCTGATTCCTTAAGTCCTAAATCCTCTAAAAACATTGCCTTTTCTTCATCATCAAGCTCAGAAATCTCCTGTTCAATTTGAGCACAAATAACAAACACTTCACTGTCTGTCTCCTTTGCAAATTCCCGAACAGCCTTTACTCCTGAATTATTAGCTCCATCTTCTGCCAGCTCATCCTCTGCCACATTGGCTGCAAAAATAACCGGTTTGGAGGTAAGCAGATTTAAGCTTCCAAAAATCTCTTTTTCCTCATCATCCTCTAATTCCAAATTCTTAGCCAGCTTTCCATCCTCTAAAACTGCCTTAACTTTTTTCAACAGTTCCAGTTCTTTTCCAAGACTCTTGTCCATTCTGGCTGCCTTCTCCACCTTGGAAATACGTCTTTCCAAAATTTCCAAATCCGAAAAAATCAATTCCAAATTAATGGTTTCAATATCTCTTAAAGGATTTATGCTTCCATCCACGTGAATAATATTACTGTCCTCAAAACATCTTACCACATGTACAATAGCATCTACTTCTCTGATATTACTTAAAAACTGGTTACCAAGTCCTTCCCCTTTGGATGCTCCCTTAACCAGTCCGGCAATATCCACAAATTCAATTACCGCGGGAGTTACCTTCTTTGACTGATACATATCCCCTAACAGCTTAAGTCTGTGATCCGGTACCGTTACAATTCCCACATTTGGGTCTATGGTACAAAAGGGATAATTGGCAGATTCTGCACCTGCTTTTGTTAATGAATTAAATAATGTACTTTTTCCAACATTTGGCAGTCCAACGATACCTAATTTCATAATATATTCTCCTTTCGAAAAACCTTTATTTTACGGGCTTTTTGCGTTTTCGAATTTTGAAATTCCTGCTTTGTCATACAACTTAAATAGCATCGTGTCGTATGTACTGTTCTTTACCGGAGTACCTTTTCTACAAAGGAAAATGAACTCTCTCCATTCTAGTGATATGATATCGATAGATTTATTCTTTTTCTTTTGTAATCTTAGAATCTCAATTGCTTCCTCTATCAAAGGTATCGTAGGATATCCTGACTTACTCTTTGGTTCTCCAATTCTCCATTCTTTTGTAGAATGTCGAAACTCCATAGAACGAGTAATGGTAAGTGTACGATTCTCCCAGTCTACATCAGACCACTTTAATCCAACAAGCTCTCCTGTACGAAGTCCGGTCTGCAATAAAAAGCGATACTGATATTCGTATGCATTTCCTTTTGCTATCTGGCAAAAAGTTCTCTGCATATCTCTTGTCAGTGCTTCCTTCTTCCTAGAACTCTTTCCTATATCGGACTTAACAACCTTTGAACAAGGATTCTTCATAATCACATCATTGAGATACGCATATTCAAGCATATTGTATAATGTGATTCGTGTCTAATATATCATGGTTGTTCGATATCCCTCATCTGCCATACGATTCATAATCGTTTGACAATGAATCGAGTTTACTGCACCTAGTGCAACGGTTTTAAATTAACTATACCATATCACATGCCTATTTTCCTGATAGCAAAGATTCAAAAATCCTCAGCGTAGCCCGCTACGCCTACGTTTTTTGAACTTCACTCTCAGAAAAATATTCTATGTGAATGGT
>JAFXGR010000054.1 GCA_017520155.1 Lachnospiraceae bacterium
ATCCTTAGCCAGTACCCAGGGCTCTGTTTCATCAATATATTTATTGCAGCGTTTAAATAAGGAGAAGATTTCTGTCATGGCATCAGCTACACGAAGCTGATCCATTTTTGCTGTAGCTTTCTGTAAGGTTCCTGTTACCACCTGTTTTAACTCTTCATCCACTTCTTCTGTTACTCCGGTGCGGGTTACTGCTCCGTCAAAATATTTATTACTCATGGAGATGGTTCTGTTTACCAGATTTCCCAGAGTATTGGCAAGGTCAGAATTCATTCTTTCTACCATCAGCTCCCAGGTAATTACACCATCATTTTCAAAAGGCATCTCATGAAGTACAAAGTAACGTACTGCATCTACTCCAAAGAAATGGGAAAGATCATCAGCATACAATACATTTCCTTTAGACTTACTCATCTTTCCGTCTCCTTGTAATAACCAGGGATGACCGAAAATCTGCTTTGGTAAAGGAATATCAAGAGCCATTAAGAAAATTGGCCAGTATATGGTATGGAAGCGGATAATATCCTTTCCAATAAGGTGTAAATCAGCAGGCCATAACTGATTATACTGCTCTGTGGGATTATCCAGATCAAAGCCGATTCCTGTAATATAGTTGGTTAAAGCATCCAGCCATACATATACCACGTGTCTGTCATCAAAATCTACGGGGATTCCCCACTTAAAGGAGGTTCTGGATACACAAAGGTCCTGAAGTCCAGGTAAAAGGAAGTTGTTCATCATTTCATTTTTTCTGGATACAGGCTGAATAAATTCCGGGTGAGTATTAATATGCTCAATTAAACGATCTGCGTACTTACTCATTTTGAAGAAGTAGGCTTCTTCCTTAGCAGGCTTTACTTCTCTTCCACAGTCCGGGCATTTTCCTTCTACTAACTGAGAATCAGTCCAGAAGGATTCACAGGGAGTACAGTAAAGTCCTTCGTAGGAGCTTTTGTAAATATCCCCCTGATCATAAAATCTTTTGAAAATCTTTTGTACCTGAGATTTATGATCTGCATCTGTGGTTCTGATAAATTTATCATAAGAAACATCCATCAAATCCCAGATTCCTTTAATGGTGCCTGCAGCGTTATCCACATATTCCTGAGGAGTGATTCCTGCCTCTGCTGCCTTTAACTCTATCTTTTGACCATGTTCATCTGTTCCGGTCTGGAAAAATACCTCATAGCCTTCTTTTCTTTTATATCTGGCAATACTGTCCGCCAAAATAGCCTCATAAGTATTTCCGATGTGAGGTTTGCCTGATGCATAGGCAATGGCTGTGGTCATGTAATATTTCCCTTTATTCATTATAAGCCTCCAATTTTTCCATAAATTTTCTTGTTTTCTCTTTGATATTTCCACCAAAGATTGCAGATCCGGCTACAACAACATTTACACCGGCCTTTAATACATTATCCACATTATCCACATTTATTCCACCATCTACCTCTAAATCTGTGGATAAGTTGCGTTCTTTCAACATAGCCCGTACTTTTTCTATACGACCGGTAGATTCTTCAATATATTTTTGTCCGCCAAATCCCGGCTCTACACTCATCATCAAAATCATATCTACCTGATCCAGATAGGGAATTAAGGCTTCCACCTCTGTCTTTGGCTTTATGGATAATCCTGCCTTAAGTCCAAAACTGTGGATTTTATCTATGGTAGCCTTAACATCTTCACAGGCTTCTAAATGTATGGTGATGATATCTGCTCCTGATTCTGCAAATTCCTTAATATAACGAATAGGCTCTTCTATCATTAAATGAACATCAAAAACAATATCACTGGCAGACCGTATGGATTTTATTACCGGCATACCAAAGGAAATGGAGGGAACAAATTTTCCATCCATTACATCAACGTGTAAATACTGTGCTCCTGCTTCCTTCACTTCCAAAATATCTTTTTCCAGATGCTTGAAATCTGCCGAAAGAATAGAGGGGGATAAAATATAATTCATGCTTCTTTGTCCTTTTGTATTTCTTTTATTTTTTATTCACAAAATCCCTTACCTGCTCATAAACGCCCTGTCCGTCCAGACCGTATTTTTTCAGCAGTTCTCCTGCAGAGCCTGATTCTCCGTATACATCCTGCATTCCGATTTTATATACCGGTGTGGGAGCATGTGCACAAAGGCAATCACAGACAGCACTTCCCAATCCGCCGATTACTGAATGTTCTTCTGCCGTTACTACTCTTTTTGTTTTTCTTGCGGATGCTATAATTAACTCTTCATCCAGAGGTTTAATGGTATGAATATTGATTACTTCTGCATCAATTCCTTCTTTTTCCAAAAGTGCCACTGCTTCCAGAGCAGAATTCACCATTACCCCTGTAGCAATAATGGTAACATCCTTTCCTTCCTTTAATAAGGTTCCCTTTCCGATTTCGAAATGATAATCTTCTCTGTCGTTGATTACCGGCACATTGGCACGTCCAAATCTTAAATATACAGGACCTTCCTGCTTGATGGCAGCCTTTACCGCTTCCTTCGCTTCAATATAATCGGAAGGATTAATTACCACCATCCCGGGAATTGATCTCATCAAGGCAATATCCTCGTTGCACTGATGGCTGGCTCCATCTTCTCCCACGGTAATCCCTGCGTGGGATGCTCCTATTTTTACATTTAATTTAGGATATCCTACGGAATTTCTAATCTGTTCATAGGCTCTTCCTGAAGCAAACATAGCAAAAGAGCTTACAAAAACTATTTTTCCTGCTGCCGCCAGACCTGCTGCCACACCAACCATGTTTCCCTCTGCAATACCGCAGTCAAAGAAACGCTCCGGATATGCTTTCTGAAACATTGCTGTTTTTGTTGATTCTGCCAGGTCAGCATCCATAACCACAAGATTGGGATACTCTTTTCCACATTCTACCAAAGCTTCTCCATAGCCTTCTCTTGTTGCAATCTTTTTTACTTCAGACATAATGCTTCACCAATCCTTTCCAAATCCTGTAATGCCGCTTCCAATTGCTCATCATTTGGAGCTTTTCCGTGCCATCCTGAATTATTTTCCATAAAGGAAACTCCTTTTCCCTTTGTACTTTTTGCAATAATGGCAGTAGGCTGTCCTTTTCTTTCCCGTGCTTCTTTAAATGCTGCTCTTATTTCATCAAAATGATGAGCATCTATATTGATTACATGAAAATTAAATGCTTCAAATTTTTGATCAATGGGATGAGGAGAACATACATCTTCAATACATCCGTCAATTTGCAGATTATTGTTATCTACTACTACCACAAGATTATCCAGCTTGTGGAAACCGGCAAACATGGCAGCTTCCCAAACCTGTCCCTCCTGAAGCTCTCCGTCTCCCAGTAAGGTGTACACACGATAATCCTTTTTATCCATCTTTCCTGCAAGAGCCATACCTACTGCTGTGGAAATTCCCTGTCCCAAAGAACCGGTGGACATATCCACTCCGGGAACTTTTTTCATATCCGGATGTCCCTGTAAAAAGGAACCCAGCTTACGAAGGGTTAAAAGATCCTCTGTAGGGAAAAATCCCTTTAATGCCAAAGCTGCATATAAGCCCGGTGCACAATGTCCCTTTGATAATACAAATCTATCCCGGTTTTCATCATCAGGATTTTGGGGATCTACCTTCATTTCCTCAAAATATAAATAAGTAAACAGATCTGCTGAAGACAAAGATCCCCCGGGATGCCCTGCTTTTGCACTATGAACAGATCTTACAATATATTTCCGAACTTCATTTGCTATTTTCTGCAATTCCAAGTTAGTCATTGTTTTTCCTCCATTTTTACCTTTTGCCTACTGCCATGTTGATTATTATTCATAGTTTCTGTGAATAGAATACTATACAATGACAGAAGAAACAAGTACTCTAACCTCTCACTGTTGTATAAATATGAATACTTTTACTCTTCTGTTTTCTCTTCCTGTGGTGTTTCTCGTTGAACAGCCTCTTTGTACTCTCCTCTTTTTAATGCCCTTAGGGAAAAAAATAACATAATTCCTCCCGCCACTGCAAAAAGAATACTGCAGCCAACAGTAATTACCGGACTTATGGTATGGTCCTTAAGGGTAGTAATTAATTCATAAGCCAGATATAATAAGTAACCTCCGGCAATGAGACGAATTACCAGACTTGATTTTGGTACATAGTTTTTTTCCATTTTTATTCTCCGTTTTTTTTGTATATTTTATAGGGACAGCGTATATACTTTCCTTCTACTAAGGTAAAATCCTCCAGTGGCTGATTGTAACACAAGGAATAGGCCAGCTGCAAGATTCCTTTTGCCTGTCCCGGTATATCATTGATCACCGTTCCGAAAATCTCATTATTTTCTACTGCCCGGATTCCCTCTCTTGTTCCGTCAATCCCAAGAATTACAGGAGGTACCTTTTCCGCAGTTCCAAAGTATCCTGCCTCCTTTAGGGCATCTACTGCTCCTAAAGCCATATCATCATTATTGGAAAAAACAATTTCTATGGTACCTGCATATTCTGTCATCCACTGCATCATTTTTGTTTTTCCCTGATCTCTGTTCCAATTCGCTATTTCATCTGCCAGCTTTTCCAGTTCATATCCTTCTTTCGTTAAGGTCTGAATTACATTCATACTCCGTACTATAGAGTCCTGATGACCGGCTTCTCCTTCCAGCATCACATATTGTAAAATGCCATCCTGATTTTTGTCAACAAAGTCCATATCCTTCTGTAATGCCTGAATTAAGATTTCTGCCTGCAAAATTCCCGATTCCATGGCATCCGCACCTACATAATACAGTTTATCCCAGCGATTTAAATCTTCCTTTACCAGCTCTCTGTTAAAAAAAATAATGGGAACATTGGCATTTTTTCCCCGCTCGATAATATTGCTTGCATCCGTTCTGTCTACCAAATTAATACAAACAATATCACAGCCTCTTTCCAAAAAACGCTCCATCTGTTCATTTTGCGTAATTTGATTAGCCGCTGCATCCTGTACATCTAAGGATATGGTGATATTATATTTTTTCTCCATTTTAAGAGCTTCCTCTTGAAGACATTCCACCAGCTCCGAAATAAAGGTATCATACCTGTTATAAATGCTGACTCCAATTTTTATGGTATCCTTTTTTGTTTCCAGAACCTTGTATCTGCTGCATGCCGTAAGAATCATCATGGCTGTAATCAGCAGGATAATCACAAGTATTTTTTCCCCTTTTCTTCTCATCTTCCTCATTTTCTTTCTCTCTCATAATCAGTCAGCCGGTGATTAATCCTGAATAATCTGTTCTCTGTTTCTTTTTCCTTTATAGGATATCAGGGGCAAAACCTTCCATTAGCTTTTGACTCCCCCATCTTTATTTTATTATGGGAAACAGCAGTCTTTCAAATTTTGTACTGTATACTTCTTCTTTACTCACTAAAAAAGCTTCAATTTCTCTTACCTTCTCTGCCGTCTCACCCTTCATTTTTAAATAGAGAGCTTCAATGCTTAAATACCCCATATTAAATTCATTCTGAAATACCAGCTTTGTAATCTTTCCTTCCTCCAGTGCTGCCACGGTAACAGGAGTATTGCCTATACCGTAAACAGGGGTTCTTTTTCCAAAGGAGTCCAGCTCTTTAGTTAAGTGCTGAAGATCCTTTTTATGCAGAGCAGCATAGGCGTCTACCTTAGCATAATCCTTAGGATTTTCAATAATCTGAATTTTTACTTTTTCATCTAATTCCTCTAAAAATCCCTGGTAGCGTAATCTTACACTGTCTCTGTTTTCCTCTTTTTTCATCAGTCCTATGGTAATCACTTCCTGATCTTTAAAATCCTCTTTTAGCTCTCTTGCCAGCCATGAACCCATCTCATAATTATCTGCACTAAGATTCATAAAATGTCCGTCACTTAATCCGCTTTCTACCGTTATTATGGGTATGGTTGCTGCATATTCATTTAATTGAATTACCGACATTTCTGAATCACCGGCTGCCAGTATAATTCCCTGGGCTCCGTTTTGTATTTCTTTTCCGATAGCCTCCAGCTGCTTACTTCCTCCTGCCTGAGACTCCAGGATAATATAATTAATATTCACCGGATAGGTGGCTTCTGCCTGTTTCATTCCCTCAAGTAAAGACTCCCAAGCTGCATTTCCTGCATCATATAATACAACAGAAATATTTTTTACCTCTTTTTCTGCAGGTCTGTTATCTAAATAGTAAAATAAACCCAAAAGGATAACAGCTACTGCCACTACTGCCGTAAAGCTTCTTCGGAATCTTTTATCTGCCTGCTTCATGATGATCGATCTCCTTTTTTATGGGCAAATGTATGGTAACATGAGTTCCCACATCAGGCTCACTTTTAATAATCAATCCATATTCATTTCCAAAATATAATTTAATTCTTTGATCCACATTTTTTAACCCAATACCGGATCCATGCTTTCGCTCATATACTCCGTCAGTTAAAAGATGTTCTACTTTCTCCTTTGGCATACCCATTCCGTTATCAATAACTTCCAAGATAATTTCTTGTTCCTTTTTATAGCCCTGAACTAATATTTCCCCATCTCCATCCATGGCTTCCATACCATAGTAGATTGCGTTCTCCAAAAGGGGCTGAAGTATCAGCTTAATGGTAAGACAATCCTTTATCTCTTCCTCTAAATGAAAGGCTACAGTAAATTTATTTTTATATCTTACCTTTTGAATCTTAATATAATGAATGGCATGACGAAATTCCTCTTCTATGGAAATAATGGTTTTCCCCTGACTTAGGGAAATTCTGAATAAATTAGCTAAAGAGGTAACCATGGAAATGGCTTCTTCATAGTGCTGGCTTTCTACCATCCAGATAATGGAATCCAGGGTATTATATAAAAAATGAGGATTAATCTGTGATTGCAGAGCATCCAGCTCATTTTTTCTCTTTTCTTCCTGCTGCCTTACCATATCATCCATCAGCTGCTTCATCTGCTCTACCATGGAACGTATAGTTTTCCCCAGATGACGAATCTCCTGTGATCCTCCCACATAGATACATTCCGGCTGCTCCAGCTTCATCTCTTTTACCGACTGCTCCAGCCGCCGGATAGGCTCTGTAATTTTTGTTGATAAAGATTGATTAATATAAATTAGAATTAAAATAGCAGCTCCTAAAACCGTAACCCAAATTAAATTCATTTTGGTCCAATTTTCATGCAAATTTTCTTTTGGGATAACAGAAACAATTTTCCACCCTGTATAACCTACGGTTTTTACATTGATAATTCTTTCTTTGTTATTAAATCTCTCTTCCTTTGTACCGTCCTCATAGGTAACTGCCACCTGATTATTTTCTTCGTACAAATCAGAGAAAATCAGATTTTGTTTAGGATGATATATAATTTCTCCCTTTTGATCCATTAAATAAAAATAGGCCATTCCATTATTATTTACCTTGGAAAAAAGCTGTTGTATTCCGCTAAAGTTCATATCCACCAAAAGTATTCCTCCGGTAGTACTTCCCTTCTTTGTAATTTCAATACCTCTGCTTAAGGAAATAACCCAATAATATCGGTGATTACTGTCTACAAAAATATTCTGTACATGAGAGGCTGAAAAATGAAGATTTTCCGGTCTGTTTTTTGCCTGTTGAAACCAGTCCTGTTTACTAAGATCAAGATTAGGCTTAGGAGTATTTACAGGTGTTGCACAGATTAATTCTCCCTCCTGGGTAAAACAGGCCAGGCTAACCAGAGTGTCTTTGTTTGCCTCATATAAAATGGCCAATTCCTTGTCCACATTTTCCTTAGAAAAATCTGTATCTTTTATTACGGTGTAATACAAAGAATCAGAAATTCTCATCATATTTCTTAAATAATTGGTAAGATTCAGCTCCACCTGATTCATCAGCTGTATATTATCTTCTATAGTCTGCTGCTCTGAGCTTCTTGTATAGGTGGAATAAAGAATAATTCCCATTCCCAGCATACTGATTACAGCAATTATGGTAAAGGAAACGGCAATCATTACCTGAAGCTTTCCCATCCAATGTTTTACATTTTCCATTTTTTATCCTTTAGTACTTCTATATTTGGAAGGAGATACTCCATAATGTTTTTTAAACACATAGCTAAAATAATTTGCCTCTGTATATCCCACCTTTTCTGCAATCATATAGCTTTTTTCTTCTGTTGTATCCAAAAGATTTTTTGCCTGCTCAAGACGTATTTTTGTTAAGTAGGAAATAAAGCTCATTCCTGTTTCTTTTTTAAAGGTAATAGAAAAATAGGTAGCACTTACATTTAGGTAATTACATAATTCCTCCACCGATAAATTAGACTTTGTATAATTTTCCTGAATATACTGCTTTGCCTTTTCTGTCATTTTGTTTGTTGTTTTTGTTCGCTTCTTTTGTATTTTTTCATAGATTGCTATACTTTTTTCCTTAAGCCATAAGGATAAGGTTTCCGGAGAGTTGATTTTTCCCATTTCTTCATAGGGATTAAAGGTTTTAGAAAAAATTTCCTCCTCTTCAATTTCATAGATTCTTATGGCCTTAAATAATTCTGTGGTAATTTCCATGAAAAAAAGCTGATATTGGCGAATACTGATTTTACTTTGCTTCATGGAAATCATCATAGTATCAATTTCATTTTCCAAAGATTCCAAAGTTCCCAGCTTTATCTCATGAAGAATTCTTCCCAAAGCCTGGTCCAAAAGAAAGTCATTATTCTCGTGGGTGGGCTCCACATCCTGAATATAAATGGCTTGACTTTCACTTTCCAAAAGAATTCTGTAATCATAAGCATTTTTTGCCTCTTCATAGGAGTTGGCAATTTGAGGAATAGAGTCATAAGCATTTCCCATTCCTGCATTTACCTTACTTTCCAACATTCTTGTTCCCATTTTACAAACCTGATCCACATGATAAATCAGAGATTTAAGTTTTTGTTCTTTTTCCAGTTTTGTAATAATAATGATTTTATCTAAATACAGCTGTACATAAATTTTAAATTTTTTTTCTAAATAATCGCAGCACAAATTCTTTAAGGATAATAAAAGCATTTGATTTTTTTCAAAGCTTTCTTTTTCCCTAGGGTTATCCATTCCCATAACCGTTACGGTAAAATACTTTGCCTGTAAATCTATTTCATACGTTTCCAACATATTTTTAGCCTGACTGTCCGTAAGCTTTCCTTCTAAAATACTCACGATAAGCTGTTCCTTCATAAAAGGAAGACTCTTTTGATAATAGTCAGAGAGGTTTTCCAGATTTCTTCTTTCATTAAATTCCCTATCCAGATTTTCCTTTATTTTTTGAAATACCTTTTCCAAATCCTTTGCACTGATAGGTTTTAACAAATATTCCTCAGCCTCCAGATGAATAGCTTCTCTGGCAAACTCAAATTCATCAAATCCGGAATATAATACTACCTTTGTATTTTTATAATTTTCTTTTACCTTTGCACAAAGTGTAAGCCCATCCATAAAAGGCATTTTAATATCTGTAAGTACCACATCCACATGATTTGTCTCTGTTAATTCCATGGCTTCTTCCCCATTATTTACCGAACCGATTACTTCAAAACCAAGTAAGTTCCAGTCCACCTTTCGCTTAATGGAGTCTCTTACCTCTTCTTCATCATCTACCAGGATAATTTTATATAAACTCAAGCTTTTTTCTCCCTTTTTCGACAGTTATATTTTATGATTTCAGGATCAAAAATCCCTTGAAGTTTTTTATATTTGATTGGATTTTTGACCCTAATATCATTCTATCATATAATTATCTGTTTCTAAAGTATGTTATCTTTAGTTTTCCTCCATAAAAAAGGACCCTTTCTTTCACGAAAGGATCCTTTTCTTTATTATTATTTCTTTCTTACATATTTACGAATATCAAGAGCAACGGCCACTACGATAACAAGACCTTGTACAATGTAGTTGTAGTAAGGATTTACTCCAAGGAACTGAAGTACGATCTTTAATAATTCAAATACAAGTACACCTACTAAAATACCGCTTACCGTACCGATACCTCCTGTAGTGGATACACCACCAATGGTACATCCGGCAATAGCTTCCAACTCATATCCTGTACCAAGAGCAGAAGTTGCTCCACCGGCTTTTCCTGCTAACAAAAATCCTGCCAAAGCATACATAAAGCCTGCTGTTACATAGATGAGAATTTTGCTTACTACAGTATTTACACCGGATACTTCTGCCGCTATTTCATTTCCCCCAATAGCATACATATATTTTCCGTGAGTCATCTTGTTATATAAGAACCAGAAAATTAATCCGAAAATTACGGCAATAATTAAAAGATAAGAGATTCCGGGGAATTCTCCTGCTGCTAAAAATTTACCGTTTACAAATGCGGTATAATTTTTCTGGAATCCACCAATGGGCTGTGCATCGGTAAATACTAATGCAGTACCGTATACAATAGTCTGTGTTCCCAAAGTGGCAATAAAGGGAGGTACATTTAAAATAGAAATAATTAAACCATTAATTCCACCAATTATTGCTCCCATAAGCAATACGATTAAAAGAACTACCCACATATTCATTTCCGGCATATTAGGGAACATTCTTCCGGAATAATCTGCACGCTGTAAAAGTACACCTGCGACACATGCTGCCAAACCTACCTGACGTCCTGCAGAAAGGTCAGTACCCTTTGTAATCAGACATCCGGAAACACCAAGTGCAATGAGAAAACGAACGGCAGTATTACTTGCCAATACATTAAAGTTACCCCAAGAGAAGAAGTTTTCTACACTGAAACCTACAATAAGACATACCACAGTTAAAATAACTACAATTGGATTTCCTTTCATGTAGGCTAATATTCTCTGAGGAACAGATTTTTTTGTTGTCATAATCCTTTTTTCCTCCTTAATCAAACTTTGTAGCAAGTTCCATAATATTTTCCTGGGAAGCTTCGCTGCCTTCAATAAAGCCTGTCACCTTACCATCACACATCACCATGATTCTGTCTGACATACCAATTAATTCAGCCATTTCACTGGAAATCATTATGATACTTTTTCCTTGTTTTGCCAATTCGGCAATAATACAATAAATTTCATATTTTGCACCAACGTCAATACCACGAGTAGGCTCATCCAGAATCAGTACATCAGGATTATTGGCAAGCCAGCGCCCAATCAGTACCTTCTGCTGATTTCCTCCCGACAAACTTTGAATCTGAGTTTTGCTGGATGGTGTTTTAATATTCATTTTTGCTACATTTTCCTGCACCAGATTTTCTACCTTCTTATTGTTAATGCAGAAACCGTAGTCCAGATATTGTTTTAAGGAAGCAACGGAAATATTATCTGCAATAGAAAGAACCCCTAAGATACCACTGGCTCTTCTATCCTCTGTAAGCATGGCAATTCCCTGATCAATTGCGTCCTTAGGACGATTAATTTTTAATTCCTTACCATTATATTTGATGGTTCCCTTGCTGTGTGAACGAATTCCGAAAATTCCTTCCATTAACTCTGTTCTTTGAGCACCTACAAGTCCGCCTACACCAAGAATTTCTCCCTTTCTTAAGGTAAAGCTTGCATTACGGAAGCTTTTAGGATTGATGGAAGTGAAATCTTCTACTTCAAATACTATCTCCCCCGGTACATTTTCTCTCTTGGGGAAAAGGTTGGTAAGCTCTCTACCTACCATCTTGGTAATAATGGTATCTGTGGTTAAGTCTTTTGCATCCCAGGTTCCTACATACTGTCCGTCTCTCATAATGGTTACTTCATCGGAAATCCTTAAGATTTCATCCATTTTATGGGAAATATAAACAATAGAAACTCCGTCAGCCTTTAAGTCTTCAATAATACGGAATAAAGCTTCTACTTCATTTTGTGTTAAAGATGAGGTAGGCTCATCTAAAATCAAAACCTTACAGTTTGCAGATACTGCCTTTGCAATTTCCACTGACTGCATCTGGGAAACACTAAGTTCTCCCAGCATTTGTTTTGGATCAAATTCCATTCTTACTTTTTTTAACAGCTCTGCTGTATTATCATACATTTTTTTATGATCTACAATGGGGATGATTCCCAATACTTTTTTCATGGGATATCTTCCCAAAAAAATATTTTCTCCTACGGTACGAGCCGGAATTGGCTGAAGCTCCTGATGTACCATGGCAATCCCCATATTCAGTGCTTCCATGGGATCATGGATTTCTACTTTTTTCCCCTCAAAGTAGAGCTCTCCCTCATCCATTTTGTAAATACCAAACATACATTTCATCAGTGTGGATTTACCTGCACCGTTTTCACCCATCAATGCATGAACAGTTCCCGGACGTAAGCGAAGCTGTGCGTGATCTAACGCCTTTACTCCGGGAAAGGATTTACAGATCTCACGCATCTCCAAGCGATACTCGGACATAATTACAACCTCCTCTCTTGATAAAAAAAGTGGACCGCAGTGCGGTCCACTAAAGTATATTGACTAAAATTATTTAATCATTACGTAGTCAACCCAGTAGTAGTTGTCAATTGCATTACCATTTAATGCTTCGATAGTAACGTCAACTGCTTTATGGGACTGTCCGATATGGTCGTTTAATACTGTACCTGTCATTGTTCCTTCAGATACCATCTGCTGGCATTCTTCCAAAGCGTCTACACCTAATAAGTAGATATCTTCACCTACAGTACGTCCTGCTGCTTCAATAGCTGCTGCTGCACCAAGTGCCATACCGTCGTTGTTACAGAAGATAACTTCTACTGCATCTCCATGCTGAGAAAGAGCTGTTGCTGCGATTTCCTGTCCTTTATCTGTTGCCCAGTTACCAACCTGCTCTACTAAACATTCTGTTTCAACACCTGCATCATTAAGTGCTTTGATAGAATACTCTGTTCTGTACTGTGCATCAGGGTTTTCAGGGTCACCAACGATCATAACGTAAGATACTTTTCCGTCTCCGTTGATATCCCCTTTGTTTTCTAATCCAAGAACGATTTCTCCCTGGAATGTACCGGACTGACGAGCATCAGCTCCTACGTAACATACAGAAGGGTTATCAAGGATTCCTGCATAGGATTCATCTCCGTTATCTCCAAGAGGCTCACGGTTAATAAGAATTAAAGGAATATTAGCTGCTACTACTTCATCAATAATAACTTCTGCAGAAGATGTCTGAACTAAGTTACAGATAATAGCATCCATTCCCTGTGTAATGAAAGTTCTGATCTGGTCTGTCTGAGTAGCCATATCGTTCTTTCCGTCTACTGTAGTAACTTCGTACTTAACAGTATCTGTTTCAAGAGAAGCGAAATAAGATTCGATTTCGTTTCTGTAAAGTGTCATAAAGTTGTCATCAAACTGGTAAATAGCTACACCGATTTTGTAAGTTGTAGCATCTGCACTTGCTTCTTCTGCAGGTGCTTCTTCTTCTGCCGCTGCTTCTTCTGTTGCAGGTGCTTCTTCTGTTGCAGGTGCAGAACTTCCTCCACAACCAACTAAAAGAGTTGCAACCATAGCAACACTTAAAAGTGCTCCTAAAAGTTTCTTTTTCATTTTCATATCCTCCTTTTACTTGGGAAGTCTTTCTTCCCCGTGAAATCAGTGTATCATACCCACCTAAAAAATAAATAAAAAATTCTTCAAAAAAACTACAAAATTATTCACATTTCTCATTTTTCTATTATTATTTTTAGCTTTTCTTCTTATCTTTATGTTTCTACTTCTCTTTTTCTTTATTTATATTCTTTTTTTTAGATTCTTCTCTTCTTTATCAACGCTTTATAGCCGTTCACCTTTACGGCTTTCTGTTACAGGTTTAATTATTATTTTTTACTCTTCCATCATGGATTCCAGATAACCTCTGTCCCATAGTAAAATTTTTAGTTTTTTTGCAGCCTCTACTGCCGGTGCAGTAAAGTATTGATTAGTCAAAACTGCTCCTACCATACGATCATAATAATCTTTTCCTGCATAAGCCTCCTGTACGGCTTTTACTCCTACAGGATTATGGTAGCATTTACACTGGATTGCATAGGTTACCCCTTCTTTTTCTGCTAAAATATCGATTCCGTAATCTCCGCTTCCTTTAGTTACTTCTACCTCAATAAAGCCTTTTCTTTCCAGTAATTCTGCACAGTAATATTCAAATTCATAACCTTCCATATTATCCATGGAGGTATTTCTTCTGTTTCTTTTGTTTTTTATTATCAGCAGCAAAAAAAATAGGAGAATCAGGAAGATTATTATCATCCCGATCCACCATTCCTTTTGCAGCATACCTTGGTTTTTTATCAGTATTTCTTTCAATTCTCTTAATTTCCTATTTTCTTCTGCTGTCTTTCTTTTTACTTTCTATTATCGTAACTATTCAGAGCCATACTCGAAAATCCTTACGATTTTCTCGTTTTGGCTTCTCGCCAAATGAATTTATCAGAAAAAACGTTCTCAAATGCAAGCATTCATCACAGTTTTTCTGATAAATTCGCTTAATTTCCTATTTTCTTCTCGTTTTTTATACTTTCTATTATCGTAACTATTCAGAGCCATACTCGAAAATCCTTACGATTTTCTCGTTTTGGCTTCTCG
>JAFXGR010000055.1 GCA_017520155.1 Lachnospiraceae bacterium
CTTCTTTTTTATTTTCCTTTTCTATTTTTTCATTATTCTCTGTTTGCATTGGCTGCGTATTTGAGGAACTTATATTTTTTGTGTTTTCCTGTTTCTCTTTTTTTTCGGTCTTTTCCTTCTCTTCCTTGTTCTCCGTCTTTTCTTCTTCTTCCTGCTTATCTTCCTCTACTATTTCTATTTCAAGATTACTTTCTTCCAAGGACTGAATCCTCTCCTTTAAGTCTTCCACTTCTTCCTTGGAAATAGACAGCTCCTCTCCTTTTTCAATTAATTGATTCAAAAATTCCAGTACCTGTTTCTTCAATTCATCATAAGAAGTTTGTCCGGTTCTTACATATTCCGATTCCTTCTTATCTCCCCTGACCAAAACTTCCTCTCCACTTTCTACTACTTCCGGCTCTTTTATGGTTCCATCAGGGAATATCAGCTTACACTCTACCTTTCCCCCATATACGGCTATTTTTGCAAAACTCTCTCCACTCTTATGATAGGTGATCTCCACACGGAAAGTGGTTCCTCTTACTGCCATCGTAGAATTGGGTGTTGTCACCTGATAAGTCGATTCTTCACTGAGAGGATTATCCAGCTGATTCACGATAGCTCCCTTTACCAGAGAAATACCGGTATTACTGTCAATGCTGTTTCCCGTAGCATATAAGGAGATTTCCGTATGAGGTTCCATTAAGATATATTTATCTTCATCCAGTTTTAACTGAAGATAAGTTTCACTGTCGGTTGTTAAGGTATCTCCCGATTGAAGCAGCATGTTCTCATAGACCTCCATAGAAGTTCCCTGACGAGTAACTAAAGCCTTCCCCTCAATTTTGTAGATCTGAATCTGACGGTAGTCCTCTTCTTTTTTTTCACATCCCATCAAACAAAACAAAGCAGAAACCAGGACTCCAATCATAAGTACAAAGTTTTTCAATTTTATCCTCCATCTATTCATTTCATCTTACTCCGCTATTTTTTTGTGTACGAATAACTGCTTCCAGGTCCTATAAAAGAAATACCTCCACTATATTCATAGCCATCATCTCCTACAGTCCAGGTTTCATTCGTATTTCCCAAGATATAGGTCTCAGTATCATAAAGGTCGAAGGTTCCGCTACAGGGTACCTGTGTTTTCCCATAAGTTGTAATCTCAAGCTCCATATAGGTGAGTGCATTCTGAAAATCACTGGTAAAGACATTATCTGTAACACTTCCTCCACTCATACTACTGACCCACTCCGAAAAAAACAAACCATTATGGCATATTTCCATTCCTTTACCGCTCATTTCTTCTACTGTTTGAGGAAGAGAAACGGTTTTTTCCTGCTTCGGCTTATCCTGAGCGCATACTGCTATAGTATTTCCTGCCCCATCCTTCAATACAAGAACTTTTCCCCAGGTAACGTTTAAATTAGTGCAATATTCAAAGCTATATCCACTTATGGGAGAAACTGTTTTTCCTGTTCCTAATTGACCTCCGCTTCCCCCCATGGTCCATTCCAGCAATTCATGTTCCTGTCCCTTGGTAGTTGCCCCTATCTCTATAGAAGAATTATCCACAGAAATACTAAGCTTTCCATCATCGGAAAGAACGACTCCCTCTGAAAAAGTTCTTTGACTTTCACTAACCAGGTTATCCCTATAGGGTATGAGTACTGTTGTATCTCCTACTTGTTCTGTTTCCGAGGTACTTTCACCCAACATTTCCCCGTTGTCAGTGATATTTTCTTCCACATTACTGCCGTTGTCTTCTGTTCCCGTGCCTTCCGTGGCCAAAACCTGTCCTCCCTGCTGCCCAAAACAAAGCCCCAAAATAAGAAGCCAGACCATTAACCGTTTTTTTCTTTCTTTTACTACATCCATCTTTCTCTCCCCTTTCTTCTTTTCGCCAAACCCCTATCTTCCCTTTTTAATAAATCCCAATCTATTACCTTTTCAACTGCAGTAACCAGACATACAATTGTAGCAAACAAAGCTCTATAGGTAAAGTAGCTATGCTGATAAGAATGACTATGTAAAAATAAAATTCGTGCCACGGGAACCAGTGCCAATATTCCAAGTAAGATAGATAGAATACATTCTTTTCCCGTTTTTCGATATAAGTATACAACACAGGAAATCATACCTGTTATAGCTATGGTAACTAACAAGACCTCAGCTTCTTCCATCTTAAGAGGAAATCCCAGCAGCAGTCTGAAATTTTTTGCCAGTGCCTCTACAGGCTGTGATAGCCCACTTTGGCTTTTTGTTGCTACAACACCTTGCTGACGGTAAAGCATCATCGATAGAGCCATGGTAAAACGATTTGTCTTAAGGTATAGACTGGAAAAACACCATTTACTTATAAAAACCCCCAGATATCCTATTGCCCAAATCCCTCCGCTTAAGAAAAGAAAACTCACTTCCTTCTTCAAGCCTTCCAGTCCTATGTTCTGCTCCCTAAGACAAAATACTATGGCCAAGGGAAGAACCAAGGCTACTGTTTCTGTTGTTAAAATATCAAAAAAACCACAACATATACCGCTGACCATCAGACTGATTGCCACCATTTTTCTGCTTGTATAATATCGAACACAGACAAAACATGCGGCAAACATAATAAGAAAGGTGGGGATATATTCCATACACATTCCAATCATGGGATAAGAGACCATTGCCGCAGCTACCAATAAAGAACAGGAAAGGGTTCTTTGCTTTTTTTTCCATAATCTTATCATTAAGAACAATAATAACAGAAGCAGTACACTAACCATGATAACTCTGATCTGCTTTAGTCCAAAGAAAAGAAATAAAGGTCTTACTACCATCTGTATTCCATGCCAGTATCTGTCATAAATGGTATCCGGCTGCTTCTCCTTTACTATACCTTCTTTTAAAATTGAAATCATCTCATAGCTTGGATTTCTGTTATCTGAATAAAAAGAAGAAATCAGAATATTTTCCAAGGGTCTCTTCTCACTCACTGAATACATAATATTAAATTCAATAGTATCTGCATAATTATCAATTAATGTTCTTGGATTATTCTCTAAAATATAATAAAACTCATCCTCATTCTCTTCCAAATAGGAAATTGATTCCAAAAGATTTTTTCTGATGGCTCCTTTTGGTATTGTAGATGATAGATACAATAGACCTGTCAATAAACAAAGCACAGTTAAAAAGGTAATTATTACACTTAAGAAAAAATGCTTCTCAACAAATTTCTCATCGTTTCGTATTGGCATATCTGCCTCCATCCTTTTATTAAGCACAGCCTTTAAGCTGTATCCAATATGGTTAAACTCTCCTTCTTATCCTACAGATTAACTTAAAAAGGATAAATCTTATTTTTTTCCATATAGACAAGGGAAGCTTTCTGCTGCTCCAGACCATTTACCTCTATCAAAACCGTAGGTTCTATCCCAGAGTCCTTTACAAGTTTATTAAAGATTCCATATTCTATTTTTCCTGTCCCCAGAGCTTGATGAAGATCACTTTTCAGATCATTATCATTGATGTGCATATGTTTGATATAAGGCTTTAACTTCTCAAACCATTCCGGTGCTTCCACTCTGGAAATAGTGGCATGGGCATAATCCAGACAAATCCCAAAATAAGGCTCTCCTTCCATTTGTTTTGCCAGCTGACAAATCATATCCGGATCAAAATCAAAAATATTCTCCACAAAAATATGGATTCCCGGGTATTCCTCTCCCATTTTCCTGTAAAAAGCTGCATTGGTATCTACCCAGTTTTTCATATACCCAGGTTCTTTAAAATTGGCAATCATGTTGGTATGAAATACCACACCTCGTATCCCCAATTCCTTTGCAATGTCCATAGACTGACGTACTCTCTCCTCTGACACCTTACGTATTCTATCATCCATGCTGTGCAAAGTTATATCAAAAAAAGCTCCATGCATGGTATCCTGACTTCTGTCTCTGTCTATCCTTTTATAAAACTCAATTATCTCTCTCTGTTTTTTCTCATCGTCCAGTACTGAGGGTAAAACGAAATCATTATATTCAAAATTCGCCTGATATCTCTCACTTAATCTTATACTCTCTTCTATCTTCTCTCTTTGAGGTATTATCGATATTTTTCTCATCTTTTTATCCTATCTGTTAATTTTTATTTTATCCCTTTATAAATTTCTAAGCCTTATTTATTTTACTTTATCTAATTGATAAACAAAGACTCCTTTAGTTTTTCCCTTCAATGGAATTTCTCCAATTTCTGTTACCTCCACACGTTCCTTCACGGCCTCATATACCTGTTCACTAATGAGAATCTGTCCTTTTTTAGCATTACTTTCCAGTCTTGCCGCCGTGTTTACTGTATCCCCTATGGCCGTATAGTCCATTCTGAAATCACAGCCTATGTTGCCTACAACGGCTCTGCCACAATTCACACCTATGCCAAAGCTTATGGTTTTTCCAAAACGCTTTATCAAACGTTCCTCCAATTGTTGGCTGCCTGCTGCAATATCTCTGGCAGTACAAACAGCTTTATAAATATAGTCCTCCAAATCAAAGGGTGCATTGAATACCGCCATGGCAGCATCTCCAATAAACTTATCCAAAGTTCCACCATTTTTAAAAATGGATTCCGTCGTTAATTGTAAATACTCATTTAATATTTCCACAACCTGCTGAGGTTCCAAGCTTTCAGACATGGGGGTAAAACCACGAATATCCACAAATAAAACTGCTACCTCTCTGCTTTCTCCTCCCAGAACGATTTTAAAGTCTCCTTGCTTTGAGATTTCATCTACGACCTGAGGTGCTACATACTTCTTAAATGCCGATACCACCTTTTTTCTTCGAATACTTTCTGCCACATATCCTTCTGCTAAAAAATAAAGAAACGTCACTGTAAGTACCCCGGGCAATACCATAAGATTCATTACCTGTCCCTGCTGATAAAGGAATTTTCCAAGACCAAAGTTAGCTCCTATGGTCAAAAACAAAACAATTAAGGAAAGGACAATAGATTTACTCTTGTAACAGAAAAAAGAGAATGCTGTTACTACCACCACTGCTGCAAAACCAAAGATAATTTTTGAAACTGGCTGATTGGTCTTGCCTTCTATTAAGGCCTCCAAAATATTTGCATGAATTTCCACTCCATACATCTGACTTCCTTTTTGTATGGCTACATTGTAGGCATCCTGCATACCCGGTGCATAAGCTCCCACAAAAACCATACAATGGGAAAATGCCTGTACAGGGACTTTCCCCTCCAGAACATCTACCAAAGAAAGAATCTCATAAGCCCCACTTTGCCCACTGTATGTAAAACCAAATTTATTTCCTTCATATGTCTGTGGCAGCTTTGGATCAATTCCCTCAGACTCACAGTATAAACGATATGCCTTAAGAGCCAGAGAATCAATTTCTTCTCCCTCATAACTTACTGTTGTGGTAGCATTTCTGATATATCCATCCCGATCCTGAAGAGTGTTGGCATATCCGTAGTAAGAGGCTTCCCTCAAGGACTCATAGGGATACTCCACCATACCAATATGCTTTTCCTCTACCACAAGCCCTTGCTGCTTCTTTGTTACCAGTGTTTCATAGACGGTATTAACTGCAGTAACTACATTTCCTGCCTTTTTACAGTTTTCGGCAAATCTCTGGTCTGTTTCCTTTTCCACTTCTCCAATAAACATAATATCAAAGATGGTGGCCATAGGCACATATTCCTTCTCTCTGTACAAAAACTCTAATAAATCTGCCCAGATTCCCCGATCCCATGTTTTCATATCGCCATATGCCTGCAAGGTTTTCTCATCAATTCCAATAATCTTTATTTGTGCATTTGTTTTTCCTGGTCTTTGGTACCACCAGTCTGCCACTGCTTTATCTGCCGAGTATAAGATTCCTGTTGTACTTAACAAAAAAGCTGTTACGGCCAAAAGAAAAATCACTGTAATTTTTCTAATATTATCTGCTTTCATCCTTTTCCCTCTTTAGTCTTTTTTTATTTATACATCCTTCTCTCATATCAATCAGCAAGTGACTGATACGGCCGTGAATAGTAACCTTTTTCCTTTGTTCTTATTGTAATTACCTTGACAGCATTGATATAAAACAATTAATCTCCAAGGAGATTTATACCACGTCAAGTGTATCATAAAAATAGAAAAACGAAAATGAGATTTCTCATTTTATGATAAAATTTATGAGGTAATTCCAGGCAGAAAATCACAGACCTTTCTACCAGCCGTCTCAGTGCCTCCTTTCAGCTCCATCCTAAACCGTGACGTGGCGAGAGAATCAATACTTATTTATCAAATCATTACGTCTCTTCTTTACAAAAAAAGAACTTAGAATTTCTTCTAAGTTCTCATAACTAATCTCTGCTTTTTATTCTCGTAGCAACCAGTCAGCTATATCATAAATTTCAATTCCTTCATAGCTGTATTTCGGATGTTTAGTGCGAGCAATAATCATTTTGGGATAAGCATCTCGAATTTGAAGCAACGGAGAAGTTTCTCTCTCAAAAGTTTCTTTCCCAGAAATATTGTCACTAACTTGAATGTAAATTTTCTCACTACCCCTTTGAGCTACAAAATCAATTTCTTTCTGATAAAGTTTTCCAACGTAAACATCATATCCCCGACGAAGAAGTTCAATGCATACAATATTCTCATAAACTCTACCATAATCCATATTCCTGCTTCCAAGGATAGCATATCGAATACCTGTATCGCACAAATAGAACTTTTCAGAACTTTCAAGGTATTTCTTACCTCGAATGTCATATCTCTTAATATCATAAAACACAAAAGCATTACATAAATACTTGATATACTTTCCAACGGTTACATGATTAGTCGGAGTCTCATTTGCGGTCAACAATTGACTAACCTTATTAGGTGATGTTAGATTGCTAATATTATCCATGAGGAACTCACTTAAGCGTTGCAAAACCCATGTATCTGGTAACGCATATTTCTGCACCAAATCTCTCGTAACAATCGTTTCATAAACTTCTTTGACATAGTTTGATCTGTCTTTTTCTGTTTTGTATACGTACGACCCTGCCAAACCGCCCTTAGTAGAATATTCATCGAACAGTTTATCCTTATCGCTGACTCCATCATTATACTGGTAATACTCCTGAAAACTGAATGGGAATACATGAATTTCAATGTAACGTCCAGTAAAAAGAGTACCCAAATCTGCACTTAATAAAAAAGTATTGGAACCTGTTACATAAATATCGTATTTCCCTTTAGAATAAAGACTGTTAATTGCCAACTCAAACTTTGGACACATCTGAACCTCATCTACAAACAAGTAGTTCGTTTTTCCAGCCTGATAATGATTTTCAACATAAGCATGTAATGCATGATATTCCTTGATTTCTTCAAACGCTAAATCCATAAAATCAATGAATATAATGTTAATGTTTTCAAAATGACTCTTTAGATACTCAATGTATGCCTGCATCAATTTAGATTTACCGGAACGACGAATGCCTGTAATAATCTTGATGTCTGGAGTTCCGTTCAATTCTACTATTCTGTTGAGATATTTTGTTCTTGTAATTGTCTTCATAAATAGTCATCCGCTTTAAAAACTTAAATATTTTTTATTTTTCGAAACCGCTTTATTGCATTTATTATACTGTCTCTAAATAGTATATGCAATAGTTCACTTTCGAAAACATATTTTTTTTCATTTCTTGAAAGCGTTACTTTTATTTCTTCTAAGTTCTCACAATTAATTCCATCAATCTCTGCTTTTCCTTCAAAATCACATTTACCGGTTCACCCTCGCTAAAATTCCATTCCTCTTTTAAATTTTCAAGAATTCTATCATAAGTATTTACCGCTTTTTCGTAATTACCTTGAATCTCATAGATGAGTGCAATTCCATGTAAAGGATCATAATATCTTGGTTTTTCGTCCATCTTATAGCACTTTTCATAATACTCAATTGCTTCGTCATAGCGACACTGGCTAGCATAATAATCTGCAATGGCAAACATTGCTCCCTCATTTTCAGGATAACATGTTTCGATTTCTTCAATCTTTTGTTCAGCCAAAGTAACATTATGTTCGGCAGTTGCAATCAGCGCCTCATAATATGGCACCAAATAGTCCTTATGTCCTTCCATATTACGATAGATGTCTAAATATTTTTTGGTTTCTTCTGTACGATTATCTCCAAGAAGATTATCCATCAAATATAAATAGTTTCTAGCTATCTCCGGAAACTTATCCACCTGTTCTGTGAAAAAACGAATTGTTTTCAAATGATTTGCGAAGTTCCAATCTGCAACTACTGCTCCCTCCGCTTTGTTCAAAAGCCACTGACAATCCTTCACTTCCGGCTTCTCTCTCATCGCTTTTTTCGCATATACCGCCACTTTATCACAATCACTTACTACACGGTGATGGTACACATGTGCAATCATTCCATAAATTTTTCCCTTATCTTCATGCACATCTAATTGTTCTTTTAAAAAATCTATCGTTTCCACAAATGTGTTGTGTGGAAGTTCATGTTCCATATCCAACATATTTTCAATGCGAGAAAGTTTTTGTGTATTTGTCAAATTAAAAAGTTCATCAATTGTCACACCAAAGAACACAGACAACTTTGGCAACATTGAAATGTCAGGAGCACACACATTATTTTCCCACTTTGATACGGTTTGGAAACTAACATTTAATTCATCTGCAAGCTTTTCTTGCGTTAACCCTGCCTTCAAACGAAGAGTCTTAATTTTATTTCCTAATTCCATCCTTATTCCTCTTTTACAAATATTTTTGTAAGCTTACAAGCAAATTATAGTTTGCAATATGAAGAAATACAATGACGTACTAGTTGAACTCACTCGTATAGAAAGTGAGTTAATATCCCAAATTTTCGCGAATCAAAATCACTTCATATTCAGCACCCGTAGGTTTCTCCCAGAACACCGATAGATTTCTGCAAATTCGTTCTGGACTACTGCAATCACCGTCTTCGGAGAATTTGTGAACAAATCACGATATAATATATTCATATTTTGTGCTTGCGATGACATGTTCTTCCCCACTTCGTTTCAATTACATTCATACTGGTTAGTTGCCGCTAACTAATGGCTATTATACATTGTCTTCTCATTTTTTCAATATATAATCTTCATTTCTGGAAGGATAAAAGAGTTTGTAGCTATCCATGGACAGGTGTAAGCAAAGCACAAATTCAGTACTCATTCTATGATAGGCTCTTTGGGATGGATTTTTTTGTTAGAAGAAGAAGCATCGCTCCAATGATACCAAAATTAAACTGATTTTACAGCATTGAGCGATACTCCCATTGATATAGGTTATGCGATTTAACAGTAGATCAGCTCTGAAACAACTAATTCTTCCGCCTGTGCTTTCAGGCTATTTATGTGCGCTACCCACTCAAGCTGTTGTGTTGCCTTGTCTGGAGCTGTATTCTTCTCCAACAATTCCTCCATCAGCAACTCCTTTCGCTTCTCACAAGTCTGCTGTACTTCCCACAGGTGTGGAAACAGCGTTTCGCTCAAGATCATATCGTTGAAAATCATCGGTTCGTTCTGTTCAAGAAATGCTCTGCGCATCCTACCGTATTTGCCGAGTGTCGGCATTCCCGTGTGTGCCAATCTGATGTCAGGGATATAATAATCACCGTATTGGGTGTAAGTTAAGTTCTGAGCCATAATAGTACCTCCAATAAATCTTTGATCTTCGTATTGGAAGTAAGGTAAGCGTGAGTTTGTAATTAGTCTCTTTAACTTTGAGAACCCCCTCTCTCCCACTTACTAATGAGCAATAAGATTGCACTACCTACAATTTCGAATACTGCAAAGCGGGAGACTATGATACTTACTATCTGGCTGCTAAATTTGAAAAAGATAGCATAATAGAAAATCTTTCCATAATTTTGGATAGTTTGAAGTCTAAAACTCCAAACTATCCGCATTGAGCAGAAAATATTTCATGCCCATAATCACAAAACCTTCCTCATTTCTCCAAGGCTTTTTCGTTCCATTCACTATCACAATCTTCTTAAATGAATCCGGAATATTGCGGAGTGAGTTAAGTTCCTGTGTCTGCTTTTCCTCAGAAGTCATATCATAAGCTACCTGAATATAATATCTCTGACTGCCTTGGTTCACTACAAAATCAACCTCTAACTGCTTATGAACCCTCTTGCCTTCACTATTCTTTGCAAATACA
>JAFXGR010000056.1 GCA_017520155.1 Lachnospiraceae bacterium
GGTCTCCCTCGGGGGTAATTACCGAATATGCCTCCCCTCCCCAAAAGGTGGGAAAAGGTAGCTGGTTAATCTCATAGTATGCAGACTCACCTTCCACACTGTTTTCATTTCCATAAATAAAGCTGACTCCCGTTTCTTCTTCCTTTAGGGTAAGCTTTGTATCTATCTTTTCATCAGAAAGTACCTCTTCTTTTCTTTCTTCCTGTTTCTCTACCTGCCCGGTACTGCTACATCCAAGACAGGTGCAGATGAACAGGAGAAAACATAATAATTTGATTAATCTCATTTTCACTTTTCCTTTTATTCTATATTTTGTCCTTATCCTATTATCTGTTATCCACTTTCACAAAATCCCAGTTTCAATAATCTTGCTTATGTATAATCGGTAAATTATAAAAAGGGTATCTAAAAACATTCCCATATTGATTTATCTATTATAATATTAAAAATCTTTAATGGGCTTTTTAGCTAATTCATTCTATCATGTTTGATAACAATTTTCACTAACATTTTAAACTAAGGCAGTGGGATTAAAGTATTAGCGTAAAAAAGGGAACAGACCCTAAGATCTGCTCCCTTTACAAAATCCTTATTTTTTATTTTTAAAATAATCCTTTGTAATTGATACGGTAACACCGGATAAGGCAAGTAATGCCACCAGGTTAGGAATTGCCATCATACCGTTTAAGGTGTCGGAAATATCCCACATTAAGGTACCTGAGCCGATTGCTCCAAATACAACAACTACAATAAAGATTCCTTTATAAATCATGTCTACTGCTTTATTTCCGCCGGTGAGATAACCAAAGCATCTTTCGCCATAGTAGCTCCAGCTAAGGATAGTGGAAAGAGCAAAGAATAAAAGACAGATCTCCAAAATCTTACCGCCGATTACTCCGGGAAGAACCTGATTAAAGGCTGCCGCTGCTGCAGCACCGTTGGAAGCATAATTGGATAAAGCGTCTGCTCCCAGTTCTAAGCCGGATAAAAGAATGGTCATTGCGGTAATGGTACAAATAATAATGGTATCTACAAATACTTCAAATACCCCCCAGATGGCCTGTTCTGCGGGCTCTTCTGTGGAAGAGGTTGCATGAGCAATGGGAGCAGAACCAAGACCTGCTTCATTAGAAAATACACCACGGGCAAATCCCTGACGCATAGCTACCATAATGGCATATCCCATCACTCCTCCTCCTACTGCTTCAAAGCTGAAGGCAGAAGTAAAAATCTGAGCTAAAGCTGCAGGTACATGAGTAATACGAAGAAGAATTACGGCAATTCCTGCTAAAATATAAAAGCAAGCCATAAAAGGTACCAGTAAGGAAGTAACCTGACCGATTCTTTGTACACCACCTAAAATAACGATGGCTACAATTACTGCAAGAATAATTCCTGTAATCATGGGATTAATTCCCATTAAGCTTTCCATGGCTCCTGCAATTTCGTTTGACTGGGCAATATTTCCGATACCAAAGGAAGCAAGACCCCCAAGAATGGCAAAAATTACGGCCAGCCATTTCCAGTTTTTTCCAAGACCATTTTCTATGTAATACATGGGTCCACCCTTATAAACACCATTTTCATCCTTAACACGATATTTCATCGCCAAGGCAATTTCAGAATATTTCGTACACATTCCAAAGAAGGCGGATACCCACATCCAAAATACTGCTCCC
Organism: Lachnospiraceae bacterium; assembly: GCA_017520155.1. Taxonomy (GTDB): domain Bacteria; phylum Bacillota; class Clostridia; order Lachnospirales; family Lachnospiraceae; genus SFDP01. The sequence goes on from JAFXGR010000056.1 coordinate 1,680, forward strand.
GGGCCTCCTATGAAAATAGCTCCTGTAACTCCGGCAATATTTCCTGTTCCTACAGTTGCCGCCATGGCAGTACTAACTGCCTGAAAGGGAGACAAATTAGCTCCGTGATCTTTTCCTTTTTTTGCAAATAGGGAACCAATGGTATTTTTTAAAATGAATCCAAAATAACGAACCTGAATTCCTCCTGTACGAATGGTAAGGTATACACCGGTTCCCACAAGTAAAACCAACATCACCGGTCCCCATACAAAACCATTAATCTTACCATTTACTGAAGTAATAATGTCTAACATATTCTTCTTTCTCCTCTTTTTCCTTTTGTTTTCTCATTGCATACCTTCGTCATCCATAGATTCCATGGAAAGAACACTTTACAAAAGAAAAAGCCCCGGAAAAACCCAGGGCAATAAGCTACAGAAAAATATCCTTTGATTCCTTAACAAATTAAGTATCACAAGAACTTCCTCTTTCTTATCACTGTCCTTTGGCCTGAGAGTTTCGCAGATAAGATACCTTATCTACTTTCACCTTCGGCACCCCAATGGGGATTCTCCAGTGTGTCATCCAACTGCAGCCAAGCTTTTAAAAGAATAATCGCTCTCCTGCAGCCTTCTTCTGACTCGTTATGCAACTAAATTGATTATAACAGTTATCTTTTAATTGTCAACTGTAAAATTTTAATAATTTACAATTTTATCGTATTAAAACTTTAAAGTATTTTATTCACTTCCCTTTACTGCATCCACAATGAGCTTAACGCAAAGATCATACCCTAGAACACCACTGTCTAAGGTAAGGTGATAATTCCTTCCGTCTCCCCATTTTTTCTTTGTGTAATGGTGATAATAATTATGTCGCTTATTATCCTTTTTCGTCATCAGCTTTTGAATTTCCGTGGCATTATCACTTCCGATAATCTGACTTACACGTACGGCGCGATGAACATCATCTGCATGAATAAATACATTAAAGCTTTCAATACCTGCTTCTCTTAATACTTCATCAGCACACCGGCCAATGATGATACAGGGCCCTTTTTTTGCCATATTCTGAATAATGACTTTTTGTACATCATGAATGGTATCCTGGGTGTCAAAATAATAATTACTGGAAACAGCACAAATACTTTTCATAATTGAGCTTCGTTTAGAAACATCCTCTTCCTCATTTTCAACCATTTCAAGATCAAAGCCGCTGGCCTTTGCTGTTTCCTCCATAATTTCTTTATCATAAAGAGGGATCCCCAGCTGCTGTGCAACCTTTAAACCGATGGAGTGACCACCTGCACCATATTCACGACTAATGGTAATAACTTTACTCATAACTCTTCCTCCCTTTGCCTTAGCAAAAAGCCTGTTAACCTGCACAAGGCTTTTTTCTATCATACCATGAATCCACACCATGGCACAATCTTTCCTTGATTATTTCTAAAGAAAAAAGAGGAGAAAACAGAGCCCCATTAAGGGTACTTTTAACCTTCTTTCTTTTGATTAATATAATTAACCAGTCCCTCACAGGCAATAATTTTTTGCATAAAGGGAGGAAATGCCTGCCCCTTATATTCTTTTCCCTGAGTAATATTTTTGATTGTACCGTTGTCAAAATCTACTTCCACCTGATCTCCTGCCTCAATTTCTTTTGCAGCCTCAGGACATTCAATAATGGGCAGACCAATATTAATTGCATTACGATAAAAAATTCTGGCAAAGGTTTCTGCAATAACACAATCAATACCTGCCGCTTTTATGGCAATAGGAGCATGCTCTCTGGATGAACCGCAGCCGAAATTTTTGTTGGCCACCATAATATCTCCTTTTTTCACCTTGTTTATAAACTCTTTATCAATATCCTCCATACAATGAGTTGCCAGCTCTGCAGGATCTGAGGAATTCAGATAACGTGCCGGAATAATTACATCCGTATCCACATTGTCTCCATATTTAAAAACATATCCATTTGCTTTCTTCATCTTTTAACTCCAATCTGTTTTTTGCGAAAAAACACAAAATTTTTCCTTTATTATCCTTTAGCCTTTTTATAAACGTTCAGGCCAGGAAATTACACCGGCTACTGCACTGGCTGCTGCAACTGCAGGGCTGGCCAGATAGATTTCACTGGTAATATGTCCCATACGTCCCACAAAGTTACGGTTAGTGGTGGATACGCAGCGTTCCTTTTCCGCCAGGATACCCATATACCCTCCAAGGCAAGGTCCGCAGGTAGGTGTACTTACCACTGCTCCTGCTTCAATAAATATCTTAATTAACCCTTCTTCCATTGCCTGCAAATAAATTGCCTGAGTAGCCGGAATGATAATACAGCGAAGACCTTTTTTCACATGACGCCCCTTTAATACCTTGGCTGCACAGCGAAGATCATCAAGACGACCGTTTGTACAAGAGCCGATCACAACCTGATCCACCTTAATATCCTCGGTTACCTCATCAATTGTTTTTGTATTTTCCGGAAGATGAGGAAAGGCAATGGTTGGCCTTAATGTAGATAAATCTATGGTGTATTCTTCTTCATACTCAGCATCTTCATCTGCTTCATAAACAGTAAAGTTTCTTTTGGAATGCTCTTTCATATAAGCAATGGCCAAATCATCTACAGGGAAAATACCATTTTTTCCGCCTGCTTCAATGGCCATATTGGCGATGGTAAAACGATCATCCATGGTAAGATGCTTAATTCCTTCTCCCACAAATTCCATGGAGCGATACAAGGCACCGTCTACTCCGATCATACCGATAATATGTAAAATAACATCCTTTCCGCTTACCCAAGAAGAAGGCTTTCCTACCAGATTAAACTTAATTGCTGCAGGTACCTTAAACCAAGCCTTGCCTGTTGCCATTCCCGCTGCCATGTCTGTACTTCCTACACCGGTAGAAAATGCACCCAGTGCTCCATAAGTACAGGTATGGGAGTCTGCCCCGATAATTACATCTCCTGCAACGGTTAATCCTTTTTCCGGTAAGAGGGCATGCTCAATTCCCATTTCTCCTACCTCAAAATAATTGGTAATCTCATTACGAAGAGCAAATTCTCTTACACATTTACAGTGTTCTGCAGACTTAATATCCTTATTGGGAACAAAATGATCCGGTACCAAAGCAATTTTATCTTTATGAAAAACACCATCAACCTTCATTTTTTCCATCTCACGGATAGCCACGGGGCTGGTAATATCATTCCCTAATACAAGATCCAAATCAGCCTCTATCAGCTGACCGGCCACAACCCTTTCCAGACCGGCATGTGCTGCCAGTATTTTTTGTGTCATAGTCATTCCCATAATGACAACCTCCCTTTATTATCATATAACTTCATTTTCATTTCACTCATTATATCATTTTACAGTCTATAAAAACAATACATGTTATTTATGCAACATATAATTCTAAGTTATGATATGATATCAGTGTCAAAATCCAATTCAATTATTATGCACATATCAAAATTCTTTGATGGACTTTTGAACCTGATATCATGACATAGAAAAAACCGAAGGAACAAAATTCCTTCGGTTTTTTCATGACTAATTCAAACATTTATCTAAAAAGAAATTAATTCTTTTTATTCTTTTTTGCGGCAAAAGCAATAATGATCACTGCCAGTGCACAAATTAATACCACATATACTATTGTATTATTATTTTTTTCTTCAGCAATAGGAGCTTCTTCCACCACTTCTTCTTCAGTTTCCGGAGTCTGAACTACTTCCTGTTCTTCTTCCTTTACTTCTTCTCTTACTGCTTCTTCCAAAACAATACGTCCGGAACCATCTGTAGTACTGTAATCTAAGAGCATATTAGGATATTTTGCCAGTAAAGGAGAATTGGAGGCTTCCACAGCACCATTTTCAAATCCCTTAACATAGTTAGCAAGTACCATGTAGTCTTCCATTACGTAATCTAAAATATTTACAGCAGAACTGAACATATTAAATCCGTCTCCTAAATCACGGAGAGTATAATTGTAGCCTGCCATATTGTATTTTGCATTAAGTTCTAAAGGCTCATAAGCATTTGTTTCTTTATTATAAATCTGTACATCATGTACACGGTAACCACCGGTAGGAGCGCCAATCCATACGCCCTTGTCATCTACCTGTGTAGACTCTGGCCACTCACCATCAATTTTATAAGTCATACCGGATACATGAAGGAAACCACCGTTTTCTTCACCTGTTCCTGCTGTTCTGGCTCCCCATTCCAAAGCGTCCAAAAGCTGCTGACCTGTTACTGTCTGTAAGCAGGCAACGTTACCAAAGGTATGAATTTCTTTACAAACTTTATAAGTAATGTCTCCGGTAATTGCTTTGTTACGAATACCGCCACCGTTCATAATGGCAATATCCACATCAAGATCCATATTATCGAAAAGATAATATAAGGCATCTGCTGCAAAATCACCGGTATTTGTTTCCTGACTTCTTACCAGACGTGTTTCTCCGTCATAATTGTCAAAGGTAAGCTCTGTTTTACCAATTACTTCCCCTAACTTTGTATCGATCTCACCAATCCATTTTTCTTTTAGTGCCTGAACCTCTTTATCACTGCTATAAGTCAAATAAGGAGCAAGCTCACTGGTAATGGTATAGCCTACTACTTCCGTCACAGGATTCCCGTCTTCATCTACTTCCTGTTCACCTGCATCATTTAATACCGGTTCAAGAATTTCTTCCGCTTCCAGTAATTCTGTCTTTATGGCACCTGTAGTATCGATGGTCATTAAACCAATAGTTCCGAAATAATATCCTGTTTGTGTCAGTAATACCTCTTTTCCCTCTTTATCTTTTACCAGGGAAGCTTCCACCGTACTGTGAGAGTGTCCGTCAATAAAGGCATCCAAACCGGAAACTCCTGCAATAGTTTCTTCACTGGTCCAAGGCTTAGAGGAAGGATCATCCCCTAAATGACCGAGAGCAATTACTTTTGTTGCTCCTTCTTTTTTTGCAGCATCAATAGCAATCTGAAGATCTGCCTGAAGGTCACTTCCATCCTCACCTGCACCAATACCATAGATATAATTTCCTGCCTCATCCTGGAAATAAGCAGGAGTTGACTTGGTGAAAGATTCCGGTGTTGTAATACCTACAAAAGCAATTTTTTCCTCACCGGCTTCAAAAATTTCATAGCTGTCCAGTACATTTTCTCCTCTTACGCCATCCTTTTCATGATAAAAGTTACTGGATACATAAGGATATTTTGCCCATTCCCTAATGGCAATACAGCCTTCCATTCCGTAATCAAATTCATGGTTTCCTAAAGTAGCCAGATCATAATCTGCTGCATTCATTAACTCAATAATTGTTTTTCCTTTATCCATGGATCCATAAGCTGTACCCTGGATATGATCTCCAGCATCAACAAGAATAACAGACTCATAAGAATCTTCCAGCTGATCCTTTAATGAAGCAATGACATCATAACTTAAAGGATTATCAATATAAGTATGTACGTCATTGGTGTATAAAATGGCTACACTTCCTTCTTCTTTAGCCTCTGCCACTGCAGGCTGAGAGGACCAAATTCCCAAAGCCAATGCTCCGGTTAAAACGTAAGAAAGAAATCTTTTTGTTCTTTGTCTCATTTACTTTTCCTCCTTTGTATTACTTCCTCATTTTTCTCATGAGAAAGTAGCTATATATTATCATATTTCCTACTAAAAATATATGCCAATTGTCCTTTTTCAATACTGGAATTATATTTATCTTGCTTTTTATCACTTCCTGTTATAATTTATAGTTATGACAGCTATTCCCTGCAGTTTAGGGTTTTATAGGTTTATCATATAAGGGAGTTATTTATGGAAGCAAATTTAAATTTATATTTTATTTTTTATACCGTAGCCAACTGTAAAAATATTTCTGCTGCAGCAAAGGAACTGTATATTAGTCAGCCGGCAATTTCCAAGGCAATTTCCCGACTGGAGTCTAATTTGGATACTACACTTTTTATCCGCAATTCCAGAGGGGTTACCTTGACTGCGGAGGGAGAGTATCTTTATGAACAGGTAAAATCAGCCTTTATTTGTATCCAAAACGGAGAAGATCGAATCAAAAAAATGAATGAGTTAGGAATTGGTCATCTTTCCATTGGGGTCAGTACCACCTTGTGTAAATTTTTGCTTCTCCCCTCACTTAGTCAGTTTAAAAAGGAAAATCCCCATATTAAAATTAAAATCCTGTGCCAATCCTCTTCGGAAACACTCCATGGTCTGGAAAATCACAGCATTGATATCGGCCTTATCGGTCTCCCCAAAAAGCTGCGGGGATTTCAGTCTACTCCCCTAATGAGTATTCAGGATACCTTTGTTACTACCAAAAGTTATTTGGAAAATTTAAGGGTAAGAGAAGGCGTAAGCCCTAGAGAAGCCTTGAAAAATGCAACCTTTATGATGCTGGACAGTGAAAATATCAGCAGAAAATATGTGGAACAGTATCTTCAGGAAGAAAATATGGAACCTACAGAAATTATGGAAGTGGGGAATATGGACCTTCTTATTGAATTTGCAAAAATAGATTTGGGGGTTGCCTGTGTGATTAAGGAATTTATTCACCCTGAATTAGAGAAAAAAGAATTGTTGGAAATCTCCTTGGGAGCAGAGGTTCCCAAACGTGAGGTGGGCTTTGTGTATTCCTACCATACCCTAAAAGAGAATTCTGCAGTGGAAAACTTTATCAATTTCATATTAGCTCAAAATAAAGGATGAGAATATTCTCATCCTTTATTTATTCCACCATATTCAAGGTATAGGGGATTTGAGGCAGGTGTTCAAATTTGTAAAACTGCCTTGCATTTTCTCCTAAAAATAGGTGCTTTTCCTCTTCCGTAAGCTTTTCAGATTTTTCTACAAAATCACGTGACATAAGGTAGGTTATGGCCGTCATGGTTCTTGGATAATCACTACCCCACATAAGCTTCTCTATCCCGCAAATTTCTTTTGCCTTTACTATGGCATCAATGGCTGAGGGATAGGGATAAAATTCTTCATGAAAAAGCCAGGTAATTCCCCCACTTTCAATAAAAACATTTTTATGACAGGCAAGCTCTATCTGGGATTCCCATCCTTTACGATTTACCATCCCAAAATGACCAATGGCAATTCTTAACTCAGGACATTCCTTAATCAGCTGTTTCATCTCCTGAACCTGTGTATCTGACTCGGCCAGATCGATGGAAAGAAACATTCCTCTTTCTTCCAGTTCATGACAAAGATGACTTAATTCTTTTAATTTAATTTTTGTTAATCTGCCGGCACATACTTTAATTCCATCAAAACCGTCCAGTAAATAATGGTTATTCTCTTCATATAGACTGCAGATTTTTAACCTGTTTTGATATTTCTTTTTACATTCCAATAAGTAGCTGTCCTGATTTCCGTCAATATATTCTTGGGTTACTACTGCTCCTTGTACTCTGGCATAATCCATATTGGCAATGAGTCGCTCTGACGAATTACAGCCGTCTGTCATATAAGGGGGAAGCATCTGGCGAATCTCTCCTCCAAAATCACTTCTTCCTCCTCCTATATCATATACCGGCTTCCCATTCACCATTCCCTGCTGTTTTTTCCACAGATGTAAATGTGCATCAATAATCATGTTCTTCCCCCAAAATTTCTTTACATTTCAAGCAATACTTTTTTTAAGCTTCCATCATTATTTACTAATGCTTCAAAGGCCTCTGCCGCCTCCTGTGCAGGATAAATTTTACTGATCATCTTCTCTAAATCCACCTTGCCTTGTGAAACCAGCTGAATCAATGCCTTAAAATCTTTGGTGTAGGCATTTCTGCTTCCAAAGACATTTAATTCTTTTTTCAATAATACTGAGTGTAAAAAGGTGGTTTCCTTTTTTCCGTTTCCGATTAAAATAATTTTTCCTGCAAAGCACACTGCATCAATACAATTTAAAAAGGTTTCCGAAAGGCCGCAGGCTTCCACACAAACATCAAACCCTCTTTTTTCCGTAATTTCTTCCATGGCCTCCATGAGATTTTTTTCCGAAACATTAATTACTCCATGGGCGCCATATTCCAGTGCCATATCCAACCTTCCCTGGAGGGTATCTGCCACATAAACTGTTGCTCCTCTCATCTTTGCACTGATTAAGGCAAAAAGTCCTATGGGACCGGCTCCCACTACCAAAACAGTATCTGTAGGTTCTATATGGGCTCTGGAAAGTGCATGATAGCTGATGGAAAAGGGCTCAATCAATGCCAGTTCCTTGGCAGAAAGACCTTTTCCCGGGATAATCCGCTCAATAGGCATGGTAATATATTCTGAGAAACTTCCGTCCCGTTGTACTCCCATAGTTTGATTGTCTGTACAGCAGTTTACAAATCCCCGTTCACAGGAATAGCAGCTGTTACAATTAAAATAGGGATTGGCTGTTACCACATCTCCTACCTTTAATCCATAAGGATTAGGATCTATTTCTGCAATTTCTGCCGAAAATTCATGTCCAGGTATTCTGGGATAAGTGGTAAAGGGCTGATTTCCTGTATAGCTGGCCACATCAGCACCGCATATACCGCAATAACGTATCTTTAACAAAACCTCATTTTCTTTTCTTTTTGGCATAGGGTTTTCTACTATTTTTATCTGTCCCGGTTTTTCTATTATTATGGTTTTCATTTTATCCGCCGTCCTTCTTTTTCTTCATGGGTAATCTGTATTTTTTTGTTTACCGACTTTTGTCAATATATTCTTCATTCCAAATAACTGCAGTTTTTATGGGTGCTCCCTTACAGTAAATCTTATGCTCATAAGCACCTATAGGATCTTTAATAAACTCTTCTTTATCTATCAGTTCCACAATTTCATCATATCTGCTTTTGGCAAGAATCTGTATTGCTTTTTCCATATGAGACTGACGGAAATTTATGGAGGATAAAATCAAATGATTTTTAAAGCCAAAGGGCATAGTATCAAAGGTTACCTTAGGTCCTAAAGAAAAGCTGTTATAGATTCCGTTACACCCAAGAACTCCGTAAGAAAAGGCAATTTCATGCTCTACCTCACTTCCTGAGGTTCCCAAAAATACGGTAGCCTTTCCTCCCAGTTTTTCACAGATAGCATCCGCCAACTGCTGTTTTGTCTCAAAACAGCTTTGCACATAATCTGCTTTTGCTGTATTAAGGGCAAAAGAAATTTTGGGGCTTTCCTGTTCACTTCTGGCCACAAAAACAATCTTTGCCTGAGGATAATTTTGACGAATTAAGTCTCCAATGAACATTCCTGTTGTTCCCAAACCAAAAATCACAGTACGATCAAAAAGATGCTCCTTAGCCAGTTTTCTTGCTTCCTCTTCCCCACATTTATTTTTTGCCATCTCAATTCTGAAGTTATGGGCACTTCCCAAATCCTCCATTCTCTCCAACTGAAATACCATACAGCTGTAAGGATCGGGAAATACCATTTTTTTTGCAAAGGAAAGGGCCAGCTTACCATCCTTAACAAAGCCTTCCGGAATGGGTAGCAGCATATCCGGATGATAATAATTATGGTCGGAAAACAAACCGTCAGCCTGATCGCAGCCATATTCAAAATAAGATTCTTCCTCGGTATAGCGAGTGGGATCATAAGCATTTCCTCCCCGAATCAACACAATGGCAAAACGATTTTGAGAAGGTACCCATACTACCCCTTCATGCCCGTTGATCAATCGTTTTTCTCCTTCCGGAAACTTACTATCCAATAAGCCCTCACTGCCCATCCTCATTAATTCATGGTCTGTTCCGCAAAATCCCGCAATTACGGTTTTTGCTAAAATACCTTCTTTTTCTTCCTCTGTCCGTAATCGTTTTCTTTTAGGATTAATTAAATTAATTTCTCCGTAAACCAAAGGTTTTTCCTTATCATTTTGAAAATAGGTTGCATATGTTTTCATTCTTTTTCCCCCTATGACTATTATTTTTCTTCTTTAGCTTTTGTGATTATTCTTCAGAATTTAATCTATTCCCTCTGCTGCCGAATTTTTTGTAGTTCCTCTTTTAATCAGCTTTCCGCTGTAAACCTGAATCTTTGGCCGCTCTTCTCCCGCTAATACCTGAAGCAAGGTATCTACCAGTCTGCGGCACATCACTTCTTCTTTAGTATCCACTGAAGTCAAACCGGGATTACAGCAATGTACCAGCATAGATTCTCCGTAGCCGATAATTTCCAATTCTTCAGGAACGGAAATTCCCTGATCATAAGCAAAGCGAAGGGCTCCCATGGCCAGGGAATCATCAGAACAAAGAATCTTATTAAAGGTAATCCCCTTTTCCCTTAGCCGACTCAACTGCTGTGCAATAAGAGGAATATCTTCATGATAACCTTCTACATAATGGATTCTTTTTTCTTCCATCTCAAATCCATGACGGCTGCAGGCATTTTTTATCCCTCGTATTTTTCTTCTTCCACTATTGGAATGAGCATTGTAGAGATAGAGGAA
>JAFXGR010000057.1 GCA_017520155.1 Lachnospiraceae bacterium
AGAGTGAAGTTCAAAAAATGTAGGCGTAGCGGGCTACGCTGAGGCTTTTTGAATCTTTGCTATCAGGAAAATAGGCATGTCATATGGTGTAGTTAATTTAAAAACGTTGCACTAGGCATAAGAGGAGAAAGTGAAGATGAATTTTAAGACAAAACTATGGGTAATGTTTCTTAGTATTATTTCCTTACCGGTCATTCTTACTGCCGTTACTTTTTTACTTCTCAGTTATCGGGTAATACAAAAGGAAGGGATGAATTACGGAATTAAGGTAGAGAATTTTACCATGTGGTCCGATACCCTTACTTCCTTTGAAGAACTGACGGATGAGATGTTTTATCGGTTACAGATACAGGTAGAAATGGATTCCTCCCGTTTTTTGGATAAAAAATATTTACTGCAGATTAATGATGACTTAAAAGGAACTTCTTCCTATATTATTGTTCGCAAAGAGGATTCCATTTATTTTTCGGGAAATGAGGTGGCGGCAAAACAAATTCAGCATCGCCTTCCGGTTTATGGTGGAATTCATGAAGGAGTCAATGCAGGCTATTATTACAGCGATATGCAAAAGCTGGTAAAACAGATTGATTTTGTTTTTCCCGATGAAGATAAGGGAAGTATTTTTATTGTGACTAAGGTAAATAGTGTTATTTCCAGGGATTTACTGGCCTATTTATTTATCTTTATTGTTAGTATACTTGCTCTTACTGCCTTATTTTTAACCCAGTGGATTAGAAAACAGCTGTTTATTCCTCTTCGGGAGATGAATATTGCCATGAATCATATTGCCGGGGGAGACTTTGATTATGCTTTGGACAGCAGCAGAGAATCAAAGGATGAAATGACTCAGCTTTTTCACAGCTATGAGGATATGCGGTTAAGGCTGAAGGAGTCCACGGAAGAGATGATGCAAAAGGAAAAGCAGAATAAGGAATTGGTAAGTAATATTTCCCATGATTTAAAAACTCCCATTACCTCCATTAAAGGATATGTAGAGGGAATTATGGATGGAGTGGCAGATACTCCGGAAAAAATGGAGCGATATATTAAAACAATTTATACTAAGGCTTGTGATATGGATAGGCTGATTAGTGAACTGACCTTTTATTCGGGAATTGATTCCAACCGTATTCCCTATCATTTTCATCGAATTAATGTGGCAGATTACTTCAATGATTGTGTAGAGGATGTGGGACTTGAACTGGAATCGGAAAATATACAGCTAAATTATACTAATCTTGTAGATCCTTCGGCGATGATTATTGCTGATCCTGAGCAAATGAAAAAGGTAATCAACAATATTATCGGAAATAGTATTAAGTACATGGATAAGGAAAAACCGATTATAGATATTCGCTTGATAGAAGATTTAGATTCCATAAGAATTGAAATTGCAGATAACGGAAAGGGAATTGCTTCTAAGGATTTGGGGAATATCTTTGAACGGTTTTATCGTACCGATGCCTCCCGAAATTCTGCCCAGGGTGGAAGTGGAATCGGACTTTCCATTGTAAAAAAGATTATTGAAGATCATGGAGGATATATTTGGGCAACCAGTAAAGAAGGAGTAGGAACCTGTATGCATTTTGTGATACGAAAGCATAAAGAGGGAGATCACCAAGAATAGACATAGATATCATGACACGGGGAATTAGTGTAACGGTTTCTAAATAACTATACAATTACATAGAATATTTTTCTGAGAGTGAAGTTCAAAAAACGTAGGCGTAGCGGGCTACGCTGAGGATTTTTGAATCTTTGCTATCAGGAAAATAGGCATGTGATATGGTATAGTTAATTTAAAACCGTTTCACTAGATAAGGCTGCAGAGGAAAAAGAGAGAAAGGAAAATAGAGAAGATGAGCAGAATTTTAATTATTGAAGATGAAGTGGCAATCGCCCACCTGGAAAAGGATTATTTGGAGCTAAGTGGTTTTAAGGTGGAAATGGAGCATACCGGAGATGAAGGACTGAAAAGAGCCTTAAATGAGGAATTTAATCTGGTGGTATTGGATTTAATGCTTCCCGGAATGGATGGCTTTGAGGTATGTAAGAAAATCAGAGAAAATAAGGATATTCCTGTGATTATGGTATCTGCCAAGAAGGATGATATTGATAAAATCCATGGTCTTGGTTTAGGAGCTGATGATTATATGACAAAGCCCTTTAGTCCCAGTGAGCTGGTGGCCAGAGTAAAGGCTCATTTGGCAAGATATGAACGTTTGGTAAATACCAACCAGAAAAATAACGATATGATAGAAATTCGGGGAATTCGCATTGATAAAACGGCAAGAAGAGTTTATATCGATGGAGAGGAAAAGAATTTTACCACCAAGGAATTTGACCTTCTTACTTTTCTTGCAGAAAACCCCAACCATGTATACACCAAGGAAGAATTGTTCCGCGAAATCTGGGATATGGATTCGGTAGGAGATATTGCCACAGTAACTGTTCATATTAAAAAAATCAGAGAAAAGATTGAAGGAAAGACCTCCAAGCCTCAGTACATTGAAACCATTTGGGGTGTAGGATACCGCTTTAAGGTGTAGAGGATTAAAGAGGGAGGATTCATTTGCAAAATTCAAATGTTTTAATGTACACAACTGAAGATGGTGTTACAAAGGTAGAAGTTACATTTGATAATGAAACGGTATGGTTATCATTAGATCAAATGGCTGAATTGTTTCAGCGGGATAAGTCTACTATTTCAAGACACATAAAAAATATTTTTACAGAAGGTGAGTTGGATAGAAATTCAGTTGTTGCAAATTTTGCAACAACTGCTTCGGATGGAAAAGTATATCGGGTAGATTATTACAATTTAGATGTGATTATTTCCGTTGGCTACCGTGTAAAATCCTTACGAGGTACACAATTCCGCATATGGGCGACAAAAGTTTTAAAAGAATATATGCAAAAAGGGTTTGTATTGGACGATGACCGTTTGAAGAAACTTGGCGGTGGCAACTATTTTGATGAATTGCTTTCTAGGATAAGAGATATCCGTTCTTCGGAAAAGGTGTTTTGGAGAAAGGTTCTGGAGATTTATGCTACCAGTATAGACTATAATCCGAAAGCAGAAAGTTCTATTCTGTTTTTTAAGCAGGTACAAAATAAAATGCATTGGGCAGCACATAAGCATACTGCTGCAGAAATTATTTTTGAACGAGCTGATTCGGATAGTGAAAATATGGGTCTAACTTCATGGGAAGGAAAGCAGATTAAGCGGACTGATGTGGAAATAGCTAAAAACTATTTGAACAAAGAGGAAATCGATGCATTAAACAAAATAGTTTCTGCATATTTGGACATTGCCGAGGTGCGCGCATTGGCAAAAGAGCCAATGTATATGAAGGACTGGCTTGAAACCATAGATGACTATCTAAAGATGACACGACGTGATATTTTAGTTACGAAAGGTAGAGTGACACATAAACAGGCTGTAGATAAAGCACACAAGGAGTATGAAAAATATATTGCAAAGCAGGAAGAACCGATTTCTGCTGTGGAGAAACACTTTATAGAGAGTATTAATGAGTTGGAAGGATTGCTGTAGTGGCAATCCTTTTTTCAAATGAAGAAACCGAAAAAAAAGAAGCAGGGCGGATTGTCTGCAAAGGAATATAAGAAGAAAGAAGTAGTAGGTGATGTATATAAACAAAACTGTTCATATTCTGCATTACCAAGTTTTCCCTATCAGCTTATGTCGATGGGGATTTTTTAATGTCCATATATAAATTTATATCTATTATTTTACAAAATTAGGAATTTATATGACAGTAGCTTTATTGACAGTTATCCCCTATTTTTTGCAACTTACTTAAAATATTAAGACAAATAAGGTATTACGTTGTATCATAACATCATTAATAAAGAAAGGAGATGGGAACATGAAAGTAAGTGTAGAA
>JAFXGR010000058.1 GCA_017520155.1 Lachnospiraceae bacterium
CCGGCAGCAACAAGAAGGCTCCAAATAGCCTCTTCATTATCTCCCAAGGCTCCATAAACCACCTGTTCTTCAATAGGACAGTGGATGGATTTTCCCTCTAACAAGATTTCAAAGGAGGTCTTTACCTTTTTATTTCCCCCTCGAAGCAGGGTATTAATCAATTCATTACTGCTGGTGTTTGCCCAGTAAGGCTCATATTCTTTTTTGGCAAGAAAATTGATAATAGACCAGGGATTATAAATATCTGCTGTTTTTCCAAAGATAAAGCCATCATACCACTTCTTTACCTTCTCCTTTTCTTCTGACATCCCATACTCTTCCAAGGCGCCAAATACTTCTTCTTCGGTAAAGCCAAAGCAGGTGGCATATTTCTCCGATGTAGTGGTTACTACTTCCAGGTGATTTAAGTCAGAAAAAATAGATTCCTTGCTGACTCTGGTTATTCCTGTCATTAAACCTCGCTCCAAATGAGGATTTGTTTTAAAGGTGGAATTAAAGAGACTGCGGATAAAGGAAACTATTTCCTCCCAGTATCCTTTTACGTAAGCCTCCTGCATGGGAGTGTCGTACTCATCCAGTAAGATAATTACCTTCTTTTTATAATACCGATGTAAAAATGAACAGAGATTTTGGATGGCTTTTACTGCAATAGCATCCTCCATTTCCAGATTTACTAATTTAAAATACTCTTTATCACTTTCTGTCAATACGTCTGTTTCCAATAAGAAATGATATTTGTTATAGAGTCCCACAATCAGACAGATCATTTCTTTTCTTGCCTGAGCATAAGTCTTACTTTTTATATCCGCAAAGGAAAGAAAAAGCACCGGATAGCTTCCCTGCAGCTTTCTGAATTTTTCTTCCTCCCAAATAGAAAGGCCTTCAAACAGTTCCTCCCTCCCCTGATACTCGATAGAAAAAAATTGCTCCATCATATTCATGTTCAAGGTTTTTCCAAAACGGCGGGGACGGGTAATTAAGGTGGTTTCATCTTCGTTTTCCCACCATTCCTTAATAAAATTTGTTTTATCTATATAAAAACAGTTTCTTTCCCTGATATCTGCAAAGTTTTGTCTTCCTATGGCTACAGTTCGTTTCATTTATACCTCCTTAACAGAAAAAAACCATTATCCTTATCTCTCATAAGTATAATGGTTTTTTCTGCATTTTACAAAGGGGAATTACACCACCAGTAAGAGAAGGATCATTAGGATATAATATCCGGAAAACAAAATCATTTCCGGTCAGATGTACCTTCTTATTTTTTGTCCTTGGAAGCTTACTCATCATCCATGCCGCTACAGGATATATGAAGGATTTTAAATCTTAGCTAACTGATGTTGCCCACAAACTGTAACTCAGTTACTCTATTAACCAGAAATATATACTCTTCCATCAAAAATTTATCATAACAAACCTCATTGTCAAATAGTGTTATTCTAGAATATACTAAGATTCCGTTGATAGTCTGCACTCTTTTTATTTCTTCAATTTTATCAATTTCACTATAGCATAATCTTCCTTCTCCTGAGATATATCCCGTCTTCCCAAACCCTACAATAAATTGATAATTCATTAACACAAATCCCACTATTCCAATAAAAAATAAATGCCATAAATTATACAAATTAGAACTATTCACCTTTAGAGAAAAAAACTCAAATATTACCACATTTAATATAAAACAGAAAAAATAATACAAACATTTTTTGGTTCTATTCATACATTTTTTTGAGTAATCAGAAATAAACTCCATTTGTAAAAATTGTTTTTTTACTGAATAATATATTGCAATATAATAAAGTAGTGTTATCACATATACGTATATAAACAAAAATTCTTTAGGTAAATTTTTAAATAGATAGATGCGCCATCCAACTATAGCACCAAATAAAAGAATGCAATAAAACATAAGTAGTATGATATTAATTCTTTTTACAGGATATTTACTTTTTGAAAAAATTAGGTAATTTCCCATACATTATCCTCCTACTTGTTATTTTTCTTTACACCCATTCAGAAAAGCAGTATACTTTACTCCAGTACTTTTCCAAAAGGTACTTTTAGTATTGGACTCTGATGGTTTGCGCAATTATTCAGAGTCCATTTTTTATAAAGAAATTTTCTTCTCATAAGGCATCAATGTTATCCCCATATTTTCCTGTCGATAGTAGTAATATTATACTTTACAAATAACTCCGCTAATTTTCCATACTCTTTAATCTTACCCTTATCCATAAAATAAATTTCCTCTGCCAAATCATATATCTCTTCCAAATAGTGAGTAATGAAAATCAGGGTAGCACTACTCCTGGTAATATAATCCCGTAAGTAGTCCAGTATCTGCTTCCTGGCTTCATAATCCAGTCCTGTAGTCATCTCATCTAAGAATATTACCTTCGGATTAGTGGCAACTACCAATAGGATATTCAGTTTCTGAAACACACCTCCCGACAAACTACTAATTCTTTGCTTCAGCTTACCCTTTAAGCCCAGCTTTTCCAGCATCTCCTTGGGAAGCTCATCCTGAAAGCAGAGTCTTAGTAGTTCTCCCACTTCCAAAAGGGTACTATATCCAATTTTAGAATTCTGCAAATGTACCTTTACATTACTGTAGTTTTTTATATCAAATAGCGTATTATTTATTTTACCTGACAACTTATGTGTTTTCTTTTTAAAATCTACCCCCGGAATATTTAGCATTACATTGAATAAGGTTGATTTACCAGCTCCGTTCGGTCCACAAATAGCTACCCTTGCTCCCTTGGGTATACATAAGTTAATCCTGTCCAAAATCAATTTGTTTTTAATGCTATATGAAACATCTTATAATTCAATCTTATTTTCCTCCACAATCGACTCCCTCCAAATAACTTTCTGTTAGATATACAACAAAAAGATTGTGAAAAACATGAACCATTATTACTAAAAATAAATTTTTATTCCAAAGAAAGATATGCGAATAAATTATTCCACCTACACAAAATTTTTCAATCGGTGCGAGTTTTACAATTCCCTTCCCCGGATCTGCAATTACAATTTGCTTTTTTGTAATCTTATGAATTACCACATAGTGCATCAGATTCCCGTCCACCACCACGTGGGCGATACAGGGCAGGGGAAAGGGCGTAAAAAAGTTTCCTTAGAAATTTGGGGAAGATCGCATTGATTTTAAATTTTTCTAATTGAAAGTGCAAATATAGTGAAAAATTCTTTGATTATTCTCTAAATATACTTCTTACAGTTTCCTATAGAATATACTGTATTGTTTAGTCCCATGATGGAAAAGACACAAATAATATTCATGCACATGGCAAGTTTATACTCGGTCGTTAGTATTAAGCTTACTTGCATTACATAACTCACAATACACAAGAACCATAGAATAATGAATAAGATACGCCTATATATAAGATGTTCTTTTACTTCTGATAAATGACATCTCCTATAAAATGTAGTTCTTATCAGACTTCCTATCAATAAATTACATAACACTAATAGCAATACTTCCATATTCACCCTCTTTCTCTATACAAGCAAAACTCCTGCAACACCAACGCCGGCCACTATACCACCAAGAACTCCACCAGCACAAAATCCACCCACAATAATGCTTGCACCACCAACTACCACCGCTCCAACTCCTACTGCAGGTGCAAATGCAATTGCCAATACTCCGATACCAGCTACAAGTGCTATTTTCCCTTCACTTGCTCCACCATCTAACAACAGCATTTCACCTTCCGACAACTCTTTAAATCCATTATTTAAACTCATTTCCATTCTCTTAAATCTCCTTTTCTTAAATTTTCTTTACACCTACCAAGAAAAGCGATATACTTTACTCGAGTACTTTCCTATGAAGTGCTTAGTGCTTTGGACTCTGGTGGTTTGCGCAAATTGATCAGAGTCCTTTTTTTATAAAACAGCTTGCCTTATGCAATGCTGATTCATAACATTCTTTTCTGCCATTCTCTAAAAAACCTCTTACTTTAATTCCACATAACACCTCTGGTTTAATTGAACAAAATAATTTATAGCTTATTTCCTCCTTTTCTACAAAGTAACAGACAACATTATGAGTTTCAATGATAATATGACGAATGGTAGTTATAATATGACGAATGGTATGCTATGTTGTACTTTCAGGTCGAAATTCCTGATTTCGTACGGTAACCTCAGCAATAAATTCTCCTCTCTCTACTTTATTTATTTTTCTTTACACCCATTCAGAAAAGCAGTACACTTTACTCCAGTACTTTTCCAAAAGGTGCTTTTAGTATTGGCCTCTGATGGTTTGTGCAATTATTCAGAGTCCATTTTTTATAAAGAAATTTCTTCTCATAAGGCATCAATGTTATCCCTATATTTTCCTATCGACAGTAATATTATATCTGTATAACTTTTAAAAGAACATGACGTTTTTGTAAATTTTTAGCATAGAATAAATTTACAAAAACGTCATGTTCTTTTCTTTTTTTATCTTTTAATATAGTTTATGAAAAGCTATAAAGTAGCTTTTCATAAAAATGTGCATTTATGCATAGTCCATCTGATGATAGGGTCCACAACGCGGTTCCTATGGTATACAGATTATCAAACTTGTAAAGGAGTAAATGAAAATGAAACTCCTTCACTAAGTCTTTCCTGTGTTAGTCCCTGTTTTACAGGCTTTACCAGGGCGTAGTGTATTCACTGTTATCCTTCTCCAATCAATACTTCCTTTCCCAGAAAGGCAAAGCCGTATTTTCTAATTCTTCTCTTCTCAATTCCCCTTGCTATTAGCTCCTTCTCATACTGCTTTTCTTCAATCTGTAAAAGAGCTGCTGCTACCGTTTCTTCCAGGTTCTGCTCTCTTCTCTTATTGAATACCTTAAATTCTATGATAATCGCCGGAA
>JAFXGR010000059.1 GCA_017520155.1 Lachnospiraceae bacterium
AAGTAACGCGTTTGCCATCACAATATTGTGTAAGAATTGGTTGGAGCACATTTGGTCTTGAGAGATAATTTGCAAATATGCTATCTACAATTTGAGATATATTGGTATAAATGGTCTTTTGGTTGATCCATTTATGATCAAAGGCAGTAGAGCTTGTGATTGTGAAATCATAACCTTTGCCGCGATACCACTCTGTAAATACGCGATTTAGAGTAAATGACATAATTGCTAAAACATTGGCATATATGGTGCTTTCCGGCCAGGTGGCATAGATTTCTGAACTGGCTACATTTTTAATATAGTCACGATATTTTACATAATAGTCAGGGGCGCCATCGTCATTAGGAGGGCCGTCATGAACAATTACATATTCGGGAATTACAATGCGGCTTAACACAATATCTCCGCTTTCATCTACAGGCTTAACCTCAGGCTCGGGAATTTTGGGAGGATAATCTCCATAGAGAGTATGGGGAGGTATAACAATGGTGTTAGGCAGCCTGTTGGAAGTTAAAGGACGAAGAGGAATAGGCTGAAATGAATTGGTAGAAGCAAGAATCTGCATGGCAGAAACATAAGCAGGCTCAAAACCCTCAGCCTCCACCAGACAATTGTATTCGGAGTAGGGCTGTTGATAGGTAATTTCCAGACTGTATTCCGGATTGGGAGCAGGCAGTCCAAAAAGAGGCGTTTGTCCTGAAGAGTCTGTAGTAAATCGTTCTATGATTTCCGTAGGATTTCCGGTATCTGTAATGGTAACAGTGGCATTTTCCACAGGCAGCTGTTTGCCCTCTTGGGTAACGTTTACCTGAAGGTTGCCTTCATATAAAGCAGGCATAATAATCTCCTAAGATTTCTTCAGAATAGTATATGTAAAAGGGGATTGAAAGTTGTCACAAAGTATGAAATAATGAAAAATAATCATTGTTTGAAATAAAGTAATGCATACTGCAGGTATTACTGTAGGACAAACAGTTGGCTGGAAAGAGGTTAGTAGTGGAAATAAAAATGGAACAAAACCTGCATCAGGAGCAGGAAACCTTACTGCAGCTTTCTTGCTACAGCATTGAGGGGCAGCTGAAGGAAGGTAGTGTGCAGGGCACGTTTTCCTTTTGTTGTGAGGGAGAACGTCCGATCAAAGGGAAGGTAATTGCCACAGATCCCAGAATAAAATGTGAACCTTCTGTTTTTCAGGGGAAAGAAATAGAAATCAGTTATTGCTTTTACGGCAGCAAAAGCTGCGCTAAGGAAGCTATAAGTGGTTCTTTTTTGTTGATTACAAATTATGGAGAATATGAAATAACGTATTGCTTTGAAGCAAAGGAGGAGAAGTTGGACTCTTCTATGGGAGAGATTAAGAATCTCTTTCATTTTACTAATTTGGCAAAAACCAATTGGGAAGAAGCCTTAAAACTTTATTTTTCTCCTGCTTTTTCTGATATGTTAAAAAAAAGTGCAGAGCAGTATCTGACCCTGTATCAAGGGCTAAGCGGCCGGATGCGGGAACAGTATATGGAAGAATTTTTACAGGCAGTGAATAAGAAAAAGCCGGTTTATTATGAACTTCAGGAACCGGCTCTTTTGTTGAGCAATTTACAGACCGGCTATAAGGAAGATCTTTGTATTTATCGAAATGGGTGGGGATACACTTATCTGGAAGTAACTGCTGAGGGTGAGTTCCTTTCCGTGGAGAAGAAAGTGATTCGGGAAGAGGATTTTATGGGGAATATGCATAGAATGTCAATCTATGTAGATCCCACCAGACTTCATCAGGGAAAAAACTGGGGAGAAATCATTCTCCATTCTCCCTATGAGACAATTCGTATCCCTGTACAGGTATACCAGAATGAGCACCACAGAATTCGTCAGGCCATGGAGAAAAGAAGAAACGCCAAATGGCTGAATTTAAAGCTCACAGAAATTTATTTGAATTTTCGAAGTAAAAGTATGGGGTCTGTCCGATTTAAAAAAGAGGGAGAAGAAATCCTGGAGGCCTTGGTAAAAAGTGATGATCGCAATCCCTTAACCAAGCTTTACGGAGCCCATCTTTATATTACCCAGGAAAAGTTTCATGAGGCAAAATGGCTGCTGGATCGTGCGGGGAAAATAGTAGAGGAAGAAAAAAATCCGGTAGTATATGCTTATTATCTATATTTGACTACCTTAATTACCGCTGATGAAAGTTATGTTAGGGAAGTAAGACAGGAGATAGAAAAGCTTCATTATGCTTATGAGAATTTGTGGCAGATTTCCTGGCTGTATATGTACTTGGAAAAGAGTCTAAGACAAAATCCTCAAAAAAAATGGGAATTTTTACATACAGTATTTCAAAGAGGGTGTAACAGTCCTGTAATGTATATGGAGGCCCTTCTTTTATTTAATTATCAGCCTACACTGTTAATGGAATTAAGCCCTTTGGAGTTAAGGATACTGGGGTTTGGAATAAAAAGAAATCTGTTATCCCAAGAGGTAAAGGGTGTGGTGTCTTATTTGGCCAGAAAGGAAAAGGAGTATAATCCCCATCTTTGTTTTTTACTGCAAAAGCTAGCAGCCACAGACTCCCGGTCTGAGTTTTTACAGGCTTTATGCAGTCAGCTGATTAAGGGAAACAAAAAGGGAGAGGCATATGCAAAATGGTATGAAAAAGCAATTCTTTCAGAGATAAAGCTGACCCGTTTGTATGAATATTATATGATGTCTCTGGATTTGGAAAAGGATGTGGATTTACCCAGAATGGTACTTTTGTATTTTTCCTATCAGCAGGATATTAAGGAAGAATACGGAGCCTATATTTATCGCTATGTATACCAAAACAGGGAACAGATGGAGGATCTTTATCTGGCCTATATTCCTAAAATTGAACGTTTTTTACTTCGTAAATTACACAGTGGAAAAATGAATCGGGATCTGGGATATTTATATGAGCATTTGTTATATCCCAAAATGATTACAGAGGATAATGCAAGAGCTCTTGCAAAAATGATTTTTTATCATAAAATTCCCAAAGAAAAGATTAAGGCTGAGCGATTGATTGTGGTGCATAAGCAGCTGAAACAGGAGCAGGTATATTTAGTTTCTGAGGGTCTGCAAAATATAGAAATTTATAATTCCTCTTATCTTCTTTTCTGGGAGGATGACAAGGAGAATCGTTATGTGGAAAAGACAGAGGATTTGCCTATCCCCTATCTGAATATTGGCAAAATGGCCCAAGAGGTAGGAAAATGGGTTGCAGATGAAAGGGGACTTGCATTATTCTTTTGCCAGGATAATACCGGCTGGCAGACTATGAACTGGAAAATGGAGGCGCAGTTTCAGTATTTAAGGAAGCAGGAGTGGGTAAAAGAGGAAATAAAGAAAAGACTGGGAAGGCATCTTCTTGATTTTTATTATGAAAATGATGCTATGGAACGGTTGGATCAATATTTGGAAAGTATGACACCCCAATCTCTTTCAAAGGAAGACCGGAATATTTTAATACGTTATTTTGTTTTGAGAGACTATTATCATTTGGCCTATGAATTTTTGAAAGAATATGGCCCTTATGAAATTGAACCTAAAGCATTGGTGAGAATAACTACGGCCATGCTGGAGGAGGATCTGGGAGAAGAAGATATTCTTTGCTGGTATATTTATACTGCCTTTTTAAAGGGAAAATATAATGGGATTATGCTGAAATTTCTGGTAAGAAGGTATCAGGGAACCAGTAAAAGGCTTCGGGATATTTTTTATCGGGCCAAAGAGTTTGATGTGGATACCTATGGATTAAGTGAACGAATTTTGAGACAGATTCTTTCTACCAGAGCCTTTATCGGAAATGAAGTTGAAATCTTTAAAAATTATATCGTAGGAGGAGCAAAGACAGAGCTGGAAGGCGCTTTTTTAACTTATCGCTCCATCGGATATTTACGGGATGACCGGGAAATAGAACTTTATTTGATCAAAGATATGGAACGGGTATTTAAACGAGGAGAGAGTCTTCCATTGGTAACCCATATAGCCTATTTACGTTTTTGGGCAGAAAATAAAGAGTGGATGAAGGATGCTTCAAAAGAGCTTTTATATCAGTTTTTAGAAGAACTTTTAGTGGATAAGGGAATGAAGCTGCCCTTTTTACAGGAATATGCATGGCTTGAAGGTATGGAACATTTAGCAGAAAAAACCATGTTATGTTATAAAACAAATCCAAAAGCCAAAGTAATGCTCCATTATCGTAAAATCGGAGGCAGGGAGGAAGAAGCTTTCCGAAAAGAGGAGTTGAAAGAGGTTTATTTCGGAACATATGTAAAGGATTTTATTTTATTTTGCTCAGAGGAAATTCAATATTACATTACAGAGTCCTGGAATAATCAAGAGCAGCTTACAGGAAGCGGAAGTCTGGTGAGAGAGGAAATAAAGGAAGAAAAGTCAGATAAAACAGAAAGTCGTTATCAGATGATTCATGAGATGACCATTGCCGCTTCTCTTAGAGATTATACCTCATTAGATCAGATTCTGGAGGAATATTGGAAAAGTGAGTTTATCGCAAAACAGGTATTTCACCTGTAGAAATAAAACGGGACGGGAGAAGAATACAGGTAAGGAGAGAAAGGATGATATTTGGCAAAGATAATTATTTGCATAAAAATCGAGGAAAATTTCTTCTGGGATATGAAATGGGAGATTCTTATGTTCAGATTAGTTATATGAAGATAGGAGAGCAAAAACCTCAGACCCTTTCTCTGGTTGCAGGTGCACAGGATTATAAGATTCCCTTTGTGTTATTTCGAGCAGAGGATAGCGGACTTTGGTATTTTGGGAAGGAAGCTAAAGAAAAACAAAAGGAGAAGCAGGGGCATGAAATTACCAATTTATTGGAATTGGCCTGCAGACAGAAGGAATATGCCATAGGAGAAGATATTTACGATACCATAGCTTTATTGGCCCTATTTGTAAAACGCAGCTTTTCCCTGTTGTCCATGACTGCTCCTATGGAATATATAGCGGCCTGTAATTTCACACTGCAGGAGGCCAAAAAGGAGCAGATTGAAGTACTGCAGAAGATGAGAGATTTTTTGCAGTTAAAGCATATTGACTTTCATATTATGGGAAAAGAAGAAAGTTTCTTTTATTATAACCTTCATACAGATCCCCAGCTTTGGAAAAATCGGGTGTATTTGTATGAGATGGAGGAAGATCATTTTGTCAGCTATTGCCTGGAATTAAATCGTAATACATCCCCGGTAGTAACCATGATCCATAAAAAGGAGTACCCCTTAAGAGGAGATAATAATCTTCTCACAAAGGAAGAAAAGGATGGATGGTTTTTGTCTGTATTAAAAGAAGATATGGAGAATACCATTGTCTCCACTGTATACCTCATCGGGGAAGGATTTTTGGGAGAATGGTATCAGCAGTCAGTTCGCTACCTTTGTCAAAAAAGAAGAGTATTTTTAGGAAATAATCTTTACAGCAGCGGAGCTTGTTATGGTCTTTCCCATTTACTAATGCCAAAAGAAGAACTCAAAGGTTACATTTATCTGGGGAACGATAAGCTGATGACTAATGTGGGGCTTCTGGTTTTACATCGGGGAAAAGAAATATATTTTCCTGTTTTAGATGGAGGAAGCAGTTGGTATCAGATAAAAAAAGAGTGGGATTTCCTCATGGAGGAGGAAAATCGACTGAAGTTTCGCATCACTCCTTTAGATGGAAAGAATGTGATTTACCGGGAGGTTTTACTTCAGGGGCTTTCTTTAAAAAAGGGAGTATACTGCCGGATTCATATGGAAGTTACTATGGAAGCAAAAAACAGGATGCTAGTGAAAATCTGGGAAAAGGGATTTGGTGAATTTTATCCCTCAAAAAATCAATACTGGGAAGAAATTATTGTACTGTAGAAGGAGAAAATCCATAAATGGGAATTAGAATATGTCTGGGTAAAATCGCGGTAAAAGGATATGAGCCGGAGCATATGGGCAGGAAATTATATTCAGTGGAGGAACTATGTTTCTTTCTTCAGGAAAATGCTTACCTTCTGGATGAGAGTTTTTTAAAAGAGGAGCTGGGAAGCTGGCTGGAAGAAGAATGTGAGTTAAAGGAGCTGGGAGAGGAGCTTAAGCGGGGAGCAAAAAAGAAGATTCCGTTGAAAAACTGGGTGAGAATTTTATTTGACTATACCGGCTTTTTTGAACCGGAGGAAGTTCAGGAAATATTACGGATCATTGCCTTGGGAGAAAAAAGCAGTATCTATGAAAAAAGAAAGGCGGGAGCAGATGCTCTGGTAAAAAAGGGATATTACAGGGCAGCTTTGGAAAAATATCGTGATATTTTAAGAATTTTACCTGATCAGGAAGAACAGATAAAGGGACATCTGCTACATGGATGTGGTGTCTGCCTGGCCAATATGTTTTACTATCACCAGGCAGGAGAAGCCTTCCTAAAAGCCTATGAGATTACCCAAAGAACAGAAAGCTACAGTCAGTATTTATGGACCAGACGATTAGCGGTAAATCAGGGAGAATATTTAGACTTTTTAAGGGAACACAGGGAAGTATATGAAGAATCTCTAGAAATGGAAGAAATTCTGGATGGTCTGAAAGAGAAGTGGAAAGAAAGTGAAAAAAGCCTCCTTTTGGAAAAAATCCGAAGAAAGAAAGAAAATTATGATGTGGCAGCCTATCAGGAACTGTTAAAGGAGCAGGTGGAAGAGTTAAAGGAGTCTTATTTGGAATTGTAGAAAACAGGCATGTGATAAAGGAGAGATACGGATGAAGTGGTGGGACAAAATAGTAGCCCATTTTAACAGAGGATACGAAGAAGAGGATCTGGAGCTGGAGTGGGAAGCTTCTACAATTGAAGACTGGGACTGGGATTCTCTGATGAAGGACAGAAGTCTGTTAAAAATGCAGGATGAGATTGAGAGAAAGAAATTTGTCAGAGGATGTGCCGAACAAATAAAAAATGCCTCTCAGAAGCTGGATGAGGTAGCTGATGAGTATAATATGGTGACAGCTTACTTAAAGGATATAGAGGAAATTGAAGCCTTGCCTCAAGGAGAAAAGGAGGCAATTTTAGACAGCGCCAAAAAAGTACAGATCATCGAAGGAGCAAGAAAAGAATATAAGGCAAAAAAGAATCGTCTTACAGATGGCCAGTTTTATCATATGCAGCGCTACGAAGAGGTTATGCCAAAGCCCTATGAAGATATTAAAAAGGCAGAGGAATATCGGGACTTGATCAAGTCAGATTTAGGAAAGCTGGAAGGGGAAAAGCATGCTTATTATTATCGGAAAAGTGAGCTGCGTCATGAAATGGCCAATGCAAAGGGGATGATAACTATTTGTTCCATGGCCATGGTGGTTTGTATTCTTATGCTTTTGGTTCTTCAGTATGGGTTTGAGATGGAAACTAAGCTTGGGTATATACTAACTGTAGGAGCCGGAGCTGCAATTATTACCTTTTTGTATGTACGTTTTCTGGATTGTAAAAGTCAGCTGGAAAGAACAGAAAAAGGAATTAATAAAATAATTTTGCTGAAAAACACAGTAAATATTCGTTATGTAAATAATACTAACCTGTTGGATTATCTCTATATGAAGTATAAGGTAAACAGTGGAAAGGAACTGCTGAAGATGTGGGAAAGATATCAGCAGGAGAAGCAGGAACGAAGCCGAGATGAACAAAATAAAGAGGAGCTAGACTATCACAAACGTCAGTTAACCTCTATTTTAAGGAGATATCAGCTTCACGATCCGGATATTTGGATTCATCAGACAGAGGCTCTTTTAGATAAAAAAGAAATGGTAGAGATCCGGCATAACCTGGTAGATCGAAGACAAAAACTGCGTGTGCAGATTGATTATAATAAGCGTTTGGTGTCAGAAGCTCAAAAAGAAGTGAATCAGGTAATTAGTGACTATCCTTCTTATAGAGATGAAATTCTTCAATTAGTTGAACAAATTAAAAGAGAACGTTAAGAAAGAAGTAGTTCTAGTTGACAATTAAATTTTAATTTGCTATATTAGTGCTGTAGTTTAGCGTGCTAAATTGATAAAGAGACAGAGAAAAGTGACAAAGGAAATAAAACGGAGGAGATTATGATGAAAAAAAGATGGATTGCTGTTATGATGGCAGCACTGATGTTAGGACTTACTGCTTGCAGCAGCACACC
Organism: Lachnospiraceae bacterium; assembly: GCA_017520155.1. Classification (GTDB taxonomy): domain Bacteria; phylum Bacillota; class Clostridia; order Lachnospirales; family Lachnospiraceae; genus SFDP01. The sequence continues at coordinate 8,150 of JAFXGR010000059.1, forward strand.
GGCAGAGACAGCTGAGGGCACAAAAGAGGCAGCAACAGAAGAGGCGCCTGCAGAGGCAGGAGGAGAGGAAGAAAGAACTACCTTAATTGTAGGTTTTGATGCAGAATTCCCTCCTTACGGTTATGTAGATGAAAATGGAGAATTTGCCGGATTTGATTTAGATTTGGCTCAGGAAGTGTGTAACAGAAGAGGCTGGGAACTGGTAAAACAGCCTATTGACTGGGCAGCCAAGGATATGGAGTTGTCTTCCGGTACTATTGATTGTATCTGGAATGGTTTCACCATTAACGGAAGAGAAGATGATTATACTTGGAGTATTCCTTATGTTAACAACAAGCAGGTAATCGTAGTAACTACAGATTCCGGAATTACGGATTTTGCCGGCCTTGAAGGAAAGACCATGGGCGTTCAGCAGGATTCTTCCGCATTATCTGCATTAGAAGAAGAAGCAAATGCAGAACTGGCAGCATCTTTTGCTGCAACAGAACAGTATGCTGATTACAATACAGCATTTATGGATTTGGAAGCAGGAGCAATTGATGCATTGGCAGTAGATATTGGTGTTGCAAGCTATCAGCTGGCATCTCGTGGAGACGGGTTTGTAATTTTAGAGCAGGAATTGGCCAGTGAGCAGTATGGAATCGGTTTTCTTCTTGGAAACGACAGCTTAAAGAATGCGGTGGAAGAAACATTGCTGGAAATGGTAGCAGACGGAACCTTTGATGAAATTGTAGAAAAATATTCTGATTTTGGTATGGCAGGACTTGTTTGTATCGAATAACGAAATAATCCTCCTGATTGCTTCTTTGGGAGCAATCAAGGAAAATAACATAACAGCAAAAGGAGTTAAGCAATTGGCTCCTTTCTTTTTTTAGAGGAGTGAAAGGAAGAGAATAAGCAATGTCAATTACAACAATTTTATCTCAGCTGTCACAGGGGATGATAATTTCTGTGGAAATATTTGTTCTTACCCTGCTGTTTTCATTGCCCCTGGGACTGATTGTTTCCTTTGGAAGAATGTCAAAAAATAAGATATTACAGCAGATTGTAAAAATCTATATTGCAATCATGAGGGGGACTCCTCTGATGCTTCAGTTAATGGCAATTTATTTTGCCCCATATTATTTATTTGGTCTTAAGATTACAACACAGTATCGTTTTACTGCCGTAATCATTGCCTTTTCCATTAATTATGCGGCATATTTTGCAGAGATTTATCGTGGGGGTATTGAGTCCATGCCCATTGGACAGTATGAGGCTGCGAAAATCTTAGGATACAATAAGGGGCAGACCTTTTTCAAAATTATTCTTCCCCAGGTAATTAAGAGGATTCTTCCTTCAATTACTAATGAAACCATAACTTTGGTAAAGGATACTTCTTTAGCTATGGTAATTTCTGTAGCAGAGATGTTTACTATTGCCCAAAGAATCAGTGCAAGAGAAACTTCCATGTTTCCTTTAGTAATTGCCGGAATATTCTATTTTATTTTTAACTATATTGTGGCATTTATTATGGAATTTATTGAAAAGAAATATCGTTATTATGAGGGATAATCGTTATTACAGTTTTAAGAATTTTCCAATAATGATAAAGGTACCAAATGGTAAGAAGGATTACCATGAGAATGGAGAAAAGTATGAATTTAGTTGAAATGAAGCATGTGAGAAAGCAGTTTGACGGGCTGCAGGTATTGTCAGATATTTCCATTTCTGTAAAGGAAGGAGAGGTGGTTTCTATTATTGGACCTTCCGGCTCCGGAAAATCTACACTGCTGCGCTGTGCTACTCTTTTGGAAAATATGGATGCAGGAGAACTTAGCTATCATGGAGAAAAGGTGGTATGGGAAGAAAAGGGAAAAGCGGTAACGGCCTCTCACAAAGAGATTAAGAGAATCAGTCGCAATTTTGGACTTGTATTCCAAAGCTTTCATTTGTTTCCTCATTATAATGTGTTAAAAAATGTTATGGATGCCCCTGTTTGTGTGGATAAGGTACCAAAGGAAGAGGCGAAAAGACGTGCCATGGATTTATTAAAGCAGCTGGGACTGGAAGATAAGGCCTATAATTATCCTTGCCAGCTTTCCGGAGGACAGCAGCAGAGAGTCTCCATAGCTAGAGCTCTTGCGTTACAGCCCAATGTATTATTTTTTGATGAGCCTACTTCGGCTCTGGATCCGGAACTTACCTCAGAGGTATTAAAGGTAATTAAGGATTTGGCAAAGCAGAGAATGACCATGATCATTGTTACCCATGAAATGAAATTTGCAAAAGAGGTATCCGATCGAATTATCTTTATGGAAGGCGGAGTCATTGTAGAAGAGGGAACACCGGAAGAGTTATTTTTGTCTAAGAATCCCAGAGTGCAGGAGTTCATCGGGAAATTGGAGGAGTAGGTTCAGTACTGGACTTTTTCTCCTTTATAGGGTATACTGTTTCAAGATAAATTTATTTCCTGTTAATACTAGTGTAACAGTTTCTAAATAACTATATGGTATAGTTAATTTAAAACCGTTGTACTGGTATGGTTAGAAATAAAGGAGTATTGAACAGGCATATTGAAAATTTTTAACTAAGAAAGGATGATAACCATGGCATTATTAAAAAAATGGAGAGATATGGCATATTCTGAAACTGCAAATAAAGGAGATCTTCAGAGATTTTGGAATACTTACTTTGAAGCAGAGAAGGAAATCTATGCAACTTTATTGAAAAATCCTGATGAAGTTGTAAGTGGTACAGTTAAGGAGCTTGCAGATAAATATGAAGTAAGCGTTATGACCATGACCGGATTTTTAGATGGAATCAACGACAGTTTAAAGGAAGCAAATCCCATCGAGGAAATGGAAGAAGATACTGTAGTGAATCTGGGATTTGACAAAGCCTTACTGTATAAGAATATGGTAGCAGCTCAGGCAGATTGGTTATATGAGCTGGAAGAATGGAATGATATCTTTGATGAAGAGACAAGAAAAGCTTTATATAAAGAACAGAAATCCTCTACGACAATTGTAAAGGAAGATAAGGTATATCCCAACGATCCTTGTCCCTGCGGAAGCGGTAAAAAATATAAAAAATGTTGCGGAAAGAAATAAAAAAACAGAATTCTAGGATATTCTGGGAGAATTCTGTTTCAGAATGTGGACGAAGTCTTAAATCATGACCACCCATTTGACGGGTGGTCATGATTTTATTTTATACAGTATTTCAGATAACGATCAAGTACACCGGGAGCTCCCTGAACTTCAATTAAGGTTCCTTCCGGTGTATATTCGGTGGAAAGAATTCGGGCATTTAACGTAAGGTCAGATACAATCTGTCCCATAGAAAAAGGAATTAACAAGGTTAATGTTTTATCCCCCTGATTTAGCAGATTTTCTATTGCCTCTAGCAGTGCCTCCATACCGGAGTCACTTTTGGCAGAAAGGTAAAGCTTTTGATCCACTAGTTTAGGTGGGGCAGAAGGGTCCAACAGATCTACCTTATTGTAAACGTAAAGGACAGGAATATGAGAAGCGGATAACTCTTCTAAAGTATCCTTAGTTACCCGAATATGATCAGAAAAATCAGGATCAGAAAAGTCAATCACATGAAGGAGTAAATCGGCATCCTTCACCTCCTGCAGGGTAGAACGGAAGGCTTTTACCAGATTGTGGGGAAGCTTGTCGATAAAGCCTACGGTATCGGAAAGAAGGAAGCTTTTTTTACCGGAAGGAGAAATCTGTCTTACCGAAGTTTCCAAAGTAGCAAAAAGCATATCTTTTTCCAGAACCTGTTTTCCTTCCTCCTTACTGTAGCGACTGACAAATTGATTTAAAATCGTAGATTTACCTGCATTGGTGTAACCGACAAGAGCAACCTTGGGAAGAGCAGATTGATTTCGTTTTTTTCTCATTACTTCCTTGTTTTGTTCCATATCTGCCAGCTCACGTTTTAAAAAGCTGATTTGCTTTTCAATTTTTCTTCTATCCAGTTCCAGCTTCTTTTCTCCCGCACCTTTATTACTGAGAGAACCGCTACCTCCCCCCTGACGGCTTAAGTTATTGTGAAGGCCAACTAAACGGGGAAGCATATATTGAAGCTTTGCCAGCTCAACCTGCATTTTAGCTTCTGCTGTTTTGGCTCGGCAATCAAAAATTTGAAGAATAAGTGCAGTTCTGTCTAAGACAACGGCATCCAGCTCCTGAGTTAAGTTGCGTACCTGAATGGGAGATAATGCATTATCAAAGATTACAGTATTAGCCTCATAGAAAATAAGACTTTCTTTTATCTCCTCTACTTTTCCTTTACCTACATAAAGAGCAGTATTAGGGGCAGATAGATTTTGGGTATGAATACAAACTACTTCCATATCACAAGCTTTGGTTAATTCTGATAATTCCTTCATGGAACGATCAAAGCCGGGATCATGATCTAAGTTTACCCCTACCAAAATGGCAGTATCTTTTTTTATTTCGTTTTCAATCAAGCTATATATCCTCCTCCATCAGCTTTTTATTAGTATAGACTTTTTGTTCATATTTTTTTTTCTTTTTACGATATTCTTCCATGGACAGCCAATGAAATATGGTTTTTTTGCCAAGAAAGCAAATAAGCTGGGCAAACAAAATCCCAAAGAGAACACCTAGACTGTCTATACCCACATCTTTTAAAGAGGCACCTCTTCCCGAAACAAAGGATTGATGGTATTCATCCAAAAGAGCAAATAAAACACAGAATATTCCTCCTGTAAAAAAGAGGAATATTCCGCGAATTCGATAAACATATAAGGGAAGTGCCACGGTAACGGCTAAAACAAAGTATTCGGTAAAATGAGCCGATTTACGAACCAAAGGATGAATCAAAGCAATCAGCTGATTTAAAATTTCATTGGAATAGCCTTTATCAAAAACTTTATTATAAGCAAGAATAATGGTTTTAGAAACCTGATAGCTTAAGGAGGCAGATTCTTTGCCGGTATGAGAAGAAAAGCTAAAAATAACATACATCATACATAAGGCAGGAAGTAAGGACAGAGGCTTTAAAAGGTAGCGCAGTGTCTTTTTTGTCAACAATGAAAAAAAGGTTTTGATTGAGTTAATAAGATAATTCCTCCTTTGCTGTTCTCCTTATTGATCGATTAATTTCATATGATTTTCCAAAGGTTCCGGAACCGGTTTACCCTGAGAAAGACATTTCTGTACAATCTTTCTCAGATGATGCATGTGCTGTTTTTTCTTGAGATTATAATGCTGCATTACCTCAGTGAAAGCTCCGTTAGTAGATACCTCTTCACAAATTTTTGCAGTAAAGGGAATGTACATGGAGAAAATCTGCCTTGTCACCTTATTTAATTTAACAGCTCCCCTGGCTTCGTATAAAATCCAGTTACAGTAATCCATAACAAATAAATTTTTATAATTATTCTTGGCTCTGGCTAAGGCAAGCTTAATCTTATCTCTTGCATCCTGGGTAAGAGCGCGGTTCTTATTGAAAAACATAGCATAATCATAATATTCACTGGTAAGGGAATGTTCCGTAACATCGTTCCAACGCATCCCCTGAATACGACGGCAAAGTTCCCAACGGAAGTCACCGATCATACCGATCATAGAGCGTTCCAGATTTTCTGCATGGAAGGCAGAAAGCATCATGCGCCCGGGAGTATTTCTGTGCATACCTTCAATTTCCTGCCAACAGATACCGTTAGAGCCTACATTGGGCATTAAGATGAAATCAGGCTTAACATCAATTACCACGTTTTCACGAATTCCCAATTTTTCATCCACAAAGAGATAGCTTCGATGGAAAGCGGAAAAATCGATAGAAAGAATTTTATTTAAGGTCTCCTTAATTTTATAAGGAGTAATAAGAGTACTTTCCAAATCCTTCACTACATTTTCCTGAATGAAAATAGGACAGAAGGTGGTAAAATGACCGTTTGTTACCTTGTTTACCACAGGGAACATATTTTCCAATTCATACATTACCTTCTGGGTTGTATCATCCTGCATTTTATCGAAGGTTTCAGCATCAATCTTACTTTGAGACTTTAAGGTCTGGATGTAGTTAATGTAATCCTGGGAAAGTTCATTTCGGCTGGGCTGCTTTTCCCCTTTATAAATTTTTTGAATCCATTCATACAGAGTATAGATTCCGTTTTCCGAATCTCCCTGATAGTTTTTGGCAATGGAGTACAGATAAGCAGCATTTTCCAGACCTGCCAATTCTAAGTCCATGTAGCCAAAATGCAAAAACATCATAACTACCGTAGGAGGAGTAGGATCGTTAAGGGCAATCTGGAAAGTTTCCGTGTAAACCGTATTAAACAGTTTAGTTAACTTCCGGCGAATACCATCGGCTTCTTTTTCTGTGGAATTTTTGTCCTCCATATTTTTATAAAGTTGGAGATATTCCAGAAATTCTCTTCTGTGATCACTGATGGTTTCTGCATAATCTAAAATTAACTCAGCAGAGCCGGTAAGTTTTTTCTCAATATCGGCCAGATTTTCTTCTGATGCAGAAGATTCATAGGAATGATCACGCTTTAATTCATATTCATACTCCTGAATCCTTTTTTGAGCCAGTTCCTGATCGGAGTAGACAGGGCTTTGAAGGACAGAAATCATTTTCTTTATGTAATCCTCTAAGGCAGAACTGTCTTTTTTGGCAGATTTAGCACGGAAAATTAAATCTGTATAAAGGTCAAAAAGATCCAAAGAGGCATCATTTAAAAGAAGATGTCCAATATCGGAAAGATATTGAGCTACAGTTTCACTGCAATAAAGGATATTATGGATATCCTCCACACCTCTTGCTAAAAATCCGGTAACAAAAGAAGGGCTGAAAAATAGCGGGTTCTTGTTTGTTAAAGAGTGTTTTACTGATTTATAGTATTGTTCGGTCCAAAAAGCCGGTTCTTCCTGCTGGGAGGAAAAAGACTGAAGTTTTTCCTTGTTTGCCAAAGATTTAACTGCCAGTCCCAGGTGTGCACCGATTTTCTGGTAGTGGTCTGAGGCCATAGTTAAGTACTGAAACAGCTTTGCCTGCTGTACGGTTAAATTCTGATAATAGCCAAGAACACGCAGAACACACTGAGCCATAGAAGCAGTGAGAAAATGTCCCAGCTCTTTTTCTTTGGAAAAAAGACTTGGCAAATGAGTAAAATTGGTAAGACTGTAGGGAATTGCCGTTACATTGGAGGCTGCGGTATAGGAAAAGGAATGTTCTTTGGAGCCAAAGTCAAAAATTCCGATAACATCGCCCTTCTTCAGTTCAAAGGTTTCCGTAGTTTCCGAAGACTCATGAGCAGCAGTTACAGTTCCGTCTGCAATTATATAGAAACAAACAAAAGGTTCTCCAGATTGAATGATTGTCTGATTTTTTGTGTAATTATTCAATGAGAACACCTCCTTTCATACTTAAAACATCATATCATAATTTTGAAAGTTTTTATACAAGTATCTATACTTTTTTTACTTTTTATGATACCTTTAAGGTATTGTAAATAAAGAGAGGATGGGCAATTATGGGTACAGGAAACTTAAGCAATGAAGAAATTGTAGAGTATTACAGAAAAGATGCTGTTAAGCTTTTTGCCTACCTGCCCTGGCTGGAATCCAAGAGAGGACAGGCTACATCAAGCTTTTACGGGGGAGAAGGAATTGCAGAGCATTCTATTGCATTTCCTGTTTATGATTCTAATTTGCTTCGATTTGTAAAAGAAGCAGATACCACCTGCTTTATGGATCGTAATTATGTTTATGTTTACAGCAGAAACCGGCTGAAAACGTACAGGGATGAATTGAAGCTGATTGAAAAAGCCACTATTCGTGATATGGATAATCTGGCAGGAATTCTTTCTCATTATATTTTAGAGGGAAAAAGAAAGGCCGCCCTGTGGAGTCAGGGTGTGACAACTGGAGTTTATGCAGCGTTACTTGGTAAAATGAAGGAATTAATTGAATACTGGGATGGAGAAACAGTAAAGAATACGCAGGGATAAGCTTATGGGAGAAAAATCAGATCAAAAACGGGAATATATATTGGATAGGGCGAAGGAGGTTTTTGCCAGGAAGGGGTTTTTACAAGTTACCATGAAGGATATTGTGGAAGCCTGTAAGATCAGCAGAGGAGGCCTTTATCTTTATTTTGGAAGTACAGAAGAAATATTTTGTGCTATTTTATCCAAGCAGTGGGAAGAAGAGGACGGAGATCTGGCGTCTAATCTGGGGGAAACTGTGGGAATGGCAGACATTCTTATGTTATTTTTAAAGGAACAGAAAAAATTGATTCTTTGTAAAAAAGAAGATATGGGAAGAGCTACCTATGAATATTTTTTTGCCCATAAACCAAAAGATATTTCTGAGAATATCCTTCGAAATCAGTTTAAAACAGCAGTGCATATTTTAACCAGAATTTTGGAGGAAGGAACCATAAGGGGAGAGTTTTACTGTGAAAACCCTAAACAGGAAGCCAGAAACCTGATGTACAGCATTGAGGGGATGAAAATCTGTTCCCGCACCATGGGTCTTAATGAAAGTCAGGTGGACAGAGAATTATTATATCTGGTTTCCGGATTTTTAATAGAAGAATAGGTAACACTCGGGATAAAGCGGTATCCTATGGAATGTATAACAGGAAGCTGTTTTGGCCGACGAATTATAACAACAAATTTTTGGAGGAAAATCATGGACAGTGTCAAGCGAATTTATGTTGAGAAAAAAGCTCCTTTTGCAGTAAAAGCAAAAGAATTGCAGGCGGAGATTTCCGGATATTTGGGAATCAAAAACGTTTCTCAGGTAAGAGAATTTATCCGTTATGATGTGGAGAATATTTCGGAAGAGATTTTTGAAACAGCGTGCAATGGAGTTTTTTGTGAGCCACCTGTGGATATTTTGTATCATGAAACTCTTGATATTCCTGAAGACGCGAAGGTATTCGCTGTGGAGTATCTTCCCGGACAGTTTGATCAAAGAGCTGATTCCGCCCTGCAGTGTATTCAGTTTTTAAAGGAAGATGAAAATCCTATTATTAAAACAGCAGTTACTTATATGATCTGCGGAAATATCAGTGAACAGGAATTTGAAAAGATTAAAGCCTATTGTATTAATCCTGTGGATTCCAGAGAAACAGGTATGGTAAAGCCGGATACTTTGGCCTCCAATTTTGAAGAGCCTCAGGATGTTATGATTTTTGAAGGCTTTTGTGAAATGACAGAAGAAGCATTAAAGAGCTTTTATGATTCTTTAGGTCTTGCCATGACTTTTCAGGATTTTCTTCATATTCAAAATTATTTTAAGCAGGAGGAAGGAAGAGACCCTTCCATGACAGAAATTCGGGTATTGGACACTTACTGGTCTGATCATTGCCGTCATACTACTTTCTCCACAGAGCTTAAGGATATTGAGTTTGGTGACGGAGATTATCGTACTCCTATTGAAACAACTTATCAAAGTTATCTGGATACAAGAGAAGAGATTTTTGGGGAGCGAAAGGACAAGTTTATTTGTCTTATGGACCTTGCTTTAATGGCTATGCGAAAGCTGAGAAAAGAAGGAAAGCTTGAGGACATGGAGGTATCAGATGAAATCAATGCCTGTTCCGTAATTGTTCCTGTAGAAATGGATTATGGCAACGGTCCCGTAAAAGAAGAATGGTTAGTATTTTTCAAAAATGAAACCCATAATCATCCAACAGAGATAGAGCCCTTTGGTGGAGCAGCCACCTGTCTTGGCGGTGCTATCCGTGATCCCTTATCGGGAAGAGGATATGTATACCAGGCTATGCGTGTAACCGGTGCAGCAGATCCTACAGTACCGGTAGCGGATACTCTAAAAGGAAAATTATCCCAGAAGAAGCTGGTAAGAGGAGCGGCAGCCGGTTATTCTTCCTATGGTAACCAGATCGGTCTTGCTACCGGACTGGTAAAAGAAATATATCATCCTAATTACGTGGCTAAACGTATGGAGATTGGGGCTGTTATGGGCGCAGCTCCCAGAAAAAATGTAATTAGGGAAAATTCTGATCCGGGAGACGTTATTGTATTACTGGGAGGCCGTACAGGTCGTGACGGCTGCGGAGGCGCTACCGGTTCCTCAAAAGTACATACGGAAACCAGTATTGAAACATGTGGTGCAGAGGTACAGAAGGGAAATGCACCTACAGAACGTAAAATTCAACGATTATTCCGAAGAGAAGAAGTAAGCCGTCTGATTAAAAAATGTAATGACTTTGGTGCCGGCGGAGTTTCTGTTGCGATCGGAGAATTAGCCCCGGGATTAAAGGTGGACTTAGATAAAGTACCCAAAAAATATGCAGGTCTTGATGGAACGGAACTTGCCATTTCCGAATCTCAGGAAAGAATGGCCGTTGTATTGGATCCTTCTGATGTGGAAGCCTTTCTTTCTTATGCCTTAGAGGAAAATCTGGAAGCAGTTCCTGTGGCCAAAGTAACAGAAGATCCCAGATTAGTATTAATCTGGAGAGGAAAAGAAATTGTTAATATTCAGAGAGCTTTCCTGGATACCAACGGCGCTCACCAGGAAACGGAAGTTAAGGTAGAAATTCCTTCCAGAAAAGGAAATGTACTGGAAAAAATTGCAGTTGAGGAAGTAGAAGCAGCTTTAGAAGAAAAGGAAGTAAAAAAAGCATGGCTTTCTCTGTTGAAAGATCTTAATGTATGTTCCCAAAAGGGATTGGTGGAAATGTTTGATGCTTCCATTGGAGCGGGAACAGTAGTAATGCCTTATGGGGGAAAATACCAGCTGTCTGAAACACAAACCATGATTGCCAAACTTCCTGTTTTAAAAGGAAAAACAGATACGGTAACCATGATGAGTTACGGTTTTGATCCTTATGTTTCCAGTTGGAGTCCTTATCATGGAGCGATTTATGCCATTACAGAATCTATGGCAAAAATTGTAGCTTCCGGTGGAGATTACAGTAAGATCAGATTTACCTTCCAGGAATACTTCCGTCGTATGACAGAGGATAAGACCCGTTGGAGCCAGCCTTTTGCAGCACTTTTGGGAGCCTTTGATGCACAGATTGGTTACGGACTTCCTTCCATCGGAGGAAAGGACAGCATGTCCGGAACCTTCCAGGATATCGATGTACCGCCTACTTTAGTATCCTTTGCCGTAGATGTGGCAAAGGAACAGGATGTGGTAACACCGGAGCTGAAAAAAGCAGGAAATCAGCTGGTATTGTTTGAACTGGAAACTGATGATTTTGATGTGCCTATTTATGCAAAAGTAATGGAAATGTATGATGAGATTCATCGTTTAATGCAGGAAGGTATTATCTGTTCTGCTTATGCTCTTGATACCAAGGGTGTGGCAGCAGCTCTCAGTAAGATGGCCTTTGGAAATCAGTTGGGAGTGGAAATTTCTGATGATATAGAAACAGACGAGTTATTTAAAAACGGTTTAGGAAGCATTGTAGCAGAAGTAGATGTAGAAAGAATCCATCACATTGACGTGGAATATAAGCTTCTTGGTAATGTAATTGAGGAAGAAGAAATCAGAGTCTGTGGAGAGGTAATCACGCTGAAGGAGGCTTTAGAATCATGGAAGTCTACCTTAGAGCAGGTATTCCCTACGAAGGGAGAATGGGGAACTGAAAAAGTAGAGACCCCTGTATACGAAGCAAAAGAAATATATGTTTGCAAAGAAAAGATAGCAAAACCTAATGTATTTATTCCGGTATTCCCGGGAACCAATTGTGAATATGACAGTACTAAAGCTTTTAAGAGGGCAGGAGCAAATGTAGTAACCAAAGTATTTAAAAATCTCACAGCTTCGGATATTAAGGAATCTGTGGAGGCCTTTGAAAAAGAAATTGCTAATGCTCAGATTATTATGTTCCCTGGTGGCTTTTCTGCCGGTGATGAGCCTGACGGAAGTGCGAAATTCTTTGCTACAGCATTCCAGAATGCCAAGATTAAAGAAGCAGTTACCAGGCTGATGGAGGAAAGAGACGGATTATGTCTGGGGATCTGTAACGGATTCCAGGCCCTGATTAAATTGGGACTTGTTCCTTATGGTAAAATTGTGGGACAAACCGAGGAATCCCCGACCCTGACCTATAATACCATTAACCGTCATATTTCTAAAATGGTATATACTAAGGTGGTTTCCAATAAGTCCCCTTGGCTTGCTTTAGCCGACTTAGGCGGTACTTATGTAAATCCTGCCTCCCATGGAGAAGGAAGATTTGTTGCAAGTAAGGAATGGCTGGATCGTCTCTTTGCTAATGGACAGGTAGCAACTCAGTACTGTGATCCTTATGGAAATATTTCTATGGATGAAGAATGGAACGTAAATGGTTCCTATCTTGCCATCGAAGGTATTACTTCTGCAGACGGAAGATGCTTAGGTAAGATGGCTCACTCTGAACGACGTGACAGAGGTGTTGCCGTAAATATTTACGGAGAACAGGATCTTAAGATTTTTGAAGCAGGAGTGAAGTATTTCAAATAGGAAAAGTTATTATAAGAAGGTACTCACCATTATCCTGAAAAGGAAAAAGTAGAAGTTTGAGGAGTTTGAAGAATAAAATAACGAGATAAAGAACAGACCTTATGTAGAGAAAAAATTCTCTGCATGAGGTCTGTTTATGTATAGAGACCTTGAAAACAGAGGGTTTTGGGAATGGTACTTTTGCAATGTGGACTTCTTGGAATAAGACAACACAGTGTTTAAATTTGGGGCATTATGATTTGGATTCTTATGCAGATTGCGAAATGCTCTTTGAGAAACATTATTACAGGAAGAAGTAAAACGATAGGAACTCTGGCTGTATAGCTGGATTTATTGTTAAAATGATTGACAATATAAATCAAAATGAATATAACTGAGGTATAAGAAGATAATATTAACATAGTTTATATTAGGAGAGTGAGATTATGGCAACAGTACCAACACAAGTAAGGATAGATGAAGAATTAAAAAAACAGTCAATGGAATTGTTTGCACAGTTAGGAATAGATATGTCTAGTGCTATGAATATGTTTTTAAAGCAGTGTGTTATGAGAGGTGGCTTACCATTTGCAGTGGAAATTCCACAGTATAGGTTAGAGGTTCTTGAAGCAATGGAAGAAGCAAGAAGAATTAGCAAAGACCCAAATACAAAGAGATATAGCAGCTTTGCAGAAGCATTAGAGGACTTGGATGTATGAAATATGAATTAGTGCTAACTGGCAAGTTCAAAAAGGGATTAAAACTTGCTAAGAAAAGAGATAATAGAATTAGATAGATAAGGAAAAAACATGAATCAAAAAAGAAATTATCAAAAAGAAATGGAAAAAGTAATTGATGGATTTGGGGGAGAAAAGAAAACCCTTCTTTTACATAGCTGCTGTGCTCCCTGCAACAGTGCAGTGTTGGAAAAATTGCAGGAAATTTTTGATCTTACTGTATTTTTTTATAATCCTAATATTACGGAAAAAGCAGAATATGAAAGAAGAATTGGGGAACAAAGACGATTGGTGGAATATTTCAATGAAAAAAATCCACAGTTTCCCATAAAATTAATCGAAGGAAATTACGAGCCGGCGAAATTTCTTCAAATGTCCAAGGGACTGGAGAAGGCACCGGAGGGAGGAGAACGGTGTTACGGATGCTACGGTCTTCGCCTGGAAGAGTCTGCCCGTGTGGCCAAAGAGCAAGGCTTTGATTATTTTACCACCAGCCTTACCATCAGTCCCATGAAAAATGCAGAAAAATTAAATACACTGGGAGAACAAATGGCAGAAAAATACGGAGTAAGCTTTCTTCCTTCTGATTTTAAGAAAAAAGAGGGGTACAAAAGAAGCATTGAACTTTCCGGGGAATTAGATTTGTATCGTCAGGATTACTGCGGATGCGGATTTTCCAAGGCTGAAAGTATATTAAGAAAACAACAGAAGGAACAGGAGAACAGTTTAACCGAAGAAAAGAGGATTGGCAGCCAAATGTAACAGTTCACCCCATGCCCAATCACTTTGCTGATTGGGCATGGAAGAAAGAGTAAATAAAACTAAAGCGACACCCACCTCGCTGTAAGCGACTTTAAATGTGGGTGTCGCCTGTAACAGAAAGCCGAAGGCTGAACTGTTACAGCCAAATACAGCAAAGTTAGGTTCTTCTTGAGAGACCTTAGAGAATATGGTAAAATAATAACGATTCGGAATCATAGAAAGAAATGGGTTCGGAATCGTTATTTAACGTTTAATAAAAAGGAATGAAAAACATGAAAAAGATTTTAGATTTGATTTCAGAAGAAATGCAACAGGCTTTTGAAAAGGCAGGCTATAAAAAGGAATTGGGAAGGGTAACGGTGTCTAATCGCCCGGACCTTTGCGAATATCAGTGCAATGGTGCCATGGCAGGAGCAAAGGAATATAAAAAAGCTCCCATTATGATCGCCAATGCAGTAGTAGAACAGTTACAGGACAGTCAGGTGTTTGAAAGCGTAGAAGCTGTAATGCCGGGATTTTTAAACTGTAAGGTAAAACCCTCCTTTTTAACCTCTTATATAAAACAGATGAGAGCAGAAGACAAATTTGGTGTGGAAGAGCCCAAGGATCCCTATACGATTATGGTAGACTATGGCGGACCTAACGTAGCTAAGCCGCTTCACGTAGGACATCTTCGTTCAGCAGTAATCGGAGAAAGTGTAAAGAGAATCTGTCGCTACATGGGATATCCTACTATTGGAGATATCCACCTAGGAGACTGGGGATTACAGATGGGGCTTATTATTTCTGAATTAAGACTTCGTCAGCCACAGTTAGTATATTTTGATGAAACTTATGAGGGAGAATATCCGAAGGAGCCTCCCTTTACCATTGGTGAGTTGGAAGAGATTTATCCTACTGCCAGTGCAAAGAGTAAAGAAGATCCTTCCTTTAAGGAAAAGGCCATGGAGGATACCTTTAAATTACAAAGTGGAGTAAGAGGACATCGTGCTTTATGGAATCATATCATTGACGTATCGGTAACAGATATGAAAAAAATCTATGATGATCTGAAGGTAGAGTTTGACCTTTGGAAGGGAGAAAGTGATGTTCACGATATTATTCCGGAAATGGTTTCCTATATGAAGGAGGGAGGCTATGCCTATATCAGTGAGGGGGCTTTAGTAGTAGATGTAAAGGAAGAAACAGATACTAAGGAAATACCGCCCTGTATGATTTTAAAATCCGATGGTGCCTCTCTTTATAATACTACAGATTTGGCTACCATTATGGAAAGAACAAGAGAGTATGAGCCAAAGCAGTTGATTTATCTTACCGATAAACGTCAGGAACTGTATTTTGAACAGGTATTTCGTTGTGCCAGAAAAACAAAGTTGGTTAAAGAGGGAACAAAGCTGGTTCATATTGGCTTTGGAACAGTAAACGGAAAAGATGGAAAGCCTTTTAAAACAAGAGAAGGTGGGGTAATGCGTCTGGAACGTTTGATTGCAGAAATTAAAGAGGAAATGTATCAAAAGATTATCAGTAATCGAGAGGTTTCTGAAGAGGAAGCACGAACCACAGCATCTATGGTAGCTTTAGCAGCCATTAAATATGGAGATCTTTCCAATCAGGCATCTAAGGATTATGTATTTGATGTGGAACGTTTCACTTCTTTTGAAGGAGATACAGGACCATATATCCTTTACACCATAGTACGAATTAAGTCTATCCTGAATAAATACACAGCTCAGGGTAATACTGTGGCAGAGGATTTTCTTAAAGATGTATCTTCAGAAAGTGAAAAAAATCTTGTTATGGAGATGGCAAAATTCAATACGATGATGGAAAGTGCCTATGAAGAGGCAGCACCTCATAAGATTTGTGCATATATTTATGATCTTGCCAATGCATTTAATAAATTTTATCATGAAACAAAAATTCTTGCGGAAGAAGAGGAAGAGAAGAAAGCCGGCTATATTGCATTATTAAAACTGTGCTGTGATATTTTAGAAACATGTATCGATCTTCTTGGTTTTGAAGCGCCGGAGCGTATGTAAGGAGGATAAGGAAAGAAGTCGGATAATAAAGAAAATCGCCACCCCTATCATCAAGAAACGATGATTATGGGTGGCGTATCTTACAATAAGAAGAAAAACAGTAGTTTTTAGGAATGGTTCAGTCTTACCACTATCTGTAACAGGTAGGAATAAGGTTTGAAGGTTATCGTTTTTTTATAGAAGGAGAAAATGAAGGATGGAAATTAGAAATTTAGAGCCAAGAGAAGTATTTTTTTATTTTGAGGAAATAGCAAAGATTCCCCATGGCTCAGGAAATACACAGGTAATCAGCAATTACTTGGTAAGTTTTGCCAAGGAAAGAAAACTGGAGCATTATCAGGATGAGTTGGGAAATGTAATTATCATCAAGGAAGCCTCTAAGGGGTATGAAGATAGAGAGCCCGTGATGCTGCAGGGACATATGGATATGGTGGCAGTAAAAAAGCCGGACAGTAAAATAGACATGAAAACAGAGGGGCTTACTCTTATGACAGAGGGAGATTGGCTTTTTGCCAAAGATACCAGTCTGGGAGGGGATGACGGAATTGCTGTAGCCTATGAGCTGGCACTGCTGGAAGCAGAAGATTTGGAGCATCCCCGTTTGGAGTGTGTCTTTACGGTAGATGAGGAAATTGGGTTATTGGGAGCAAAAGCCATAGATGTATCTATGTGTAAGGCAAAACGGATGATTAATATTGATTCTGAGGAGGAGGGGATTTTCTTAACCGGCTGTGCCGGAGGAATGCGGGTGGATTGTCATCTTCCTTTAGAAAAAGAAGAAAAAAAGGGAATCCTTGTAACTTTAAAAATCGGAGGCCTTCAGGGAGGACATTCCGGTGTGGAGATTCACAAGGAACGGGGAAACTCCAATGTATTAATGGGGAGATTTTTGGCCGGGGCGGCAAAAAATACAAGTCTTTATTTAAGTAAGCTTCAGGGCGGACTAGCGGATAATGCTATTCCAAGAGAAACAAGGGCAGAGTTTTTAGTAGAGGAAACAGGCACGGTGGAGGACTTGGTAAAGCGTTTGGAAAAAGAATTAAAGTGTGAACTTGCTACTAAGGATCCGGGAGTATATTGCGAGCTTGAGATACAGGGAGAACAGATTCTTCCTGTGGTAACAAAGGAAGAGACAAAGAAGGCAGCAGCCCTGCTGTATTGCCTGCCTCAGGGAGTACAGGCCATGAGCGCAGATGTAAAAGGGTTGGTAGAAACCTCTTTAAATATGGGACTATTATCTTTAAAAGAAGATGGACTTCATGCAGGTTTTTCTGTAAGAAGCTCCCTGGAAAGTGCTAAATATGCTTTAGAAGAAAAATTGTATGTATTAACAGAAAGCTTGGGAGGCAGCTGTAAGACAACAGGAGATTATCCCGGTTGGGCCTATCGCGTAGATTCTCCTCTTAGAGAGCTGATGCTCCGTATTTTTAAGGAAAAGTATGGAAAGGAACCGGTAGTAGAAGCTATTCATGCAGGTCTGGAGTGTGGGTTCTTCTTAGATAAAATTCCCCAGCTGGATTGTGTATCCATGGGACCGGACATGAAGGATATTCATACAACAGAGGAAAAAATGAGTATTTCTTCTGTGAAACGTGTTTGGGAATATCTGGTGGAAGTATTAAAACAGGCATAGGCGATAATGCATAAAAAAATAAAAGGAGAATGGGGAATGAATGATTTGGGAAAAAAGAAGAGAGAATGGATTTTTTTGATTTTTTGTATCGGGGTAACAGCCTTGGCAGTACTTCGATTTGACTCTCTTTTAGCCCTTCTAGGAAAGGGATTTTTAATGCTTAAGCCTTTTCTAATCGGTGTAGCCATGGCGTTTGTCATTAATCTTCCGTTAAAGGTTATAGAGAAAAAACTATTAACTTCTTTGCCCGCTAAACTGGAAAAAAGTAAGCGAACAATAAGTATTATTTTGTCCCTACTGTTTTTTGCGGCAGTAATTGCTTTTGTTGTGATGACAGTGATTCCTCAGATGGGAAGAACCATTACCAGCTTAGGACAAAAAATTCCTGTTTTCTTTCAGAACCTCTTACAGCAGGCAGAAATTTTGTTGGCAGACAATCCTCAGGCAGTGGAATATATTGAGAGTTTGGAATATGCCTCTATTAACTGGCAGGGAATTTTAAATAAAACTGCAGAATTTTTGAAAAATGGAGTAAGCAGTCTTTTAGCCTCCACCGTAACTGTAGCAGGAAGTGTATTGGGAGCCTTGGTAAATGGAGTGATCGCTTTTATTTTTTCTATCTATATTTTAACGCAGAAGGAAAAATTAAAAGATCAGCTCAAACGTATACTGACAGCTTATATGAAAGAAAAGCCAAGAGAAAGAGTAATTTATGTGGGAAGATTATTGTATCATAATTTTTCCAAGTTTCTCACCGGACAGTGTATTGAAGCAGTAATCCTTGGGGCTTTGTTTATTGTGGTAATGACGGTTTGCGGAATGCCCTACGCTTTTATGGTGGGCGTCTTAATTGGATTTACGGCACTAATTCCCATTGTGGGAGCATTTATCGGATGTTTTGTGGGAGCATTTATGATTTTGGTGGAAGACCCGGTAAAAGCTTTAATTTTCTTAATTATCTTTCTTGTGATTCAGCAGATTGAAGGAAACCTTATTTATCCCAAAGTAGTGGGAAATTCTGTAGGTCTTCCTTCCCTGTGGGTTTTATTGGCAGTAACTCTGGGAAGCAGTATGTTTGGAGTAGTGGGAATGCTGGTATTTATTCCCTTATTTTCTACAGGTTATACACTGCTGAAGGAGGATGTAAATAAAAAAATAAACGAAGGAGGAGGAAAAAAGTGATTTTCAAATGTAAAAATTGCGGTGGTAATTCAGTGTATCATCCGGAGAAAAAAAGAATGTGGTGTCCTCATTGTGAAAGTGAAGACAGTGAAGAACTCATTGAAACCGAAGTCATGGAAAACTGCAGTAACTGCGGAGCACCCCTGGAAGGAGTAACAGAGCATACTTCAGCATTAAAATGTACTCATTGCGGCTCCTACATTATTTTAAAAGAGAGGGTAGAGGGAAAGAACAGAGCTGATTTAATCCTTCCTTTTGCAGTTTCTAAAGAGCAGGCAGTAGAAAAATTAAAGGAGGAGTTTGGAAAAAGACTTTTTACCCCGGATTCCTTTTTATCCTATTCCACCTTGGAGCTAATGGAAGGAAGCTATGTTCCCTTCTGGCTTTATGATTATCGTTCTGATGTGGATTATGAAGGAAGGGCAACTAAGGTAAGAGTTTCTCGTAGTGGAAATACAGAGATTACAGAGACCTCACATTACCGGGTAGTACGTAAGCTGAAAATCGATTTTGAAAGGATACCGGTAGATGCCTCCACCCGTATGGAAGATGATATTATGGATTTAATGGAGCCCTATGAATATCAGGCATTATTAAATTTTGAAGAAAAATATATGTCCGGTTTTGATGGTGAAATTTATAATTTTGAAGAAGAAGAAGGAGAGGAAAGGGCAAAGCAAAGGGCGGCCAGAGATTCTGAACAGCTGTTAAACTCTACCATCAGCGGATACAGTACAAATACAACAGTACATAAAAACGTTTCCCTTAGAAAGGAAAAGGCCAGTTTTGCTCTTCTTCCTGTTTGGGTTTATCGATATAACTTCAGAGGGAAAGAGTATATCTATCATGTAAATGGTCAGACAGGAAAAATAATCGGAAAAACCCCTACGGATAAAAGAAAGGGATTTCTCTATTCTGCCACCTTAGGTGCACTTATTATGGTGCTTTGTCAATGTGTGAACTGGATTGTGGGGGTGTTATAGGATGAAAAAATATTTAGGATATTTTAAAATATGGTTTATTGTCACAGGTATTTTTCTCGTTATCGGAATCGGATGCAAAATATATACAAGTATTCAGAAGGTAGATTTTGTACGGACCAATACAGAGGCTACTACTACAGAGCGAGTATTTGATTATGCGGATAAGATGACTGATGAGGAAGAAGAAAGTTTACGACAGAAGATTGCAGTTACAGAGGATGCTATTGGCTGTGATATTATTGTGGTAACCTTGAACGAAACACTGGAAGAGTATGCAAAATCTTATGAGGCACAGATAGGACAGGTAGAGCCCTATCAGTATACTATGGTTTATGCAGATAATTTTTATGATGAACATAAATTCGGCTATAATGAACCCTATGGAGACGGAGTATTGTTACTGGATAACTGGTATCGGGAAAAGGATGGAAGGGTTTATTCCTGGCTGTGTACCACGGGAAAGGCTGAATATGAATATTCTTCCGAAATGATTGACAGTACCCTAAACCTGTCATTGGAAAATGTGGAAGAGAATCCTTATGAGGCCTATAGCCTGTTTGTAGATTTGGTGGCCATTGATCTGGCACAAAAGGGAGAGGGAGCACCTTTAATTCCGGCGATCTTCTCTTTTCCCCTTGCTTTGATTGCAGCAGTTATTTTCTTCTTTGTAAATAGGGGAGGTAAAAAAGGAAGTAAGACCATAAGCACAACTACCTATGTGGAAGGTGGTAAACCGGAAATTTTAGACAGAAGAGATATTTTTATTAATAAAACAGTAACAAAGAGAGTAATACAAACGGAAAGCTCCTCAAAAAGCAGCGGTGGTGGAGGAAGCCACGTTTCTGCAGGAGGAAGAAGTCACGGAGGCGGCGGACACAGCAGATAAAAACTGCCGGAGTTATGTTTGACAAGACAGTTGGGGATCCGGTATGGTCAAATTAAAATACCGGCAAATATACTTGCCCATCACTTTTCAGGTAAATAAAAAACGACTCGTTGACGGTACGAGTCGTTTTTTTATTTTCTATATTTATTAAGCTAATTTATTTACAGCTTTTGCTAAACGGGAAACTTTTCTGGAAGCATTATTTGCATGATAAACACCCTTTGTAGCAGCTCTGTCAATAGTAGCAGTAGCTTCTAAAAGTGCAGCCTGAGCAGCAGCCTTATCATTTGCTTCAACAGCAGCAAAAACTTTCTTCATCGCAGTTTTAACACCGGATCTGATTGCTTTATTTCTTTCCGCTTTTGTTCTGTTTACTAAAATTCTTTTTTTTGCAGATTTAATGTTAGCCAAGATTACACCTCCTAAATAGATAGTATTGATTGTTAGTAAGTGTTACATCCAAGCCGGACACGGACGAATTGATGTAAACACGCGTATATTATTGTAGGATACTTTATAGAATATGTCAATACATAATATAAAAGAAAATGGGAAAAATGGTAACAGTTGGTTATGATTTATTATAAAGTAAAAATAGTAGTAAGGAAAGAGGGATTCAACATGTCATATTTTCAAATCAGAACAGATTTGGCATTGGAAGCAAGGGAGTTTGTAGAGGATGCCAATGGTTCTCTTCGCGGGATTATTGTGGAGGAATATGAAAAGGAAGAAGGAGAAATTCACGTTACCAAAGTACAGATTACAACAAAAAATGGAAGTAAGCTTCTGGGAAAGCCTATAGGCACCTATATAACTTTAGAAGTTCCTCGTTTATGTGAAGCGGGAGACAATACAGAGGAGGGACTTTATCATGAGGAAATTGCCAGGGAAATTAGTAATCAGCTAAGACAGCTTTTAAGGCGGGAAAAACCGGAATACTCCGTATTGGTAGTGGGGCTGGGAAACCGGGAGGTTACAGCAGATTCACTGGGGCCCGGAGTAGTGGAACAGCTTCAGGTAACAAGGCATATGATTCGGGAATTTGGAAGCTTGATGAAAGGAGAGGAAGGCTGTGTAATGGTCAGTGCCGTAATCCCCGGGGTTATGGCAAAAACAGGAATGGAAAGTGCGGAAATTGTTAAAGGGGTAGCAGCGGAAACAAAACCGGATGTGGTGATTGTAATTGATGCTCTGGCAGCAAGAAGCGTAAGAAGGCTGAATAGAACCATTCAGATTTCCAATACAGGAATCCATCCCGGCTCCGGAGTAGGAAATCATCGAAATGCCATTGACAGCAAGGGGTTAAAGGTACCGGTTTTGGCTATTGGAGTACCTACAGTGGTAGATGCGGCAACCATTGTATCCGATACCATGGAAAAGCTCCATAAGGAGCTAAAGGAAGCTGCTTTTTTACAGGCAAGAGAAAGCAGTGTATTTGCAGAATTAAACAATATGTATGTTACACCAAAGGATATTGATTCCACCATAAAACGGGTCACTCATACTTTAGCCGAGGCATTAAACATGACTTTTCAAAAGGCATAATGGCAAGGAAAAAAACATATACTTGTCTATGAGAAAAAATAAGATATTGTCAAAAATCAGTATGATGATCATCATCAGCCTGCTGCTGTTTGTCTGTTTTACCGTCATAAAAAAAGAAAGAGAAAAGAAAGATGGATGGACAGATTTATTTCTGCAGGTTGTACATACTTTTGTAGAGGAAAGGGCACTTTCCGGTCAATTTATTTTATTAGAGCTTTTATGGGACAGACAAAGCAGCTTTTATTTTTCTTCAGGAAAGCCGGTATGGGAAAGTAAATATCCTTTGACAAAGGAAGTAGGAATCATGATTCCCGACCGGGATGATCTAAAAAATATGTGGGAAGAAAATAAAATGGTATCCTCAAACAAGGAGCAAAAGGAAGAGATTTTTCTTACAACAACCGGTAATTTCATTCCACAAAAGGAAAAACAGGAGATTATTTCCCTCTCAGACTATCAAACGCTAGAGGAGGTATTAAAACGCTTTTATACCGTAGATTCCACCACTGAGGTAACAGAAGAGGTACTTAACATTAAAGAACTGGGAGAAATGGATCTACACATTGATAAAACAAAGGAAGGCCCTCATATTTTATTATACCATACGCATTCTCAGGAAACATTTGCGGACAGCAGGGAGGGGGAGAAGGAGGACTCTATTGTGGGAGCAGGGGAGGTACTTGCTTCTATTTTGAAGGAGTATGGATTTCAGGTTTTGCACCACAAGGGAGAATATGATGTAAAAAGCAGGGATTATGCTTATTCCGAAAGTCTTCCGGCCATAACAAAGATTTTAGAAGAAAATCCCCAGATTCAGGCAGTAATTGATCTTCACCGAGATGCAGTAAATGAAGATACCAAGCTTATAACAACTATACAGGAAAAGGATATGGCAAAGGTAATGTTTTTTAACGGGTTAAGTTACAGTAAGAGTCAGGGGCCGATTTCTTATTTGGAAAATCCCTATTTAAAAGAAAACCTGGCGTTTTCTCTTCAAATGAAAATTGCCTGTGATGAGTATTATCCCGGTTTTGCAAGAAATAATTACCTGCGTGCTTACCGGTACAATATGCATTTGCATCCCAAAACATTATTAATTGAATTGGGAGCCCAGACCAATACGGTGGAAGAAATAAAAAATGCCTTGTATCCTTTAGCTCATGCATTAGATATTGTTTTATCGGAAAAAGAAAGACAAGAATAAGAGAAGAAACGAGAAAATGGATTGTTTAGACATTTAAAATAGTGTATACTAAGGAAGCAGTAAAAGGCAGTTTAACATAAGATCTTGGTATCTGTAAAGGTACAAAAGACTGAGGAGGAAATACAGATGAAAAAAAACAGTCAATTATCGATTAAAAGTATTGTAGCAATTGGAATAGGAGCAGCTTTATTCTTTGTTTTGGGAAGATTTGTTTCTATCCCCAGCCCGGTGCCCAATACGACTATTAATATTCAATACGGTATACTTGGAATTTTCAGTGTGATTTATGGTCCGTTGGTAGGAGCAGTAAGCGGATTAATCGGACATATTTTAATTGATCTTTCTTGGGGATCACCTTGGTGGAGCTGGATTATTGCTTCAGCTGTTTATGGAGCAGTAGTTGGTTTTTCCCAAAAAAAATTAAACATAGAGAATGGAGTTTTTGGTGGAAAGGAAATTCTTTTGTTTAATCTGTTTCAGATTAGCGGACATATAATCTCCTGGATTGTCATTGCTCCTGTATTGGATATTTTAATCTATAGTGAACCTGTGGAAAAGCTTTTTGCCCAAGGATTGACAGCGGCTATTGCCAATAGTATTTCTACAGCTATTGTAGGAACCATTCTTCTTATTGCTTATGCAAAAACAAGAATTAGTGAAGGAAGTTTGGATAAAGAAGATTAAAAGGAAAAGACAGAAAGAATGTGCAGCGGCACATTCTTTCTTATTTATAGAATAGGGTGGCAAAAAATGAAAAAGCCGGTAGTAGTATTTGAAAATTATGAATATAAATATCGTTCTCAAAAAAAGCCTACTTTACAGGAAATTAATTTAACCATTTATGAAGGAGAGCGGGTAATTATTGTAGGAGCCTCAGGAAGCGGAAAAAGTACTTTGGCCCATTGCATTAACGGATTAAACCCCTTCAGTTATCCGGGAGTACAAAAGGGAAGTCTGAAACTTTTTGGACAAGAGGTTTCGCAGCTGGGAATATTCGGAGTGAGTAAATACGTGGGAACAGTGCTTCAGGATACAGACGGTCAGTTTATAGGAATGACGGTTTTGGAAGATATAGCTTTTGCCATGGAAAATGATAGAGTAAATCAGGAAGAAATGAAAGTAAGAACCTTCCGTGAAGCAGAAAAAGTTCACTTAACAGACAAGCTGGAGGCAGCTCCACATGATCTTAGCGGAGGACAAAAGCAAAGGGTTTCTTTGGCAGGAGTTTTGGTGAATAAGGTTCCTCTTTTACTGTTTGATGAGCCCTTGGCAAACTTAGATCCGGCTACAGGAAAAGAGGCAATGGTATTGATTGAAGAAATTCAAAGGAATACCAACACAACAGTGATTATTATTGAACATCGTTTAGAGGATGCCTTAGATCAAGGGGCAGACCGAATTGTTTTAATGGAAGAGGGAAGAATTAAGGCAGACTGCACACCTCAACAATTATTTTGTACCAATCTTTTACAAAAAGCAGGGATTAGAGAGCCATTGTTTTTAACAGCATTAACCTATGCCGGAATAAATTTGCAAGAGGAGATGGGATTAGCAAATATCCGTGAGTTAACCTTAAAGGAGAGGGAAAAGGAACAGGTTTGTCGTTGGTTTTATGAAAAGGAAGAGATTTCCTGCAACAAGAAAAGTACTCCCTTATTAGAAGTAAACAAGTTATGTTTTGGATATGAGGAAGGAAAGAATGCCTTAAGTGAAATCAGCTTTACTATAGCACAGGGAGAAATGGTGGCTCTTGTGGGGCAAAACGGAGCAGGAAAATCTACTTTGGCTAAGCTGCTATGCGGATTTGAAAGACAGCAAAAAGGAGAGATCTACTGGAAGGGGAAGGATATCTCTGATTTTGGCATAAAAAAGAGAGCAGGATATATTGGGTATGTGATGCAAAATCCTAATCAGATGATTAGTAAACCGATGGTATGGGAGGAGGTTTCCTTTGCTTTAGAGCTGGCAGAGAGAGAGCCTTCCTACATTAAGGAAAAAACAGAAGAAATATTAAAAGTATGCGGTTTGTATCAGTTTAGGAATTGGCCTGTTTCTGCCTTAAGTTATGGACAGAAAAAACGAGTTACCATTGCCTCTGTTTTAGTACAGGATCCGGAAATGATTATTTTGGATGAGCCTACAGCAGGGCAGGATTATGGGCATTATACAGAAATTATGGAATTTCTTGTTTCCTTAAATCAAAGAGGAATTACCATTTTGATGATTACCCATGACATGCATTTGATGCTGGAATATACCAAGCGGTGTCTGGTATGTGCTAAGGGAAGGCTTATAGGAGATACTTCTCCCTCTTTGCTTTTTGTGGATGATAAGCTGCTTGAAGAAGCAAATCTAAAGGAAACTTCCTTGTTTGGTTTGGCTAAGCTATGTGATTTACCCCCCAAGGAATTTATTGATAGGTTTATTGAAAAGGACAGTAAAATAAGAAAGCAAATGATCAGACAGGAAAAGTTATATAGCGAAAGAAAGGAGAGTGCCAGATGACAGCAATATTGTCCTATATAAAAAAAGATTCTTTGATTCATAAAATGGCAGGAACGACAAAGTTTTTCTTCTTTTTATTGTGGAGTATTGCAGCCATGATTACCTACGATACCAGGGTCTTGGTGGGGATGTTTTTTTGCGGTTGTATTCTCTTTAAACTGGCCGGACTGAAATGGAAAGAGGTACGCTTCGCGTTGGTTTTTATGTTCGTATTGATGACCATTAATCTGGTGGGAATTTATATTTTTGCTCCGGAACAGGGGGTGGTAATCTATGGAAGCAGGCAGGTAATCGCAAAGTTATTTTGGCATTATACCGTGACCATAGAGCAGCTGTTTTATCTTTTTAATTTTTTTATGAAATATATGGCAGTGATTCCCATTGCTTTATTATTTATTTTAACCACAAATCCCAGTGAATTTGCAGCCAGCTTAAATCAGATTGGAGTTAGCTATAGAATCAGCTATTCTGTAGCTATTGCTCTTCGTTATATTCCGGATATCCAACGGGATTATCGGGAAATCAGTCAGTCTGCCCAGGCCAGGGGAGTGGAGCTGGGAAAGGAAGCAAAATTAAGAAAACGATTAAAAAATTCTGCTGCAATTTTGTTTCCCTTAGTATTATCCAGTATTGAAAGAATTGAAACCATTGCCAATGCCATGGAGCTTCGGGGATTTGGAAAATATAAAAAGAGAACCTGGATCATGAGAAAGAAGATGGAAAAAAGAGATTATGCAGCTATTGCCTTTGGAGTAGTTATCTTGGGAATTTCCCTTTATATGATTTTTCATAATGAAGGTCGATTTTATAATCCTTTTTAGATTCCCTGTTTATGAGTTATTTATTATGCATAAGTAAAATGATCCAATAGGGCTTTTGCCCCTGATACCAGGATTTATAAAATAACATAAAAAATAGTGGAAAATAATTTGTTTAAAAGATATAATAGGAAAGAATCATATGGGTGCCAAGAGCAAAGCAGGCTTTTGACACCCATAACGTGGTGTAAAATTATGGAAAAGATAAGATTAGTTGAACAATAGTAAAATAGAGGAGGAAATGTCAGGAATGGATCAAAGTAAAATTCGAAATTTCTGCATTGTTGCCCATATTGATCATGGAAAATCAACCTTAGCAGACCGTATTATTGAACATACCGGTCTTTTGACCAGTAGGGAGATGCAGGCTCAGGTATTAGATAATATGGATTTGGAAAGAGAACGGGGAATCACCATTAAGGCTCAGACGGTGCGTACCGTTTATAAGGCAAAAGATGGGGAGGAATATATTTTTAACTTAATTGATACCCCGGGCCATGTGGATTTTAATTATGAGGTAAGCCGTGCACTGGCAGCCTGTGACGGAGCCATTCTTGTGGTAGATGCAGCCCAGGGAATTGAGGCCCAGACCTTGGCAAATGTATATCTGGCCTTAGATCATGATTTGGATGTATTTCCTGTAATTAATAAAATTGACCTTCCCAGTGCAGAACCGGAAAGAGTGATGGAAGAAATTGAGGATGTAATAGGAATTGAAGCCCATGATGCTCCCTTGATCAGTGCAAAAAACGGTTTAAATATTGAGCAGGTATTGGAAGCTATTGTAGAAAAAATTCCTTCTCCCAAGGGAGACAAGAACAATCCCCTTCAGGCATTGATTTTTGATTCCCTGTACGATTCCTATAAGGGAGTAATTGTATTCTGTCGAATTATGGAGGGAAGCGTTAAGAAAGGGACTCCTATCAAAATGATGGCTACCGGTGCCACAGCAGATGTGGTAGAGGTGGGATATTTCGGTGCAGGACAGTTTATTCCCTGTGAAGAGTTAACGGCAGGAACAGTAGGTTATATTACTGCCTCCATTAAAAATGTAAAGGATACAGCTGTGGGAGATACCATCACTAATGCACAAAATCCTTGTAAGGAACCCCTTCCCGGATATAAAAAGGTAAATTCCATGGTGTATTGCGGAATGTATCCTGCAGACGGAGCAAAATATCCGGATTTAAGAGATGCGTTAGAAAAGCTGCAGTTAAATGATGCTGCCCTTCAGTATGAACCGGAAACTTCCATTGCCTTAGGATTTGGTTTCCGCTGCGGATTTTTAGGACTGCTTCATTTAGAGATTATTCAGGAGCGTTTGGAGCGAGAATATAATCTGGATCTGGTAACAACAGCTCCCGGTGTAATTTATCGTGTATACAAAAATAACGGAGAAATGATTGAGCTGACTAATCCCTCCAATCTGCCGGATCCTACAGAAATTGATTACATGGAGGAGCCTATTGTTACCGCAGAAATCATGGTACGAAGTGATTTTATCGGAGCCATTATGGGACTTTGTCAGGAAAGAAGAGGCCGCCATCTTGGGATGGAATACATGGAGGAAACAAGGGCTGTACTGCGCTATGAGCTTCCGTTAAATGAAATTATTTATGACTTCTTTGATGCCTTAAAATCAAGATCTAAGGGATATGCTTCTTTTGATTATGAGATTAAAGGATATGAGCAGTCGGAGCTGGTAAAACTGGATATTCTCATTAACAAAGAAGAAGTGGATGCCTTATCCTTTATTGTGCATAAAGAAAGTGCCTATGAGCGAGGAAGAAGGATGTGTGAAAAGCTGAAGGAAGAAATCCCCAGACACTTATTTGAAATTCCTATTCAAGCAGCTATCGGAGGAAAGGTCATTGCCAGAGAAACCGTAAAAGCTATGCGTAAGGACGTTTTGGCAAAATGTTACGGCGGTGATATTACCAGAAAGAAGAAGCTTCTGGAAAAGCAGAAGGAAGGAAAGAAGAGAATGCGCCAGGTAGGAAATGTGGAAATTCCACAGAAGGCCTTTATGAGCGTATTAAAACTGGATGAAAATTAAGTTGGAGAAATTAGGATAGTTAAAGGACTGCATGTTTATGCAGTCCTTTGTAATAGAAGGAAACTATGGGAAGGAAGATTGTAAGATGAAAAATTTAAGTCTGTATGTTCATATCCCTTTTTGCACGGCCAAATGTCATTATTGCGACTTTTTATCAGGACCAAAATATATGCAGGAAAAGGAAGAATATATAGAGACATTGTGTAAAGAAATAGGAAATAGAGCACAAGAGTTAAGTAGAGAAGAAAAAATAGTAGATACCATTTTCTTTGGTGGGGGAACTCCTTCAGTGCTTGAGTCGGAGGAAATAAAAAGGATTATGGAGGTCATAAAGGAGAGATTTCATGTGTTACAGGAAGCGGAGATTTCTCTGGAGATGAACCCGGACTCTGTAACAAAAGAAAAATTAAAGGTCTATAAGAAAATCGGAATCAATCGTTTGAGCATAGGACTGCAGTCAGCCAATAACGAAGAATTAAAGGTATTGGGAAGAATTCATACCTGGGAGGGATTTTTGAAGTCATGGAATCTGATAAAAGATGAAGGATTTACTAATGTAAATATAGACCTAATGTCGGGACTTCCGGGACAAAGTCTGAAAAGTTATGAAGAGACATTAAAAAAAGTTTTAGAATTAGACCCCCCACATATTTCCTCCTACAGTTTAATCGTGGAGGAAGGGACAAAATTTGAACAATGGTATGGGGAAGGGAAAGCACAGGGACATCGACTTCCGTCAGAAGAAACCGACCGTAGAATGTATGAGCTGACGAAAAAAATGTTGAAGGACAAAGGGTATGAGAGATACGAGATTTCCAATTATTCCCTTCCGGGATATGAATGTAAGCATAATGAGGGATATTGGACAGGAAAATCTTATCTTGGCTTTGGCTTAGGAGCCTCCTCTTATTTTAGAGGACAACGGTTTCAAAATGAGAATGATATGGAAAAATATTTAACCTTAATGGAAAAGGGTAAGGATCCCGCGTTAGATAGGTATACTCTTTCTCAAAAGGAACAGAGGGAAGAATTCATGTTTCTGGGACTTCGGAGAATGAAGGGAGTTAGGGAAGAGGAGTTTTATGAGCGGTTTCAGATTTCCCTAAAGGAAGTTTACGGCGAGAAATTACAAATCTTAGAGGAAAAAGCATTATTAAAATATAATAATAAGGAAGGGAGCTGGTCTCTTACGGAATTTGGAATCGACGTAAGTAATCAGGTTTTTGTGGAGTTTTTGTAGGAAGAACTTCTTCATAGAAAAAGTGAAAATTTAGCAAGAGGCTAAGCTGTCACTTTTTTCTCGTTATGAGTCATTACCATCAAAGTTTCTCGTAAATACTCTTTTAATAAAAAGGCACAGAAATAGGGGAATGTATAAATATTATCACTGTATCCCACATTGCCTGAAGTAAATTTAAGAATCATCATATCCCTTAGCCCATAAAAATTCTTCGAAATCCATAGACATCATATTGTAATCAATTTTACGCTTTCCTGACATCTTAAGATTAAAAGTAATAAAACAAGAAAAAGGTAACAGAATTTTAATTCTGTTACCTTTTTCTTGTTTTATGTATCGTCATTTTTGAAAGTTACTTTATAGGAAAATAAAAAATTTTTTGTTTTTTAAAGTCCCCTTATTTTTCATACTAAACGCAACCCCTTTCAGTATTTGAGGATGTATTTATTATCGCAAAGCTGCGTTTACCTTAAAAGCTCACATTTTATCAAAAGTCTCTTATTGAAAATTATAGGTGAAATGTTGAAGTTATTTCTAACTGGTATTCCATGCTACTTTATGGATTTATCAGTAAGATAGAAAATTAGTAACTACTCAGATCCATTCTCGAAAATCCTTTGGATTTCCCCGATCGGGCTTCTTACCAAATGAAGTTATAAGAAAAACTGCTCCCCCATGTAAGCATTTATCACAGTTTTTTATAAATTCGGTAACAGTTCGGCCACCAGCTGGAAAACAATGCCAAAGCACAGTTTCCTGGCTTAGGCAGAATGCCATATGCCAAAACGATATGAAATACTGTTCAGTGAGCAAGCTCCCACACAGTATTTCATATCGTTTTGTCGCATGGCTGAACTGTTACTAAATTCGCATGGCTCTGAATAGTTACGAAAATTACTAAAATTAAGAAAGGAGAAACAGAGAAGGAAAGCTCTGTAAACAAGAAGAATGAAGACTACACAACCAATCAGAAAAAAAGAGGAAGTAAGGAAAATAAAAGAATATTACCAAAAAATAAAGCCTAATACAAGAAATTATCTGCTGGTTACCATTGCACTGAATACAGCCTTAAGAATTTCAGATATTTTATCCCTTCGGTGGAAAGACGTTTATGATATGCAGACAAACCAATACAGAAGTCATATTGATTTAAGGGAACAAAAAACAGGAAAGTATACAAGAGTCAAGATTAATACGGAAGTACTTTTTGCGTTAAAAACATGTGAAAAAGTAATTGAGGAACAATATGGGGAGATGTTAGAGGAAACATTTTTATTTCGTCATACAAATAAAAATAGTGCCATTTCCAGAGTGCAGGCTCATAGGATTGTGAAACGTGCAGGGCTTTACAGCAATATTCCTTATGAAATCAGTTGTCATTCACTACGAAAAACCTTTGGCTATATGGCGTGGAAGCAGGGTGTTAGCCCTGCTCTTTTAGTAGATATTTATAATCATTCCTCTTATGAGGTAACAAAACGATATCTGGGAATAGAACAGGAAGAGAGAGATGAGGTATTTGAATGTGTTCTTCTGTAGAGAGCAAGAAATAGAACGGATATTCAAGAGGGAACATCTAAGATTTGGTAACAGAATTAAAATTCTGTAACATTTTTATTATGAACCAAAAGAATAAGGTTATACCAATACTTTCAATAATTAAGTTCATGAGAATATTTGGGAAGATTGGAGTTTCAAGGAGGAAACGTATGTTAAGAATGTCAGTGAGAAATGAAGAATATCTGCTAATAGGAGATGATATTAAAATCATCTTTCTTGGAGGAGGGGCAGGACAGACAAGGATTATGATTGATGCCCCAAAGGAAGTCAATATTGTAAGAAGTAAGGCTATTGAAAAGAGAATACAGGATCCGGAGATTCTGGCAAAGCTGCCCAAATATTATGCAGAACCGGAGCACCCTGAAAAATATAAAAAGAAAAAGAACATGATTATTGTAAAAAATTAGATTTTATTGAAGAGGTTAATAATGCGAAATCCGGAGTTCGCTTATTATAAATTTTTGTCACTATTTGGAGCAATCCCGATGAAGCCTTAAATAATGACAAAGTCTAAGCTAAGTTCATCTACATTCTTGCAAGGGTAGAAAGAACAAAAGCAAAGAAAATAGGTAAACGGATGTACCTAAATATTTAATCAAACACATGGAGGTAAAATTATGGTAGTACAACACAATTTACGCGCAATGAACTCTAACAGAATGTTAGGCTTAACACAGTCTCAGCAGGCAAAATCTTCTGAAAAATTATCTTCCGGTTATAAAATTAACCGTGCAGCAGATGATGCAGCAGGTCTTTCCATCTCTGAAAAAATGAGAAAGCAGATCAGAGGTCTTACCCAGGCTTCCTTAAATGCACAGGATGGTATTTCTGCCGTACAGACAGCAGAAGGTGCTTTACATGAAGTACAGGATATGCTTCAGAGAATGAAT
Source organism: Lachnospiraceae bacterium (assembly GCA_017520155.1). Classification (GTDB taxonomy): domain Bacteria; phylum Bacillota; class Clostridia; order Lachnospirales; family Lachnospiraceae; genus SFDP01. The sequence goes on from JAFXGR010000059.1 coordinate 40,627, forward strand.
GAGCTGGCAGTTAAGGCGGCAAATGGAACTATGTCTGAGGATGATAGGGGATATATTCAGGATGAAATCGATCAGTTAATTACAGAAATTGATCGTGTGTCTGAAACAACCAAGTTCAATGAAAGTTATCTGTTGAAAGGTGATGGAGAAGAACCTTTAAGTGCTGAGAAAGTATTTAGAGATTTAGGTACAGATAAACCTGTTACTTCTAAATTAACTGGAGCGGATGGAACCAGACAGACAGTGACAGCTACTACTAATATAGAAAATGGTAGAACCGAATTAAATTTAGGCGATCTTAAAAATGTTAAGGCTGGAGATACTATTACAGTTGATGGTGTGACTTATACTGTAGTAGATTCTGATGCAGGAGATACAGCTGGAGATGGTAGCCTTACATTGGATTTAACTAATGGTACGGAAACTCCTGAAAGTATAGCGGCAATTATTGAAGCGGAAATACAAAAGACAAGTGATGATCTTTATGCCGCAGATAGAAATACTGGCAATGTTGAAACAGCTGCAATATTCAAAGATGAAAATGGTAATTTTGTTTTAACTATGCAGTCAAGAACAGATGCAGCAAGAGCAGAAAGTACAGCAGGAGTTATGAAAACAACAGATGGAGCAGTAATCACTGTTGCAGACCAGATTGTTGTGGAGGATGGCCAAGAAGTTGTATTAGGTAAAGTCCAGTTAGTTGGAGAGATGACAGATGAGGTTGGAGCTGCATCAACACCAGCTGGTGGAGCTACATATTCAGTGAATTTAGATAAGTACGAAGGTGGGGAAATGAGCCTTGTGTACGATGCAACAGATAAATTATGGACAGCAACAACTCCTCAAGGAGATACCAGAACATATTCTTCTCAAGAATTATATGATTTAGGTATTGGTGTTCAAGATGGAGAAGATAAAACTACATTTGATAATATTGATGATCAATTAGGTGGAAATCAAGGATATACATTAGAGGATGGATTTACTTTAAAAATTGAAAAAGGTGTTGTAAAAGATACAAGCGATTCTTTGATTACTGACGTAAATCTGAGTGGTGTAGATTTATCCAGATATGAATTAGGTCAAGAAATTAAGGTGACAGCAAAGGTAACAGGCGCTGGTTTGGTTGGGTTTAATGATGTAGATCCTACTAAAAATGGAATCAAACCATTACATTTTAGCCTTCAGGTTGGTGCAGATACAACAGCAGAAAATAAGATTACTGTTGATATCGAATCCATGAGTGCTAAAAGTCTTGGAATTAGCAAAGTAAGGGTTGATGGAAAAGATAGTAAGAATGCAGATGCAGCAGTTGATGTTATCGGTGAAGCAATTCAGAAAGTTTCTACACAGCGTTCTGCTCTTGGTGCTGTTCAGAACAGATTAGAGCATACAATCAACAACTTAGATAACGTTGTAGAAAATACTACAGCAGCTGAAAGCCAGATTCGTGATACAGATATGGCTACAGAAATGGTTAAGTTCTCCAATGCAAATATTCTTGCTCAGGCAGGACAGGCTATGCTTGCTCAGTCTAATCAGGCAAATCAGGGAGTTCTTGCATTATTACAGTAAGTTTAATACATTCTTTCATAAAAGAGGCTGGTTTAACCGGTCTCTTTTTTTAATTAATTGACCATAAGAATGATTTGATTTATAGTAAAAGTAAGCATAGTGTATCGATTCAGCTTAGACTGAATTACAAAATTATAACAAGGGATTCTATCAGCATATCCAAGAAACACATCTTTTATCCTATCTTGCCAAGGCTTCCCTGAGCAATAATTTCATAGGAAGGAGTGTAAGAATGGGACAACGAGATTTGTACCAAAGTGATTTTTATGAGGATAAGAATCGTTTTGCAGATATTTTTAACGGTGCATTGTTTAAGGGAAAAGAAGTCATGAAGCCGGAGGATTTAGAAACTGCAGACAGCGTAATGGTAAGACTTCGTGGAAAAAATGAGAAAAAGGTTATCTGTGATAAGGTTTGTAAGTGGAGAGGAAGATATGCTTCATTCGTAGTTTTGGAGAATCAAAGCTATATTGATTATCGTATGGTACTTCGTGTGATGGAGGCAGAAATTATAGCGTATGAAAGACAAAGAAAATTCTTTTTGAGATGCTTTCCAATGCACAAGATAAGAATAAAATGAAAAAGATTTTGCAAAACAATAGAAGTAGGGTTGATGAGGATAGTGCCAAAGCAATTTTAGGGATGTTAAAGGTAAACATTAACTTAAAGGAAATCATGACCACAGACGATAGTGGAAGGACGGTGTACGATATGTGTAAAGCATTTGAAGAATATAGAGAAGAAGGAAGGAAAGAAGGTAGACGAGAAGGAAAGAGAGATGGAGAGTTGTCCATGGTTCTACAGAATATAAAAAGCCTAATGAAAAAGCAAAACTTATCTTTTGATGATGCAGCAGATTTATTGGGACTGGCGGTGGGAATCAGAAAGCATTTGTTGACATTATTGTTGACATTATTATAGAAAGGACGCGGATTTTTCATAACTAAACCATAGAAAAAAACGAATAGCTCCCAACGTATTTCTCATTAAGGAGAAGTGCGTTGGGATTTTTCAATTGCGTCAAGGATGTAAATCAGGTGAATATGCTTAGGAACTAAACCTCCATGCCCCCACACTTGGCAGCACCATAAATGAAACTGTGCAGAGGATATTTTTTGTAATCAGTAAAGAGGATACCATCTGTCCGGAATGCAGATGGGACAGAAAGCTTAGAGTTTATAAAGAGGCCGGTGGGATTAAAACACAGATTTGCAATCAACCGCCTAAAATGTACCAATGAAAAATGCCGGAGGCTGCATAATGGATTGCCGGATTGTATGATTCCGTACAAGCATTATGGAAGTGGACTTATAGAAGATGTAGTGGAAGAGGTTATTGGATCGGATGATTTAGGGACAGAGAATTATCCATGTGAAGCAACCATGCAGGAGTAAAGCAGGATTTATTTTAACAGTGGAGCTGAAGATGAAATCTTCAAGATATCATCAGGAATTTCCCGGATGATAAACCGGATATGTGAAAAAACGCTGATGTATATGTGTTAATAGCAGAAGCGGCTGATAGATGAGCACATGGTAAGATTTGTAGCCGACCACGAGATGGTAGGTGGAATCGATTAAAAACCGGCGCAATTGCCCTGGAAACAGTGACAGGAAAATGAATAAGTTTGTGACAGAGAGTGAGAGCGAATCTGTGACAACTCATGGAATTTTTTACAATAATACATTTGATTGAAATAAAATAGTAGAATGAAAAATATAGAAAAATAATAAATAAAATATTGAAGAAATGTATTAAATGACAGAATAAAATATTGAAGAAATACATAAAAAGCAGTATTATAGTTTTGAAGAAATGTTATGTTTGTGTTAAATTGGAGGCAAAAATGTATTTTAAAAGAAAAGTATATAGCCAGTTGCTTGATTGGAAAGAAAAATATGCTGATAAATATGCTGTATTACTTGAAGGCGCAAGGCGAGTAGGTAAATCTACGATTGCTGAACAATTTGCTATGAAAGAATACAAATCATATATTTTAATTGATTTTTCAAAAGCTTCAGATAAAGAAATGGCATGTTTTGATGATATTAATGATTTAGATATGTTTTTTTTACGTTTACAGGCAGTGAAAAGAATTGATTTACATGAACATGAATCGGTTATTATTTTTGATGAGGTTCAGTTATTTCCTAAGGCAAGACAGGCAATCAAACATTTAGTTAAAGATGGAAGATATCATTATATTGAAACAGGATCTTTAATATCAATTAAGAAAAACGTAAAGAATATATTGATTCCATCAGAAGAAATGAAAATTCAAGTGTATCCTATGGATTATGAAGAATTTTGTGATGCTACAGGAAATAGTTATAACTTGTTAGAAAAGATTTATGAAAATAGAAGAAGTGTAGGCCAGCAAATAAACCGTAAACTGATGCGTGACATCAGAATTTATATGGCAGTTGGTGGTATGCCGCAGGCTGTAGAAAGTTACGTGAATGGTGAAAATTTCTCTATGATTGATCAGGTCAAACGTCAAATTATTAAATTATATGAGGAAGATTTCAAGAAATTAGATCCATCAGGAAGGTTATCCTCAATTTATCATTCCATTCCGGCACAGCTTTCAAAGGATGGAAAGCGCTATCGTGTATCTGCAGCTGTAGGAAAGAGAAAAACATCTAAAGACGAAAAGCTGGTATATGAATTGATTGATTCAAAAACGGTGTTGCCTTCATACAATTCTACAGATCCACGAGTAAGTTTATCACTTTCAAAGGATTTGGATAGTTACAAATTATATATCGCAGATACAGGACTATTCATTACTCTAATGTTTATTGATAGACCGGTTACAGAAAATGAGATATATGCAAAACTATTATCGGATAAGTTACCAGCTAATCTTGGTTACTTATATGAAAATTTAATTGCGCAAATGATTACTGCATCTGGACGCGAATTGTATTACCATACATGGGATAAGAAGGATAGTACGCATTATTATGAAATTGATTTCCTGATATCTCAAAGTTCAAAAATATCAGCCATCGAAGTAAAATCTTCTGGAACCGGAAAGCATAAATCTTTGTTGGAATTTAATAAGAAATATTCAAAAAATATTAAAGAAAGTTTTCTTCTTTCCCAAAAGGATATCAGTAAAGAGGGAGAAATTAATCATATGCCGATTTACTTGACTTCATTTTTGTGTAAATAAAAAATGTCTGTAGTTTTTTCATATTCCTATCATCAATATACCAGTCACAGCTAATCTTCCTATTATTGCTACCATAGTAGTTACTTTTCACACCCACGACAATCACTTGCTGATTGAGGTGGGGAGAATGTATGAATAAAGCCAAAGCGACACCCATCTCGCTGCAAGCGACTTTAAATATGGGTGTCGCTAGTTACTTTTTGCACCTTAGCTGGCTAAGGTGTGAAAAGTAACCCATAGTATTACAACAGGATTGAAAAACCACAAAAGATATTGTGATTCCATAAGACAAGGACTATAATAGGAAAAGAGATAATCTGAAATAAAATGACAACGTTCCTCTTTTTGGTGATGATATCACAGAGGGATTAGAAATAGTATCCTATAGTAAATAAGAAATCCAAAGGATTTTCCAAAAAGTTAAAATGTAATATTGAATATAGGAGGGAATAAAGATGAGATTACAAGATAAGGTTGCAATTATTACAGGAGGAAGCCGGGGAATTGGCTTTGCTACCGTGGAAAAGTTTTTACAGGAGGGAGCAGCCGTTATTTTAAAAAGTTACACAAAGGATAAAGAATAAAAAAGGAGATTAGATTATGAACAGAGATACTTACGTAAAACATCATGAAGAAATTAGAGAATTAATGAATACTATTGAAAAGCTGATTAAGGAAAGGCAACCGGAAAAAAATGCAGATTCCATAGCTCGTAACGTTGCAGTTTTAGCAGGAAAGGTGAGTGTTCATCTTTCTCTGGAAGATAAATATCTATATCCAAAGCTGGCAGAAAGCACAGAGGAAAAGATACGTAGTTTAGCACTTCGCTACCAAAAACAAATGGGAGGAATTGCAAGCAATTTCGTGGCCTATAAGGATAAGTACAATACAAAGCCTGAAGTTCTTGAAGGGGCAGCTAAAATTGAAAAAGAAACAGAGGCAATGTTTAAAGAGCTTAGAAACAGAATAGAAAAGGAAGAACAAGAGTTATATCAATATATTGGTTAACTGACATTGATAAATCAAAGAGATAGGTGGTAAGATGAAGCTGAATTTTAGTGATATTGTTTATTCTTTTTCTTATGGATTAGATTCTATTGAGGCACAAATTGAAGCAATCAATCATGGACATGCCAAAAGAGTAGCTGTGTTATGTTATTTTCTTGGTAAGCATGCCCATATGTCGGATGAGAAATTGACAGAATTAATGGCTATGGCATGTCTCCATGATAATGCTCTCACGCAATATCTGAGAGAAGAGGAAAGTGATAAGGCTGCTGGGGACAATATAGCCAAAATGATGAAGGGACATTGTATAATAGGTGAAGAAAATATCAGCAGACTTCCCTTTTCTAAAGCAGTGAAAGAGGCAATCCTTTATCACCATGAGGAGGCTAACGGAAATGGTCCTTTTGGAAAAACTCCCAAAGATACTCCCATAATGGCACAATTTATCCACATGGCAGATGTATTAGACATCAAATTCAATTTAGAGACTATAGATGATGAGAAATATAATGCAATCTGTGAATATGTAAGACAAAACACAGGAATTCGATTTTCTGAATATTGTTCCCATCTTTTTTTAGAGAAAATAAAGCCGGAGGAGTTAAAGTCTCTCCAAAAGGCATCAGTAAATGAATATTTAAGAAATCTGTCGGAGAAAAAACAGCGGGATTTCTCCGAAGCAGAGATTAGGGAAATTTGTAATTTTTGGATAAAGATTATTGACTATAAGTCAAGCTTTACCAAAAGTCATTCTCGTGAAATTGCTAAAAAGGCTGAGCGCTTAGGACGTTATTATGGTTTTGATGGTGAAAAATGTCTGGCATTATATATAGCCGGTACCGTCCACGACTTGGGAAAATTAACTACGGACAGTAATATTTTGGAAAAACCGGATAAATTGTCGGCAGAAGAGTTTAAACATATTCAAAATCATGCCTACCAGAGCTGGATTATGCTAAAGGATGTAAGAGGTCTGGAGAATATCACCCTTTGGGCTGTAAATCATCATGAAAAGCTTAATGGAGAGGGATATCCTTTTGGGAAGAAGGCAGAGCAGCTTTCCTTTGAAGAAAGAATGATGGCCTGCATAGATATATATCAGGCACTGACAGAAGAAAGACCCTATAAAAAGGGATTTTCTCATGACAAGACCATCGAGATTATGAGGGATATGGCGGCAAAAAATATGCTGGATGAGACCATTGTAGAGGATATTTACCTATGCTTTAGAGCAGCTTAAAAACAGTTATTTATTGAGAATATTAAAAACTTAATTAATCCATTTTTTACGAAAATCAGAGGCGCTTATGCCCTCTGATTTTTTAAATTGTTTATTAAAATAACTGGCATCATAAAAGCCGCATTTTAAGGCAATTTCAGACAGTGTGTATGAAGAAAATCTCAGTAATTTTTTTGCTAAAGTAATTCTTTTGGCAATGACATAATGATTTAAGGTGATTCCGTAGAGAGCTTTAAATTCTCTGCATAAATAGTATTTGCTGATATAAAAATTCTCAGCCAATTCATCTAAGGAGAATTTTTCCGTATAATGTTCATCTAAATATCCTCGTATCTTTTCCAAATTTATGTTACGGGGAGTGGTAGATTCTTTAGGCATGATAATTCCCTGTAAAATAATGGAAAGAATATCCATAATCAGCCTGGAGGAAGCAATTTCTGCAGCTAAATCTGAGGAAGTGTTAACCTCCAGCAGACTGGTAAATTTTCTATAAAGCTCATCAAAGGATGAGGGAATAAAGGCAGGAGAAGAAAAGCCGGAAAAGAAATGATAATATTCCGGTGTAGTAGCACCGGTAAAATGAACCCAGATTAATTCCCAGGGATCATCAGGGTTACTTTCATGATAGTAAGGCACTGTGCAGTCAATAAAGAAGCAGGTGCCTTTTTTTAATGGAAAAATTCTGTTTTGGTACATTAAGGTTCCGCTTCCGGAAAGGACTAAAACAATAAGATAGGAATCTAAATTTTTTCGGGAAGCACGATGACTTTCCCGAAGCTTAAGGTATCCTGTTTCCTGTACATAAAAGAATGCAGAACGGGCAAGAGGACTGGGCGTTTGTATCATTCGTTTGGAATCTTCAATATAAGAATCAGGAAAATGGTCAAAAATATTTTTCATTATAACCTCATTTAAAAAGCAATATAATACCTGTTATTAGCAATATCATAACTTGTTAATTGAAATATACAAGATTATAGTATAAAAAGCAATAACAAAAAAATACCTATATATAACATCTTTCGTTGCTTTAAAGAAAAGCTTGAGGAAAAGATGTAGTATATCAGGCAGAGAAGAGAAATCTTACCATAAGAAAGGATAAAGGGATGTATTATGTTTTACTTTCCGGGGGAAGCGGAAAACGATTATGGCCTCTTTCTTCAGATGCCAGGCCAAAGCAATACTTAAAATTAGTAAATAAAGAAAATAATACCATGGATTCTTGTTCCATGCTGCAAAGAGTATGGGAGCAGCTGGAAGAAGCAGAGATGACCAGTCATACAGTGATTACCGCCGGTGAAAATCAGGTGGAACTGATTCATAGCCAGATTAAGCCAAGAGGGATTGTAGTAGAGCCTGAAGGAAGAGACACCTTTGGAGCAATGATGTTATCCTGTTCTTATTTGTGTAGTGAACTGGGAGCAAAGAAGGATGAGTATGTAACCTTTCTTCCTGTAGATCCCTACACGGAATATAAATATTTTGAAGCAGTAAAGCAATTGGAACAGGTAGTAAAAAAGACAAAAGCCCAGGTGGGACTTTTGGGAGTAGTTCCTACCTACGGAGCAACAAAATATGGATATATTCTTCCTCAAAAGGAAGAAAAAGAGTATTTATGGGTAAAGGGATTTGTGGAAAAACCAGAGGAAGAATTAGCAGAGCAGTTAATTAATCAAAAGGCATTGTGGAATTGTGGAGTGTTCTGTTTAAAAATTGGAGATCTGCTGAATAAGGCAGAGGAATATGGAGTATCTCAGGAATACCATAAAATGTTTCGAAATTATAACAGACTTCCCAAAATCAGCTTTGATTATGAGGTTTTGCAAAAGGCACACCATTTAGTGGCAATAAAATTTCAAGGCTATTGGAAGGATTTAGGAACCTGGGATTCCGTGGCACAGCAGATGAACACAGATACTAAGGGAAATGTGGTCTTAGATGATACCTGCAGAGACACCCAGGTAATCAACGAGCTCAATATTCCGGTAACAGTTATGGGAAGTACAAATCTGATTGTGGTTGCTTCAAAAGAGGGGATTTTAGTAGCGGATAAAAGTGAAGCTGCAAGAGTTAAGGAAGTGACAGCAGAGCTCCAATATCAAGCTAACTATGAGGAAAGAAGATGGGGGACTTTGGAAACCTTACATGAAACAAAGGAGGGAGAGATTTCCACCTTAACAAGGAAGATTAAAATTTATGAAGGAATGAATTCCAGCTACCATTTCCATCGAGAAAGAGATGAAATCTGGACCATGCTAAGGGGAAGAGGAGAATTGATTTTAGAGGGAAATAAAATCCCCCTACAGCCGGGAAAAGCAATTTGCATTCGGAAAAATCAAAGGCATGCAATTAAGGCCTTTGATGAGCTGGAATATATTGAAATGCATGTAGGAAATAGTACAGGAAACCAAGATATTAATCGAATTACTTTTTGCTGGGATGAAATTGAGCTGGCAGGAATTTTATAACTTGATGAAAGCAGAGACAGATAAAAATAAACACTGAAAATTTGCATGCAAAAGAAGCGATATTTATAAGGTAATTATGATGGGAAAAGAAGAAAGGATGAGAAAAATGATAAAGATAGCACTAATCACAGGAATTACAGGACAGGATGGTTCTTATTTAGCAGAATTTTTATTGGAAAAAGGATATGAAGTGTATGGGTTATTTCGAAGAGGTTCTACCAATACTTCGGAAAGGATTGCTCATCTGCTGGAAGAAAAGGCAAAGAAAAATAATAGATTAAAGCTTGTCTATGGAGAGATGACAGATTCCATGAATCTTGTACGTCTTATGCTGGAAATAAAGCCGGATGAAATATATAACCTTGCGGCCCAGTCTCATGTGGCAGTTTCCTTTGAGGAGCCGGAATATACAGCAAATGCAGACGGAGTGGGTGTTCTTAGAATTTTGGAGGCGGTTCGTATAGCAGGATTGACAAAAACCACAAGAATCTATCAGGCATCTACCTCAGAATTATATGGAAAAGCAGCAGAAATTCCCCAAAAGGAAACTACACCTTTTCATCCCCGTTCTCCCTATGCAGTGGCTAAATTATATGGGTACTGGATGACAAGACATTATCGGGAGGCCTATGGGATGTATGCAGTTAACGGAATTTTATTTAATCATGAATCGGAACGAAGGGGAGAAACCTTTGTCACCAGAAAAATCACCTTGGGAGTGGCCAATATTTTGGCAGGAAAACAAGAGAAGCTTTTATTAGGAAATCTTAATGCCAAAAGAGATTGGGGATATGCTAAGGATTACGTGGAATGTATGTGGATGATGCTGCAGCAGGAGATTGCGGAGGATTTTGTTATTGCCACAGGAGAAACACGTACTGTACGTGAATTTGTCACAGAAGCTTTTCGCTCAGCCGGAATAGAAATTCTATGGGAAGGAGAAGGAATTGAGGAAAAAGGGGTGGATAAAGCCACAGGAAAGGTTCTTGTGGAAGTATCACCGGAATTTTTCCGGCCTGCAGAGGTGGATTTATTATTGGGAGATCCCACAAAGGCAAAAACTCTTTTAGGTTGGAATCCAAGAAAAACCTCCTTTGAAGAATTAGTAAAGATTATGACACAGCATGATATTTCCTTAGTACACAAGTCCTCTATGGTAGGGAGTTTAGGATAGGTTATTCTTATTATTTGGCAAAAAATCACAATAGAGAAAGCCGGTAGAAGGAACATGAGAATAAAAAAGCTTGTGAAATAAAAAAAGAAGATAGAAAGTAGGAGGAACTATGGAACCTTTAGATCGAAAGAAAAAAATATATGTGGCAGGACACACAGGTCTTGTAGGCTCTGCTCTGGTTAGAAAACTGGAAAAAGAAGGATTTAGCCGTATTATTACAAGAATGCACAAAGAACTGGATCTTACCAGACAAGGGAAGGTGGAAGATTTTTTTAAAAAAGAAAAGCCGGACTATGTGATATTGGCAGCAGCAAAGGTTGGAGGCATTTATGCCAATGATACTTATCCTGCAGATTTTATCATGAAAAATTTACAGATTCAATGCAATGTAATTGATGCTGCCTATAAAAATAAAGTGAAGAAACTGCTGTTTTTAGGAAGTTCCTGCATCTATCCAAAAGAATGTCCTCAGCCCATAAAAGAAGAGTATTTATTAAGTGATTATTTGGAAAAAACAAATGAAGCCTATGCTCTGGCAAAAATTGCAGGACTAAAAATGTGTTCTTATTACAATAAGCAGTATAAAACAGATTATATCAGTGTAATGCCCTGTAATCTGTACGGTATCAATGATAATTTTTCCCTGGAAAATTCCCATGTGTTACCAGCCTTAATTCGTAAGTTTCATGAGGCCAAAATAAAGGGTGAACAGAAGGTGGTTGTTTGGGGAAGCGGAAGGCCTCTTCGGGAATTTTTAAATGTAGATGATTTGGCAGAGGCATGCCTGTTCTTGCTGGATAATTATCAGGGAAATGAGTTTTTTAATGTAGGATCAGGGAAAGAGATTTCTATTAGGGAGCTGGTAGAATTAATTAAAAAGGCAGTAGGCTTTGAAGGTGAAATCGTTATGGACACAAGTATGCCGGACGGGACCATGAGAAAGCTAACAGATATCAGTCGTATTAAAGCTCTGGGATGGAAGCCTAAAATTACTTTGGAGGAAGGAGTAAAAAATACCTATCAGTGGTTTTGCAGTCAATATGAATGAGATTATACCCAAAAAGATGGAAACAATAGAAAAAAAGTATATTTGGGGAACAGAGGAATGGATGCTGTCAGATCTTCATAAAGAAGTGGAGCATACCCCCCTTTTGGTAAAAATAATTGAGGCCAGAGATCATTTATCCCTTCAGGTGCATCCGGCAAATGAATATGCAAAAGAGCATGAAAACAGCAGAGGAAAAACGGAAATGTGGTATGTGCTGGATTGTGAACCGAAAGCATTTTTATATTATGGATTAAAGAATAGAATATCGCAGGAAGAATTTAGCAAGAGAATAAAAAATGATACTATTCTGGAGGTATGCAGAAAAGTAGAGGTAAAAAGGGGAGATGTGTTTTTTATTCCTGCAGGTATGCTTCATGCCATAGGAAAAGGGATTAAGGTAGCAGAGATACAGCAAAACTCAAATATTACTTATCGTATTTATGATTATCATCGTAAAGATGCCTTTCAACAGTATCGTCCTCTTCATCTGAAACAGGCAAAAGAGGTTTTGGGATTTGTTCCCCCATTACATGGTTACCGCCCCATGGGACAAAGAATAAAAAAACAGGGCTATTATAAAACATTGCTGGTACGCTGTCCCTATTTTCAAGTCAGTCGTATGGAAATAGAAGGTATATGGGAAGAACCTGAGGGTGGTTTAGATCAATCCCTGTTAATATTGGAGGGAGGCGGTACCTTATTTCATCATAAAACTATGATGGAGATAAAGGCCGGTGATAGTATTTATATACCTAAGGGAAGCGGAGAATACAAAATAGAAGGGAAAATGGAACTTTTATTTAGCCAAGCTTAAGTGCCAAAGAAAACAAAAGGACTGAACCGTTAAAAAGAAAGAGGAAAAGATGAAGATAAAATTTGGAACCGGAGGAATCCGAGGGATAATGGGTGAAGGAGAGGAACAATTAAATAAAAGGGTTATACAAAAGGTTACCTTAGGGGTAAGCTGCTATCTAAAAAAAATGATAGATAATCCCAAAGTGGCCATATGCTATGACAGCAGAAACAATTCCTGGGATTTTGCAAGACAGGCAGCAGAAGTATTTGCCTTTCAGGGGTGCAGAGTATATTTAAGTGAAACCTTAATGCCTACCCCCTTCCTTTCCTATGTGATACGAAAAGAACAATGTGACTTGGGAGTCAGTATTACCGCCAGTCATAATAGAAAAGAATATAATGGCTACAAGGTATATAATCATGAGGGATGTCAGATTACCGAAAAAGCAGCAAAAAAGATTCAACAGGAAATAGAAAATTTCCATAAGGAAAAGATAATTATAGAGGGTTCTTTTGAGGATTACAGAGAAAAAAAGATTATACAATATATTTCAAAAGAAAATATTGAGGATTTTAGCAGAGATATTCTTACCTATGGATTTACCCATAAGGTAAGTGAAGAATTGAAGGTAGTATATTCCCCTTTAAATGGTGCGGGAAAGGAGTGTGTATGTAAAGTATTGAAAGAAAAGGGAGTAAAAAATCTATTTCTTGTACCTGAACAAAGTGAGCCAAACGGAGATTTTCCTACCTGTCCATATCCCAACCCGGAGGATGATAGGGCTATGGAGGCAGGAATAAAGCTTTGTGAAAAAATAGATGCTCATCTTTTCCTTGCCACAGATCCTGATGGAGATAGGGTGGGAGCAGCTGCCAAAAGGAAAGGAAGATATGAAAGACTTAGTGGAAATCAGGTGGGAGTTTTGTTGTTGGACTATATGTTAAGAAGAAAAAAAGAGACAGGGCAGTTACCTGAGAATTCCGTGATTCTTAAGACTATTGTAACCACAGAGATGGTAAGAAAAATTGCAGCTAAGTATGGGGGTGGGGTAATGGATACCCTAACCGGATTTAAATATATCGGAGAACAAGTGGGAGAGTTGGAAAAGAAGGGAGAACTGAAGCACTTTATTTTTGGTGTTGAAGAAAGCTGCGGTTATTTGATTGGTCCTTATGTAAGAGACAAGGATGGAGTAGGTGCATCCATGATGATTTGTGAAATGGCAGAGGAATATAGAAAGCAGGGGAAAACCTTGTGGGACAGACTGGAAGAACTGTACGGAGAGTATGGATACTATGAAACCATCACAAGAACAAAATACTGCAGTGCAGAAGAGGCCAAGGAGTATATGGAAGGTTTAAGAGAACGTTTGCAGGCAGGAGAAGTTTTAGAGGAATTTAGCGGGAAGGTAAGGGAGTATAGGGATTATAGGAATAAGCAGGGAA